>ONED01000088.1 GCA_900316755.1 uncultured Eubacteriales bacterium
AAAGAAATATCTTTCAGAATCAGCGGTAACCCCTTTTCATATCCATAACTTACGTTTTCCAGTCTTAATTTACTCATACCTGCCCTCCTAATCTCTGTTCGCCATTATCTTAAGCGGATCATACCGAAGTACAAAAACAATTGCAAACAAGCTTGAAATCATGGTAAGCAGGATGCCGACACCCATCAACTGTATAATTACAGTTAAATCTGTGGCTGTTTCTATCTTATCCACATAATTTGTCATTTGACCCATCACACCTGTAAATCCACTTATACTGCCATTTTCCTTGCCACTGACGAATTGACCCACTGCCGCGATGCTATCATCCGACATTCCACCTCTTCCGAAGTTTTTCATCTGACCCTCTGTCGTCTCTGTCTGGCTTTCTATCTGTTTCTCCAACAAAACATTCGTTATCGGGACAGAACCGGCCGCCCCGATTCCGGCACCGATGATAATCGCAACAAAAGTAACACATAACAATTCTGTGACATACTGCACTGCAATTTTCCACTTCTTCATTCCGATTGCTGCAAGTACTCCGATTTCATACTTTCTTTCACGGATATTAAAAATGTTTAATACTGCAAGAATAATACCGCCGATGATTAAAATGACAACAAAGAAATACATGGCATACTCGCTTAAATTTTTCAATGGTTCCAGACTCTGTTCGTAAGCTGTCAAATCACCGGAGGAAATCGTGTATTCATCGGATAATCCCATGCTCCGCGCTTCCTCTTCGAAGTTTTCATAATCTTCCACGGTAGCAAAAAGATAGGTTCCGCTCACCTGATTCTTGATTGCCGTACTGCTTGTTATGCCTGTTTCCTCATCCGTAGTCGTCGTCGCATTTTCTTCGGAAAGTGCAATCAGGTTTTCAAGCGCCCTGCACTCCCATTCGACCGCCTTGCATCATGCCTGTCATTTTACCTGTTTTACTGTTCTGTCCGCCCGCATCTGCGAATCCACTTGATTCTTCCTCGCTTTCCACGATTCCGGTGGTATCAATGGCTTCCCAATCCCCATTCGTATTGATGGATGCCGTCCCCGTGTAATAAAAATCCTTTACGCTTTCTGCCTCGGAATATATGAGAAGTTCCTCTAGCGGCATCTCCTCCTGGTTTGTCATCGCTTCTTTCATAGACTCTCTGTCGGAAAGACCCTCCATCATTTTCTGACGGTTCATGGAAATCTGTGCACGAATCTCCAGATTCTCCGAATATGCTTCCTCTGCCGAATGGGCTGCCTCCCGAATCGACAATGCAACACAGGATGAAACTGCAATCACAAGCACAATGATTCCAATCAGAATATTTCTTCCTTTTGAGCGGTTGATGCTTCTCAACGCGTTCTTTAAAATGTACATATCATAGCCTCCTGCCTTTTTTGTTTTCGATGCTATTTTAGAATAAAATTGTGTTTATTTTTTTGGAATCCTGTGAAAATTTTGTGATAGAGAATGCCGTATATTTCCCTCTCATTTGCACACGCTATCTACACGATACCATCTAAAAAGGGGGAAATTTTCATGCAATCAAAAAAAGAAACTTCGGAAAAAGAAAACCAGAAACTCGTTGATTCCTACGATTATCTGGCCAACGCGGCGATGGAGTCCTACAATGAAGTCTACCACTACGAACCGCCAAAAGTACCTGTAAAGAAAAAATAGCACCCATTCCGTCCTCCGGTCATATGCTATAGGAGATACCATAGTAATGATGAGGAGGATTTATGAAAAAGCGTCTATTTACTATTTGTACCGTTCTGATGCTTGCACTCAGTTCCCTGTATGCCTGCAGCCCGGCAAAGGAAACGAGTGCGGACGTAAATACAAAGGTCGTGCTGAATGAAGTGGCACACTCCATTTTTTATGCACCAATGTACGTTGCGATTGAAGAAGGTTACTTTTCCGACGAAGGGATTGATATCACTCTCGTGACCGGTTTTGGAGCCGATAAGACCATGACCGCTGTTCTCTCCGGGGAAGCAGACATCGGATTTATGGGGTCTGAGGCTTCTATTTATACCTACAACGAAGGTGCCACAGATTATGTGGTTAACTTTGCCCAGTTGACACAGCGGGCCGGGAACTTTCTGGTCGCACGAAAAGAAATGCCGAACTTTTCATGGAAGGATTTAAAGGGCAGCACTGTGCTTGGCGGCAGAAAAGGCGGAATGCCGGAAATGGTATTTGAATATATTCTAAAACAACAAGGCATCGACCCGGCAACGGATTTGGAAATCAACCAGAACATTGATTTTGGGTCGTCCACTGCTGCTGCGTTTTCAGAAGGTCAGGGAGATTATACCGTTGAATTTGAGCCGGGTGCGACCACTCTGGAAACCGGAGGGAAAGGTTATGTAGTCGCTTCACTCGGGAAAGACAGCGGCTATGTCCCGTACACGGCTTTCTGCGCGAAACAAAGCTATATCGATAAAAATAAGGAAATCATTCAGGGCTTCACCAATGCACTCCAAAAAGGAATGGATTACGTGCAGTCCCACACACCGGAGGAAATTGCCAATATCATCAAGCCTCAATTCAAAGAGACGGATTTGAACACGGTCACAACCATTGTAACCCGTTATTACGAACAGGAGACCTGGAAATCAGACCTGATTTTTGAGAAAGAAAGCTTCGAGCTCTTACAGGATATTCTGGAATCTGCAGGGGAACTTACAAAACGCGCTCCGTACAAAGACCTTGTGACCACAGAATTTGCAAAAAAGGCAGCAAAATAATCGGCCGCAAGACGCACTTTAAAAGGGCGGGCTTGTCGCGATAGTGAAATCGGTCTCACTGGGCCTGAGGCAGTCGGCACACACGCCGCTGCCAAGGGCTTTTTCTTTTAGGCTTCATCTTCAGTATTTTCTAACACTCTGATTTTTGAGAAGTAATTACATCTATCAAAAAGGAACTCACAACACACAGATTTTCAGATAAATCGTATGGGAGAATGCATCGAAGGATTGTATAGAAAGTCTTACGGATGCATTTTAGAAAAGATACAAGCACGAAAAATGTTTGAGCTTTGCGAGTTCTTTTGAGTGCTTGTATAATAAAATCTCTAAAATGCAGCCGTCTAGACTTTCTACAATCCCGAGCCTTGCCATTTGAGCATACGATTTATCTGAAAATCTGAGGTTGCTCAGACAACTTTTTGATAGATGCTTTTTCAAAAAACAGAGTGCAAGAAAATACAAGAAGATTGCAGATAAAAGAAA
>ONED01000084.1 GCA_900316755.1 uncultured Eubacteriales bacterium
TGTATACCGTACATACAACACAGGCTCCAACAATGGTGAGCACAACTACACCACAAACATTGCTGAGTCTGACATGAATGTAAAGGCCGGCTGGAGAGCAGAGGGCGTTGCATTCTACGTATTCAAGTAATTCACATCATGTGACACAAGGAACTTAAGGCTAATGGTTCGGCCCGCAGTTCCGACATAAAAAACACATTCAAAGCATGTGGGCAAAAGATCCCGGCCCGGGTGGGCCGGGATTCTTTGTAAGCGGAATAATTTTCAGATTATTCCATTTACAAAGAACCAATAGCTTGAATCTTTTGAAAAGAGGGTAAACCCATGTATGAAGAAACGTTTAAGTTTTATCGGAAAATATATTTTAAAAACGGGAAACTGCTGTGCGATATTATTAATCTCGCAGTGATATTCTTCTTCTTGTTTACAGTTGGAAAGCTTGTGTTTGCGGTTATCTTGCACCTATTTGAAAGCCGAATTCTTGTACCTTCAATATTCCTGTTTGTGGTGGGGATAGTTGTCTTGTTTTTGGGTGGAGAAATAAGCAGCAAGATTCTGAAAAATCACTCCTACTGGTCTGAAAGAAGACATGAACTTCAAAAATACGTTGCGACAGATGAACAAATAGATTCGCCGGATGGAATTAAAGACTTATTGTTAAGCAAATATACAGAAGATGTGGTTGAGGATAGAAGTACCGTAGAGACGAAAAAAATGCCGGGGGCTTATTGGAACATCGCTCTGTTTTTTATGAGTTCAGCTATCCTGGGTACTACACATGATGCAATTATTGCGATATTTAAAATTGATGAAGCTGATGTGACCACCTACTATCTTCTACTGTCCATTATTATTTTTGCAATCGTATATTGCATTCCTTTGTTTATATCAAGCACATTTGGAAGAGACCATATTGAAAAACAATTTCGAAGTGATCTTAGAAAAATCATGCTGGAAATGCAAGAATCTTAAGACATAAAGGGTCAGGTACCACCCCTTGACCGAACTCCCGCCCACTGCTCACGCGGCTTTCAGGGGGACACGGCTTTCAGGGGGACAGACCCCTTCTGAGCCAGTATAGGCGCGGGTGAGGGCGGTTTTGAGGAACGGTTCCTGTCCCTCTCGACTACTGACCGCCGGTCGGGACAGGGGAGCCGCCCCCTTCGTCTCTCGCAACCGGCGGCCTGGCATGCCTGTATCGGTCATGACGGAAGAGGCCGCCCCCGAGTCCCTCGAAGCTTATGACAGTCCATTAATCCCCCGGCGCCGTATGCGCCGGGGGATTGCTTTTTCGCGGGAAGGCGGATAAAATGTGAGTGGAAGAAAGGAGCTTTTTTATGGCGGATACAATCCCAACTGAGCTGAATATCGATTCGGCTATCAAAGCGGAAGCGAACGATCTCTTTAATACCTTGGGCATGGATATGTCCGGGGCAGTAAATATTTTTCTGCATCAATGTATTTTGCATGGCGGACTTCCTTTCTCTGTTGAAAAACCCAGGCAGAGCGGGACTCTTCCGGAAGATTTAGAAGATCGTCTGGCTTATTATGAGAAGCAAATCGCTTTCATTAAGGAGGCCGAACTATTAAACCAGAGTATGCGTCAATATGAGAACGGAGATTTCAAGGATGGCGATACAGTTCGGAGGCAGATCAGAGAAAAATATGGAATATAATTTTTCTTACGTCTATACTCCGATGGCTGAAAATGATTACGATGCAGCTATTTCCTATATTTCGGAAGAATTATGTAATCCTGACGCTGCTTCAGCTTTAGATGAGTCAATTTACGAGGCTGTACAGAACCTTTGCCATAGTCCTTTCAGTGGAACTATAGTAGAGAATCCTTTCTTGTTGTGTAATGGTGTACGTTATGTACCGGTGAAGAGGTATTTATTATATTATTTCCCGGATATGGTTCATGAGAGAATCGTTGTCATGCGCATTTCGCATTCTTTGCAGGATCAGGACAAAATAGTTTCGGAAATTAGAGTTTGATAGATACAAGGAACGGTTCCTGTCCCTCACTTGGAATGCCATCGGCCCATCGCCAGGTTTGGATTAGTTCCGTTTCTCGGGGGTCTGACCCGCTCCTCCGACCATGAGCGGACGGATTTTCAGGCACCGGCCGTCGAGGTCAGACCCCTCTCGGCCACTCTCGCTTCGCTCGATATCACTTTGGCAAAGTGCCCAACG
>ONED01000079.1 GCA_900316755.1 uncultured Eubacteriales bacterium
GTTTCCCGGTCGATAGGAATCTGTGCCGGAAGGAGAAAATTTCGTCACATTGACAATAAGTTTTTTGAGGCAGGACGGCTACCGTCCTGAATAGTTACCGTGAAGCTTTCATTTCCATAGCAAAACAATGCGTCCCTATTCTACCCCTGCAGTCACTTAACTTGTCTTTTTCTTAGCAATCAACAGCATTCTTCTTCCTGGCGAAAAATGCATCTCTCTTTTCCTGCATCCCTGGAATTTTTCGTATCAAAGTCCATGGATAATGAATCACGTGAATAAAGGCATTTTTACAGTTCTTTTCAAAGAAAAATGCTTTTAACCCTTGTGAATAAATGCGTTGCATGTCACCATACCAATTATAATTCACGCATTCCTTTTTCCCTTGTTTGCCCGCCTGAACTACTCGAGAGAAAAATTTTTCAAGTTCTTTACCATATTCATCTGAAGACTTGTCCATGTCAACCTTTAGGGCAGGTTGCCGTAACATCTCCATATAGGCCTCATCATCATGATCAAGTCGCTTCACTTCTTCAATCACTTCTTGAAAAGAGCCATATTTATGACAATTGATAAAAGCCTTTTCATTATAAATTTCTGAAACATCAGGATTCCCCCAGTAAATAGGAACTGTACCGGCCGCAAAACCCGAGTCCAATTTTTCGGAAATCCATGAATTATACATATTCTCAAACTGAAGAGAGAACTTATGCGAAGCAAGGAACGCACGCTTATCTTTTACTCTGCCTCCCACATTATTTCTGGAGCCCCCTCCCGAATCCACCATTTTATACTTAGATAGCTGTAAAAAAAATGCAAGGCGTTCCGGAGCCGCATCGGTATCATTCGAAACAACTCGTGCACAAAATTCTCTTTGAAGATATTTCTCTTCTTCACCAAAAGAAATCTCGTGCTTATGATGCATCAATTCCCAATCTTTAAGAGTATTCGGTGTCCCCATCAATGATCCCGGAATATAAAAATGTCTTCTGCATGAACGCAATTCCAAGTTCGGTGAAACTGCGTAATCGACATAACTTAAGTCTGGGAAAACATTTTCAGGCGCCACGAAACAAATAACCTTATCGGAAATATCACTGTAATCATATTTATCTCTAGGCTGAGCTAAAAACACCACATCCGCATCTTTGGGCTTTTCTACAACATTTATATCAAAAATGTTTGCCAAATGACTATATAAAAACGAATCATCCAAATTCGCTTTTGACGTTTCCATAAAACAATTTGTGGTTACTTCACCTGGGTGAAAATTTGCTCCACAAAGATATATGTTAACCTGTTCTTTCATACTGCTCCACTTCTTCAAAAACTGATTGTCCCCGGCAAAGTTCTATATGGTGTGACAATGATCTTCTCATTGTTCGGGCATAGCCACGCACCCCACCAGCTAAACGTAGACATGGGAATAATAAAGTGCTTACACATACTTATAAGCTGCATGTCTATGTAACTCTTCTCCCCACGGTTTCCGGTAATATAATAAATCTGATCTCCGTCTTCAAGGCCAATCATAGTCGGGTCATTCTGAACCTTTTCTACTCGATCTGAGAAGACAAAAAAAGAAGGATGATCTACTTTCTTTTTTATATAAGATACTGCCTTGTCGTAGTACTTTTTTCCCCCTGCGCCATCATACCCGTATTGCATGCTGGATAATCTTGCATGAATAGCCACTGGATTCTCTACAGATTTTATCTGATCTAAATACTTTAAATTTTGTTCATCATAAATTTCCGGAAAAATAAACGCTCGTTTCAGCCCCTCTTCAACGCCAACACAATCTGGCGGATCTCCGTAATATCCAAAGTAAATATTTTCTTTCTCTCCAAAACCGGCAAATCGTTCTAGATTGCTCGCTACAGTAAAGTCAGGCCTCCTAAAGTGACTTATATCGGAAAAAAATTTCTTCCTCTGCAATTTATTGCCAATCATGCCAAAGAAGATACGAGGCAGCCTGCCTCGAATAACTTTTTTCAGACTCGCTCTTAAGTTTGACGTACCATATGTAGAAGACAATTCATTTGCCTGCATCAAAGCTCTCACTTCTTCAAGAGAGGCAGAACCTCCTCCTAAAAAAATGCGGTCCCAATCAATCCCACATTTCCTATATATTTCCGCCAAAAAACTATAAGAACTATTTTGCTGAATTCTATCATGAAGAGGATTCTTTACCATATCAATGAGTTTATGATATCCAAAATCCTCATAATATCTTGTCTGAGCAACAGCCGCTTCTAAGATCTCTTTCTTATCAGAATGGGCAACCTGATAGAATAGATCATACGCTCTCATGTCTATCCCAAACACATCGGACAACTCGTTTGGATATCTTGCCCACTCGTCCCATATGGTATCCACAAGAACTTCATCATGAGGATACATTTTTTTCAATTGCAAATAGCAGGCATACTGGTACATTTGATTGCCCAATCCACCGCAAAGCCGCATCACCTTCATAAGTAATGTTTTCCCTTCAAATCACTATTCTTCCTTGCAACCAGCAGTATACTGCTCCCGCGTGAGATGAACTCCCCTTTTTGTAAATGTTGCAATTCTCTTCTCTCAAAAGAACGAAGAACCGCGCCAACAATACCACGTCTATCACGCTGCTGAGAATTCATTCTCTTCTGTTTATCTTGATGGTTTTCTCCAATTAAAGAATCCATCATTTTTTCAAGCCGTGCCCGAATCACCAAAATCGGAAGATACAGAAAACCGAAAAAATAGCTTTCATAAACGATAGATAACCCGCTTGCAGCAACCACATTATTCAAACTGTCTATTGTATACCTCCGAAAATGTCCTGCATCAACATCTTCATTACTCCATAATTTCATAAAGGCAGGTACTGTAATTAAACAGTACCCCCCCCAGGCTGTCCATATAGCCTCTCGGAATCTCTCATCCACTATTCATGCGCATTTCAGAGCTCTCATCTCTCAAATCCCCCCATTTTTCAAACTTTTTCAAATTTAACACTT
>ONED01000086.1:0-4046 GCA_900316755.1 uncultured Eubacteriales bacterium
TGAACCGTATGAAACTTTTGAAAAATAATGCTTTTCTACATCTTAGCACAAAAGCAGTTATCTGACAATCTATTTTCATTTTCTTTTTGGTCTTATATTCTACGATGGTGTATCTGGTCTACTCTTTACTGTAATCAGAAGGGGAGCAGCCTGTATATTGTTTAAAGGCAGTGCTGAAATATTTGCTGCTTCCGAATCCTACTTTTTCGGAAATTTGTTCGATTTTATAGTATCCACTTTCAATAAGCTCTTTTGCATAGTTTATACGCAGGCTGTTAATATATTTTACAGGTGTCGTACCATAATATTTCAAAAAAAGTTTCCGAAACCAGGTATCGCTCATGTTTGCAAGATTGCAGAGCGTAGATCAGAAAAATGTGCATGAAGATAGTCGATGGCCGGTTTCATTTCCAGATATGATTCATCTGTAAGAATATTGGAGGAGGATGCATACATTGATTGCAGGATATTGTAAAAAATGGATAATGCTTTAAAATAATATCCCGGTTCTTTTTTTGACCACACCTCGTAGCAGGCGGAAAAAAGTCTTTGAAGTTTTGCTTTATCTGTCACGTGAAATGCTTCAAGCGTGCTCTGTTTCTTTTCATCTAACTTAAAGTGAATGGCATAGAGTTCTTCTTTTTGCGCCTTGATATGATACCCCACATCTTCCGGTACAAACAGAATATCTCCGGCTTGAATTTGAATTGTATTGTCATCATAAGAGTAACAGGCATCACCGGTTACTCTGAAAGAAAGTGCGTGGAACTTTCTTGGGGCTGCATCGGCATCACTGGAATCCCAGGAAAGCTTCAGAACGGTAATAATTTTCACATTACATATAAAATCATCAAAAAACATGTCGTTACTTCTCCATAAAGAGTTATTTTTTTTGAACCTTCTGTTGTGTTTTGGCGGTTGAAAATAATCATGGTTCTCCAGTAAAATACGGTTATGAAAGTGATACGCAAATCACTGCAATAATTATAATACAAGGAGGGATTTTATGTCAATCAAACACACAGCAATTAGTTATTATGGGCTTAACTATGTTGAGCATGCAGTCGAGGATTTCAAGGAAATGAAAGAACATGGCTGCGATACGGTTATCCTCGCAATCACAGAGTTTGATATGGACTTCTGGTTTCCGAATATCAACAACATTGTAAAAGCAGCACACAATTTAGGGCTTCGTGTAATTGCAGATCCATGGGGAATTGGAAAATACTTCGGTGGTGAGCAGGTTAGTTTGTTTTTACAGAATAATATTCATCATCGCCAGGTATCTGCCTATACAGGAGAAGTATTAAATGCAGCCTGCTTTAATACAAATGCATTCCGGGATTATTTTACGGGTATCTGTATGAAGCTGGCTCGAGAGACGGAGGTGGATGGATTTTTCTGGGATGAGCCGCATTACGCTTATCCAAAAGCATACGCTTCCATCACAGGTGGAGCAGGGGATGACTGGGCTTGCCGCTGTCCGGAATGTATGAAGAAATTTGAAGAGTATTACGGATATGAAATGCCAAAGTTCATGAATGATGACGTGAAGCAGTTCCGTTGGAGAGAGGCATTAAAAACTCTGGCAGATTGTTCGAAAGCGCTAAAAGAGTATAATCCGAACTTAGAAATCACTTGTTGTGTCCATGCCACAAAGAATACCTATTATGTGACAGAACTTCGGGGATATGATAATTGGGAGATGGTTGCCGCCTGCCCATATTTTGATGTGTTCTCAACCACCATCATTAACTGGACTCTGCCGGACAGTTTCTTTAAGGAAATTACAGACAGAACGGTGGCAATGGCGAAAAAGTATGGGAAACAGTCTGAAAGATGGCTTATGGGTTACAATGCACAGCCGGAGGATTTCAGCCAGATTGACCATGTTGTGGATATGTATAAGGATGCAGGTGTTGACCGTCTTGCGACTTGGACTTACCGAGGCGGATATGGTACGGTTGTACAGGCTCCGGATCCGATTAAACTTTGGGACGCTATCGGTGAAAATTATAAAAGAGTGTTAGAAAAATAATGTTAGAACAATATTGCGAACAAATCGCAGGCAAATCAGATACGTTCTGCCTCGCGTGTCGTTGCAGATACGATTAAGGCAGATGGAATAATCTATATCTTTGGATGTGGACATTCCCATCTGATTGGGCTTGACTGTTTTTATCGTGCCGGTGGGCTTGTGAATGTAAGTGCTATGTTGGATACAGATTTAATGCTTCACAATGGGGCGGCAAAGAGTAGTGTCATGGAAAAGATGTCGGGTATTGCCGAGAGCATTTTGGAAAGATACTGTATTACAGACAGGGATATGCTGATTGTGATTTCTACATCAGGAAAGAATGCAGTGCCGGTAGAAATGGCGCAGGCTGCAACAAAAAGAGGGATTAGGAATATTTCTGTGGTGTCTTCTGCGTACTTCATGGATAAGAAGGATACTCCACTTTTGTACGAATGTTCTGATATGTATATTGATAACTGTGTGCCGCACGGGGATGCTGTAATGGAGATTACCGGTTCAGACACGAAGATGGGAAGTGTTTCAACAGCAGCGAGTTCTTTTATCTTACAGTCTCTGTTACTGGAGGGTGCAGAATTAGCTGCGAAAGAAGGGGCGAGAGTTCCTATCTATATGAGTGGCAATGTGGAAGGCGGAGCAGAGTATAATAAAGCACTGATTGCGGAATATCTTCCGAGAATTAAGCATTTGTAAAGGAAGTGATGGTATGGCGAAGATAGCAGTCATCGGAATTTGTGGGAATTCCATCTTTATGTATGCAGAACATTTTCATGAAAAAGGGGAAACACTTGTTGCAGATTCGGTATTTGAAGAGATTGGCGGCAAGGGTATCAACCAGGCAGTTGCGGCAGCACGAATGGGTGCAGAAGTTTCCTTCCTGGCGGCTGTCGGAGACGATAAAGACGGACAAACATGTATGCATGTAGCAAAGGCAGAAGGCCTGAAGGGCTGCTTTTGTGTAAAAAAAGGTAAGCGTACTACGTTTGCATTTATCCTGACCGACAAACACGGCGAGAATCAGGTAACCGAATACAAAGGTGCAGAACTAAGCGCGGAAGATATCATGGGCTTCGAAAGCGAGATTACCAAAAGTGATATCTTACTCTTGCAACAGGAAGTACCTTGTGAAGTAAATGATATGGCGGTGCAGCTTGCCAAAAAGCATGGAGTCAGGGTGATTTTGAATCCGGCACCGATGCGAGAAATATCGGATGAGATAGCAGATGCGATATTTGCCGTTACTCCGAATGAACAGGAACGACAGGCAATTGATGGCAAACGTTTTCGAAACAATATTACGACACTTGGAAAACAAGGATGCCTTATCAATGAAGATGTGTTTATACCTGCGATTAAAGTTCACACAGTGGATACAACCGGAGCAGGGGATACCTTTAATGGGGTGCTTGCAGTATGCCTTGCAGAGGGAAAAGATATGGAGACAGCGTGTAAATATGCAGTCACAGCGTCCGGAATCAGCGTAGGTAGAAACTATGTGTTAAATGCAATCCCTTACAGGGAAGAAATTGAAGGGAGAATGAAGGATGATGAATGATTTTGGATATTACAAGTCGATTCTGGAAAATCTGGAACTTGTAAATCAAACACAAGACGTGTACGGCGGAGGTGGACACACAACTCTTTGTATGGGTGAAATGTTCTTTCGGGCAGGAGGTCTTTCCTGCATCAATCCGATTATGGAAACAGGACTTTCTGTGTTCAACCAAGCATTAAAATATTTGGAATTGGAGAGAACGGTAAACTATGGAAGTGCGATCATGAAGTATTATGACCTTAAGAAAGATGATGTGCTTATCGTGTTCCACAATATTGGCATCAATCCTGCAACCATCGACGCAGTCATGGAAGCAAAGAAAAACGGTGTAAAAATCATTGCTGTTTCAAGCTCTTATTGGCAGAATGAGATGCCGGAGGATCACTTTATCCGTCATCCCAATAAAACGAATTTATTTGATTATGCAGATGTATGCATTGATGATTTCAATCCGGT
>ONED01000086.1:4065-5698 GCA_900316755.1 uncultured Eubacteriales bacterium
GACAGAGGCATTACGCCACCGGTTTGGTCCAGTGCCAACACACCGGGCGGAGATGAGAAGAACGCAGCTTATTTAGAAAAATACAGACCAAGAATTAAGATGTTATAGTTGGGAAAGAGAGGAATTTGTGATGAACAGATTACAGGAAAAACTAGATCTTCTTTTAGAAAAATATTCTGTAGCTGCCAAGGCTGTTTTAAAAGATGACAAAACGGTTGTGATTGACGGTATGGAATTGCCAATCCTTTCATACAGAAGTGAAAGAAGATTTGTGGAATTAAAAAATATGGTGAACAATGGAACTCTTGTGGGTATCAGCGTGATGAGAGTTGCAAGAATCATCGGGAAAGGTTCAGATATTTACGAGACGCTCTACAGAGAATTAGATTTATGCCAATATATTTTACAGAGAAAGATAAAATCTATCATGGTTATGGCAAATGATAATGTGCTCAACTCAATCGCGACTACCGAGGATGGCATTGTGTGTACAATCGAAATATCGGCTACTTTAAAGGAGGGTGAGATTCCCAAGGACAAGCATGAAATTATTTCTCAGAGAGGAATTGCATGTGACGTGGTCGTAGATGCACAGCTGAAACAGGATTCAATCTACGTATTCGGTCAAGAAAACAAAAAGTATACCGATGTAGACTTTGAACTTTACGGACTTTCTATAGAAGAGATTGCAGTTGTAAGAGCAGCATTCGGTTTAGCTCAGAACAAGAACTATGATGAAATGAAGAATATCGATGCAAATCTTTGCAGACTTGTAGAGATGGCTAAGAAATCCGCTGCATGCGGAGAAAGAGAGGTGATGTAATATGAAGCCTTTGAAAATCGCAATGATGAGTATGACACATGGGCATACCCGCAAATACTATCAGACATTAATGGATAACCCGAAATTGGATTGGGTGGCGAAAACAGCGAACACCTTCGTCAGATGAAACTCTGCGCAGAAAGGGGAATTCATATTCTTTCTATGAAGATTCCTACTTTTGATATGGACGAATATGATGAGATGATTGAAATCGTAGAAAAGAATGATCTGGTGTGCCAGATTGAATTGGAGATGCATTATAATCCGGTGATTGTAAGAATGAAGGAGCTTGTAGCAAGCGGAGAGATAGGAAAGATAAAATCCTTTAATGCGACAAACATTACACTGTCCCCGGTTTGGGCATTCCCATGGCAGGGAGTACCGGAAAAAAGCTACGGAAAACGGGTTTCCATTAAAGAGGGTGACAGCCGTTTCCGAGGCGGAGCACTTTGTGATCATCCGCACATTTTTGATATGATTCGTCATATGACAGGCAGCGAGTTTGAGTCTATCTATGCGGAAGTGGCTCCGAACATCCGTCCCGATATTGAGGAAGAGGATATGCTTTCTGTAATCGGCAGAATGAAAGACGGCACTATCTTCTCTCTTGATCCATCCTGGTCTAAAATGGAAGAACGTCTGAAAGTACCTGGACCGGGCTGGGAAGTATTCCCGAAACGTATGGAGGTAAATATCACTTTAAATGGGGAGAATGGTACTGTTATGGCAGACTGTTTCGGACCCAACGTGTACCACAATGGCTGCCCCAATGACAGATACACTGTTCAGTATACTTATTTTGATGAATGG
>ONED01000078.1 GCA_900316755.1 uncultured Eubacteriales bacterium
GATTAATTTCAGATACTATAAACAAAGAGAAAAGAGGATATGAGCATGCAGGAACAGAAAATCAAAGTGGTAGTCATCGGTTGTGGAGACCGTGCAACCGTATATTGCGAGGAAGGGGTTAATCAGTTACACAAAATGGAAATTGTGGCAGCGATTGATCCGGATGGGGAACGGCTGCGATACATGAGGGAACACTTTGGAGTTACAGAGGAGCAGTGTTACACAGATATGCAGGAGGTGCTTTCGCAGGGAAGGATTGCAGATTGTGTCATCAACGGCACCATGGATCAGCTTCATCTGGAAACCACGATTCCATTTTTAGAGCAGGGATACCATATGCTGCTGGAAAAACCGATTGTGAATAACAAAGAGGACTTGATGAAGATACGTGATACTGCCAATGCAAATCATTGTAAGCTCATGATTTGCCATGTGCTCCGTTATGCACCATTTTATCGCAAGGTCAAGGAACTGATTTGCTCCGGTGAATTAGGTGAGATTATGAACATCCAGACAACTGAGAGGGTGGGAGCCTTCCATAGTTCTGTTTCCTTTATTCGGGGGAAATGGGCAAGTGAGGCAGAATGTGGCTCCTCTCTCTTATTGGCAAAATGTTGCCATGATATTGATTTAATCTGCTGGTTAAACGGAGACACCACTCCACAGAAAGTATATTCCCATGGAGGAAGAGGATATTTTCTGCCGGAAAAAGCACCGGAGGGCGCAGGAACCAGATGCCTCGTGGATTGTCCGGAAGAGGTGCGCAAGAATTGTGTCTATGATGTACAGAGTATGTATCTGGATAATTGTCAGCTTCCGTGGTATCCGTGGCAGTGTACCGGAAAAAACTGGGAAGATGTGACATATGAAGAAAAAGTAGAATCTTTAGAAACCTACAATCCGCACGGGAGATGTATCTACAAATGCGGAGGGGATCTTGTGGATCATCAGAATGTCTCCATTACCTTTGCGGATGGTTCCACGGCTGTACATACACTGACAATGGGAGCCATGCATCCGGGCAGAAGTATCTGGGTACAGGGTACCAAGGGAGAGGCAGAAGGTTACGTCATGGATGGTATTCTGCGTTTATCAAAATACGATAAAAAGACATCCACATGGACAGAAACGGTTTTCAATTTCAATGATGTAAAAGGAGAGACCGGTGGTCATTTTGGAGGGGACAAAGGATTGGTGATGGATTTCTGCGAATTGATGGAAGGCAAACAGCCATCGATTTCCTGCACGTCAATTGATGATTCTCTCTGGGGACATCTGACCTGTTATGCAGGCGATGAAGCGCAGAAAAAGCATGAGGAAGTATGGATATAGAGAAAAGGGGGAGAGCCTTGTGAAGATGGAAACAGACGTACTCATAGTGGGAGGCGGTGTGTCAGGAACGATGGCAGCGATTGCTGCGGCAAGAGAAGGAGTCAAAGTGACCCTGATTGAACGGGGCGGCTGTCTTGGAGGAATGTGGACAGCCGGACTGGTTGGCATGACACTGGATAGCGGCTATAAGGATGGACTTTTAAGTGAATTTCTGGGTCTGGTTCGTCAGGAGATGCAGTGTTCTTCTGCCACACTTTTTGAAACACAGAAATATATTTTGGAAAAGCTGTGTGCGGAGAGCGGAGTAGATGTCTGGCTTTACAGCCAAGTGAGCGGTATTCAGACGGAAGGGCGAAACATTCAGAAGGTCGATGTGATTTCAAAGTCGGGAGTGACTGAATTTCAGGCAAAGGTCGTAATCGACGGAACCGGTGATGGTGATGTGGCGGCGATGGCAGGATGCGGGTTTGAATATGGGAGAGCTTCCGATGGAAAAGCCCAGCCTATGAGTATGATTGCACTGATTAGTGGATTGGATGAGAAGGCAGAGCCATACATCTCTTATCCTGGACAGCCATTCTGGGATGCGAGAAATCGTCTGAAGGAAGTGTTGGATGCAGTAGGAGCCCCCTATTCCATCGGATGCCCGTCGATTCAGCCGTTGTGTGGCGGTATCTATATTTTGAGCGCAAATCAGGAATACGGAAAGAGTGGCTGCAATGTCAAAGAACTTTCTTTTGCAACGCTGCATGCGCGAGAAGAAATTTATCTCATGGTAAAAGCACTAAGAGAGAAGGCATCGGATAAATTTCCGGGGATTACGCTTGTTAGCACGCCGGAGTGCATGGGAGTCCGAGAGGGACGAAGGATTCACGGAAGATATACGGTTACCTTAGATGATATGATTGCAGGACGGGAACACGAGGATGCGGTATGTAAGGTGCGTTACTGGGTAGATATTCACTCCCTTGAAGACGATGGAGGAAAGGGATTCACTGACGAAGGGATTGAGATACAGCCTTATGATATTCCGCTTCGTGCACTGCTTCCGGTGGATATTGATAATCTAATCCTTGCAGGACGTTGTATCAGCGGTGATTTTTATGCGCATGCAAGTTATCGCGTGGCAGGCAATATGGCTCCGGTCGGTGAAGCAGCCGGAAAAGCGGCGGCAAAAGTAGTTTTGGAGGAAGAGAATCAAAATGAAAACAATCAAAGAAAAAAGCCGGAAGAGTAGGAGGGTTTGGGAATATGAAAAAATTTGATATTACCTATTTTTTTGGTCCCTCACAAGAATATGTTGTGAAGGAGGAGACCATTGCAGATATGGCAGCATCCGGGATTACCCTGTGCCAGCTCCTCAGGTATGATGTAGAGACCAATAAACAGGCACTGCGGCTGATGAAAAAGTATGGACTGCGGGCGACTGTCTTTGAAACCAGGGTGAGAGAGGTCGGAAAACCGGAGCGGATGGATGAGATAGACGAAACCGTGAAAGCGATTGTGGAGGATTATCAGGAGTTTGACAATATCGTTGGCTGGGATCTCTGGGATGAGCCGAACACAGAGGAGTTTCCAATACTCGCAAAACTGGTACAGGCATTCCAACGATATGCGCCCGACCAGGAGACGGTGATTAATCTTTATCCCAATTATGCACCGGTGAATGCTTTAAAGGATAAAGATTATGAAAGTCATCTCCGGCATTTTGTAGAGATTGTACACCCGGATTTTATAAGCTATGACCATTATCCGTTTATGGGAAGAAATCTTCCCGGAGCGTTAGGTGATATAGCAGATATTGAAGATGAAAAGGAGCGGTTAATTCGAATCGCCGCAAAGCGGGAGTTTAATCGTGGAGAGTTTTTTGAAAATCTGGAAGTGGTAAGAAGTGTGGGTCTT
>ONED01000076.1 GCA_900316755.1 uncultured Eubacteriales bacterium
TACAATTTCCCGGGGAAGGGGACATTGCGCGCATGGGAGCACAGGTAATCAGCGGAGTCGGTTTTTTGGGTGTGGGTACGATTATCGTAACCGGAAAGAATCAGATTAAGGGACTGACGACTGCGGCAGGACTCTGGACATGTGCATGCATAGGGCTGGCAGCCGGAATCGGGTATATGGAAGGAGTTTTCTTAAGTCTTGTGTTTGTGTTATTTACATTTAAGATATTGAATTATCTGGATTATTTGATGCAGAAACACAAAAAGGTGTTTGATTTGTATCTGGAATTCGAGAGCAACAGAAGTATTGCACAGTTCATGGAGGAAATGCACAAGGAGGACTACAAGCTCTCGTTATTTGAGCTGTCCAAAAGCAAAATCAAAGGGGAGGGTCCGACTGCGATTGTTACCATCGAAGTAAAAGACAGAAGCAAGCGCCTGCTTTTCATGGACAAATTGAGAAGTATGGAAGGCTTGAAATATGTAGAAGAACTTTAGAAATATTTGGAGGAATGTGATGTTAGATGTAAAGAAGATTGCGACCCGTGAAAGTTATTTATTGCTACGCAAGATATTATTTAAGATTTCAGGAGGCGGATTGTTATGCAAATGAAAAATGTAATGGAATTAATCAGAGAATTAGAACAGCTTTGTATCTGTGGGATGGAACACCATACTGCTGTGAAGGATGTGCAGATAGGCTCGGGGCTTGTAAACAGCGTGGGGGAAGTATTAAAGAAAAATGGGTTCCCCGAAAATTTGCTTCTCGTTGCTGACAGGCAAACTTTGGCTGCTGCGAAAGGAATTGAAGGGAGCTTAAAGGATTTTTCAGTAGAATATAAGATATATGACGAGATTCGTGTTGCCTGCATGGAACATGTGGAAGAACTGGAGAGCATGATTGCAGGAAAGGATATTGGCATCTTGTCGGTTGGGACAGGGTCTGTCAATGATCCCTGTCGTTTGGCTGCGGCAAGACAGAACAAAAAGCTCTGCATTTTTGCGACCGCTCCATCTATGGACGGGTTTGCATCATACAGTTCTCCGATTGTAAAGGATGGATTTAAGTCAAGCTACCCGGCAAAAAGCCCGGAAGTCATTATCGGAGATACGAAAATCTTGGCAGCGGCGCCGACATACCTGAAATCAGCGGGGTTTGGTGACATGGTGGCAAAATATATTGCTCTTGTAGACTGGAAAATTTCCAGCCTCTTAACGAGTGAGATTTATTGTGAACGGGTGGCTAAGCTTACAAGAGATGCGATAGACAGTCTTATGTCAATGGCAGATCGGGTAACACAAAATGATGAGGAAACGGCAGGAGAGATTTTTAGAGCATTACTCATGACCGGGATTGGAATGAGTTTTATGCAAAATTCCCGCCCGGCATCCGGAAGCGAGCATATCATCGCACATTTGCTGGAATGCGTGGAACTTCGGGACGGAATCATTCCAAATTTCCATGGCGAGGATGTGGGAGTGTTTACGTTACTTATGCTGAAATATTATAACGCACTTGCAGAAAAAGAAACCATTCAGGCGGAGAAAGAGCATATAGATTGGGAAGATGTGTACGCTTTTTATGGAGAAATGGCAGGCGATGTGAAAAAGCTTAACGAGCCCAAAACGGTAACAGATGAGGTTGACCCTAGAGCTTTGCAGGAAAAGTGGCAGGAAATAAGAACAGTCATACATAGTATCCCGTCCTATGACGAGATATATACGGCGATGAAAAAAGCGGGATGCAAGCTGACGGTGGAAGAGATAGGAAAAGACCCGGAGCTTGTAGATAACTGTATCAAATATTCTCCGTATATGCGTTATCGGTTAACGCTTTTAAGACTTTGTGACATGATGGGGTGATAAAGAATGTGGGAAAAGGAAATGATAAAGGATATAAAGCTCTTTCTGTTTGATATGGATGGAACGCTCTATCTGGGTGACAGGCTTTTTGATTTTACCAAGGAACTATTAGAAACCATACGTCAAAAAGGAGCAGAGTATCTCTTTATGACAAATAATTCTTCAAAAAGTGTTTCCGCATATATAGAAAAGCTGGACAGACTTGGAATAAAAGCAGTAAAAGAGGATTTTATTACTTCTTCACAAGCGACGGCTTATTATCTGAAAAAGCATCATCCGGATGCAAGACTTTATGTGTGCGGAACAGGGTCGCTGAAGGAGGAATTGAAAGAAAATGGCTTCGAAATCACAGAAAATCTTGCAAAAGTCGATGCAATCGTAATGGGGTTCGATACGGAACTGACTTTTAAAAAATTGGAGGATGTATGCAAGCTTTTGCTCTCAAGAGACCTACCATATCTGGCGACAAATCCGGATTATGTTTGTCCCACAGAATACGGGTCTGTTCCCGATTGCGGAAGCGTGTGTGACATGATATACAATGCTACTAGAAAAAGACCGGTTGTCATAGGAAAACCGCAGCCATTGATGCCACAGCTTGCAATGGAGATGAAAGGGGTTAGCAAAGAGCAGACCGCTGTTGTTGGAGATCGCATATATACAGATATTAAAAGCGGGATAAACGCAGGCTGCGTCAGCATACTCGTAATGAGTGGGGAGACAACAAAGGAGATTCTGGATGAATCGAACGATAAGCCTGATTTTGTTCTTGAAAGCGGCAGAGAACTTTTAAACATACTTTTGAATAGAAGGGGGAATGAATGAAATGTTTTGGAATCAGTCAAAAGAGAATATCTGGATTGTGGGGCACAGAGGAGTACGCGCGATTCTTCCGGAAAACACGCTAATTTCCTTTCAGAAGGCAATTGATCTGGGACTGAACGGGATTGAGACCGATATCCATATGACCACAGACGGACAGCTGGTTCTGCATCATGATGATACTTTGGAACGGACCACCAATGGATCCGGAAAAATTGAAAGTTATAGTTATGAAGACTTGCGAAAACTGGATGCAGGCATAAAATTTTCGCCTGAATATGCGGGGCAGTACATACCCAGATTTGAAGAATTATTGGAGCGGATTGAGGATCCTGCTTTTTTCCTTAATGTTGAGATGAAGGATTATCGTCCTGAAGCTCTGGATAAGGCCATTCTGTTGCTGGAAAAATACGGGTTTCATGACCGCTATGTCATCGCGTGCTTTAACGGTGATGTCACAACTCTTGCGCATGAAAAATACGGCGTAAAGACTCAGGGCTTTCCGCTTTCCATGGTAAAGAATTCCAAAGAGAATACCGAGTGCCATTATTATGCTTCCGGCATAGGAATGTCAGATCTGACAAAGGAACTGGTGGATGAATATTACCAAAAAGGGATTGATCCATGGTGCTGGTGCCCGGATACGCCGGAGGAGGTTTCTGCCGCCATTGCTACAGGGATTACTCTGATGACAGTTAACAATCCGTATCCGGCATTGGAAATCATTCGGGGGATTCATGCGGACAGGGAATAAAAAAGCAGAATGATTGTCTCACAACAAACATCAAATGGGCATCAAAACCTATATGTTTAAGACGAAGGGGACATTGCGCGCATGGGAGCCCAGGTAATCAGCGGAGTCGGGTTTTTAGGTGTGGGTACGATTATCGTAACCGGAAAGAATCAGATTAAGGGGCTGACAACTGCTACAGGACTCTGGATATGTGCCTGTATTGGACTGGCAGTCGGAATCGGGTATATGGAAGGGGTTTTCTTTAGTCTTGTGTTTGTGTTAAAAGGGGAGGGTTCTACTGCCGTTGTCACTATTGAAGTGAAGGATAAAAACAAGCGCGCCCTTTTTATGGATAAACTAAGGAATATGGAAGGCTTGAAATATGTAGAAGAACTTTAGTAATATTTGGAGGAATATGATGTCAGATGTAAATATGCGCTGGTAAAGGTGACAAGAATCGGGGGGATGATGTGTTTGGAAAATCCGGTGCGGCAACAGAAGCGCTTCGCATAGATGGATTGGATTCAGGCAGTATTTATGAGGAGATAAAGAAATCTTTAGAAAACGAACGATAAAACATGGGTCTCTCGCTATTGCGACAGACCCATGTTTTCAATTCTGGTTTGTTTTTGTTATAGCCTTTAAGCGTGCAATTTCCGCATTCAGCTCTGCGATAGCTTTCCTGGCTTCTGCCATTTGAGCCTCCGCTTGGTCAGCTCGAGCATTAGCATCCTTAGCCCAGACAGTTGCTTTTTCAGCCCGCGACTCTGCTTCTTTGGCGTGGGCTTCAGCCTCTTTTGCCAGCTTTTCAGCTGCGTCAGCTCTTTGGCGTTCTCGCTCTGTATTTGCTCGTTCCTCCTCCTTCGCTTCCTCCCGTTCCATGCGGATATGTTCTTCCTGGTTATATTCGAATATACTCATTGCTTTCGCCTCCGCTCGATTTTGTTCCAGAAACTCCTTCAAAATCCCCTCCTGAATACAT
>ONED01000082.1 GCA_900316755.1 uncultured Eubacteriales bacterium
TCCGGAGCTTTTTGCACACATCAAGGAACAGGTGAAAGCCGGGAAATGGCATATCATGGGTGGCTGGTATCTCCAGCCCGACTGCAATCTGCCGTCAGGCGAGGCGTTTGTAAGGCAGATTGGGCTTGGAAGGAAGTATTTCTGGGAAAATTTTGGTGCAAGACCTACGACTGCCATCAATTTTGACAGCTTTGGGCACTCGGTTGGTCTGGTGCAGATTTTAAAAAAATGTGGATTTGATTCCTATCTGTGCTGTCGTCCTATGCCGCAGCTCATGGAACTCCCGGCTCGGGATTTCTGGTGGATAGGAAAAGATGGAAGCCGGGTAAAAGTGACCCGGACGGAAGATGAGAACCTTTACTGTAGCGGTTATGGTGAGGCTCTTTCTCAGATTCAAAAGAAAGCGTCTTTCTATGGAGCAGATGAGACCGGTGTAGCACTTTGGGGTGTGGGAAACCATGGAGGAGTACCATCCAGAAAAGACATTGAAGATGTAAACCGTTATATAGAAGATTCAGAAACGGAAGTGGTGCATAGTACGCCGGAAGAATATTTTGCAGAGATAGAACCGACGGCGGAATATCGTGGTTCTTTGCAGCCCTGTCTGATTGGGGCATACACGTCGATGAACCGTATCAAGCAGAAGAATATTGAATTAGAAAGCCGTTTGTTTACCACAGAGAAGCTCTGTGCATTTGCAGAACTGAATGGGTTGTATGAAAAAGAGGAGAGTGTGTTTGAACAGGCAGAAAAAGCACTGGCCTCGCTTGCGTTTCATGATATTCTTTCCGGTACCTGTACGCAGGAGGGGGAGAGGAGTACCCTGCGGAAAGCAGATTATGCACTGGAACTTTTACAGCGGGAGTTTGATAAGGCATTGTTTGCAGTATGCGCGAAGTATGCAAAGGCAAGCAAAGGAGAATTTCCTATCTTTATCCTCAATACACAGCCTTATCGGAGAACAGCGGTATGTGAGACAGAATTCCTGATGCAGAGCGCAATTGTTTCCGATACGGAGCAATATACGGTCCGTGCATTTTTGGAGGGAAAAGAAATTCCGGCACAGTGTATCAAGGAGCAGTCCAATATTAATTATGACCGGAGAAAGCGGATTGCCTATCGGTGTGACCTGGCACCGCTTTCGATTACCCGTGTAGATTTTCGTGTGGAAGTGACGGAAAAGGAACATCTGAGGGAGACCTGTGGTGAGGAGATTGTTTTTGAAGACGATTGCAAGAAACTTCGCATCAGCCGGAAAACGGGGCTCCTTATGAGCTATGTGGTGAATGGAAAAGAATTGCTATCCGGTGGGGCGTTTGAACCTGTTTTATTCGAGGATAATGCAGACCCATGGGGCTGGTATATGGATGCCATCGGAAAGAATCCTCAAGCCTTTCAGTTGTCGGAATGCAGGAAGGGAATCTTTGAACATCTGGTGAATGTCAATGTGATTGAAGATGGACCGGTGCTGACGGAAGTGGAGAGCTTTTTTGAAGCAGGCTCCAGCTTTGTGCGGATTTCCTACAAAATGTACCGTAACCTGCCTTATACAGACATCGGGGTGAAGGTGCTTTGGAATGAGCAGCAGAAGGCATTGAAGTTGAAGGTGCCGTGTGCAGTGAATGGGGCATTTTTCGGACAGATTCCTTTTGGCACAGACGAGTTTCCGAAGGATGGGAAAGAGATAACGGCACATCGTTTTGTGGGATTGACAGACGGAGACAAGGCAGTTACTATTTACAATAATTGTACGTATGGCTTTTCTGCGCAGGGAAATGATTTGTATGTGACGCTGCTTCGCGGGGCGGCTTACTGTGCCCATCCGATTGACGGACAGGAACTCATTAAACGCAATATTTTCCTGCCTTATATCGAGCAGGGCGAGCATACGTTTTCTTTCCGGCTTTCTTATGATGACCGGAGAGAACTGGAGAACCATGCACAGGAGTTTGTGAATGGAACCTATTCGCTGAATTTCTTTCCGCATGGAACAAACGAGACAGATTGGAAGACCATGGTTATCCAAAATCAGGCGGTTTCCCTTTCTGCATTTTACCGGATACCGGAAGGGTATCTTGTGCGGCTTGTGAACAATACACAGCTGCCGGAAGAAACGCAGATGGAGATTGGCGGTTTTAAGGCAACTGTGTCTTTTGCACCTTATGAGGTGAAAACGTTTGTATTCGACGGAAGCAGTATACAGGAAAAGGAAGAATGGGTGTAAGATTGAAAAAGAATGGAAACGAGGAGAAACAGGAAAATGAGTAAAAAAGTAGTATTACTGGGAGATTCCATACGACAGATTGGCTATGGGAAGAAAGTAGAAGAGCTGTTGAAACCGGACTGCGAAGTTTGGCAGCCGGAGGATAACTGCCGTTTTGCAAAATATACCCTGCGTCTGATTTTTGATTTTCGGGAGCAGATAAAGGGAGCAGATGT
>ONED01000074.1 GCA_900316755.1 uncultured Eubacteriales bacterium
AAACGAAGCCGCAAGAAGTGTATATGTTGCAAACGCAGATGAAATCGTCCGCCAAAAATGTCTCGCCAGAGAAGCCGCAGAAAGACATGAGCGCACGGTAAAACGAGATATAAAACGGATGACCAAGCAGATAGCATCCCTTACGGCGGAGAATACTTCTCTAAAGGATGACAATTCTGCTTTAAAGGATGATAACACTGCTTTAAAGGATGACAACGCTACTTTAAGAGATAATATTGCTTCCATGGAAGATGACAATGCACGCTTAAGGGCTCGTATTGCAGAGCTGGAGGCTCAAAAGAACAACTGATGAGGTATGATTCGGTGCTGTCTCTTTAAGAACCGGCGACAGACGAAGACGACATCGAAGTACTGACGAAATAGAAATTGAGTAGGGAGTGATTTTGCTCCCTACTCAATTATCTTTTATAGTCTTTCAGCACTTCATCGCGGGATGACGGACAATGGAGATGGATATATTGTGACCCTGCTTCCGCAGATGGCGCGGGCAGAAGCGTCAACTATTTATGAGCTTTTTTACCCCTGTTAATGGTACAACAGTGGTAACAAAAGAGGCGAAACCGTCCAATGTTACATTAAATTGGGGCAATGGTTACGGACTTCAGATTCAGAGTACAAAGACAGGAAGCGATGCCAACGGAAGCAGTGCGAAACTGGTATCCGGGATGACCGGAACGATTGGGTTTGATTATACCCCGATTCCTAATGCCCGTATCACAGTGGGAATATAACGAAGAATCCGGTGATGTAACGATTCATGACACAAAGGAGTTCCATGATTATACGGTAAGTTTTCTTGCTTACATTATGTGGGATCCGGTACATATGTACAATGCAGTGACGAATGGCTGGGATGTATCCAAACGACAGATTACCTTTGACGTGCGCCAGCCAAAGACGAGGGAATGGTCAAAGAAACGTCTTCGTACCTATCTGGAAAAGAACCCTCATATAGATGTGGTTCGTTTTACTACATTTTTCCATCAGTTCATGCTGGTTTTTGATGAGCTGGCGCGGGAAAAATTTGTGGACTGGTACGGATATTCGGCTTCGGTAAGTCCGTATATTTTAGAGCAATTCGAACAGGAAGCAGGTTACAAATTCCGACCGGAATATATTATCGACCAGGGGTATCATAACAACCAGTACCGAATTCCTTCCAAGGAATTTAAAGACTTTCAAAGCTTCCAGCGCAGAGAAGTGGCAGCGCTTGCAAAGGAACTGGTGGATATCACCCATGAGATGGGAAAAGAAGCCATGATGTTCCTTGGAGACCACTGGATTGGCATGGAACCGTTTATGGAGGAATTCCAGAGCATCGGGCTGGATGCAGTGGTAGGAAGTGTGGGCAACGGCTCCACACTGCGGTTAATCAGTGATATTCCGGGTGTAAACTATACGGAAGGAAGATTTCTTCCTTATTTCTTTCCGGATACCTTCCATGAGGGCGGCGACCCGGTGAAAGAAGCAAAAGTGAACTGGGTGACCGCACGGCGTGCAATCCTAAGAAAACCAATCGACCGGATTGGATATGGCGGATATTTGAAACTGGCACTTCAGTTTCCGGAATTTATTGATTATGTGGAAGAAGTATGTGATGAATTCCGTACTCTGTATGACAACATTAAGGGGACAACCCCGTATTGTATCAAGAAGGTGGCGGTTTTAAACAGTTGGGGCAAGATGCGTGCATGGGGCTGCCACATGGTACACCACGCATTGTACCAGAAACAGAATTACTCCTATGCAGGAATTATAGAAGCACTTTCCGGGGCACCGTTTGATGTGCGGTTTATCAGTTTTGATGATATCAAAACCAATTCGGAGGTTCTCTCAGATATCGATGTGATTATCAATGTAGGAGACGCTTATACGGCACACAGCGGTGGCGCGGCGTGGGCAGATGAAACCATTATAACGGCGGTCAAGAAGTTTATCTACAATGGAGGCGGATTTATCGGGGTAGGAGAACCCTCTGCTTATCAGTGGGAGGGGCGCTACTTTCAGCTTGCCAATGTGCTTGGTGTGGAAAAAGAAAACGGCTTCAACCTGAACGTGGACAAATACAATTGGGAAGAGCACGACCATTTTATTAAGGAAGATTGCACCAAGGATATTGATTTTGGAGAAGGAAAGAAGAATATCTTTGCACTGGATGGAACCACAATCTTACGTCAGATTGATAAGGAAGTGCAGATGGCGGTCCATGAATTCGGAAAAGGACGTTGCGTCTATATCAGTGGACTTCCATACAGCTTTGAGAACAGCAGAATCCTGTACCGCTCCATCATCTGGGCATCTCATGATGAGGAAAACCTGCACAGATGGTTCAGCAGTAATTTTAATGTAGAAGTCCATGCGTATGTGAAGAATGGAAAGTACTGTGTGGTAAACAATACCTATGAGCCGCAAAGTACGGTGGTATATAAGGGTGATGGAAGTAGCTTTTCACTTGATATGAGTGCGAATGAGATTCGATGGTATGAAATATAAAGAGGACGATATCGAAGTACTGAGGAAATAGGAAAAAGGGACACCCGAGCGCCAATGGCGCAGAGGCGTCCCTTTTTCAATGTTCCACCATTTCATATAACTTCTGTTTTACATTCCGATTGCGATACAGATAAAACGTGTAATCCACGCAGCAACCCACGCAATCGCACACTGCCAGAAGACGACACCGACCGCCCATTTTGCACCCAATTCCCGTTTGATGGACGCAATGGAGGCTACACAAGGTGTATATAACAGAGAAAATACCAGCATGGTCGCCGCGGAAACGGTGGAGAGGGCGGTTTGAATATTGCCCCCGAACAGGATTTCCATGGTAGACACCACGCTTTCTTTTGCCATAAATCCGCTAATCAAAGAGGTTACAATTCTAAAGTCACCCAGTCCCAGCGGAGCAAGAATCGGTGCAATATGGCCGGCAAGCAATGCCATCAAACTTTCCTGAGAGTTTTCCACCAAATTCAGGTGCAGGTCGAAACTCTGCAGAAACCAGACAACGATGGTCGCAAGCAGGATGATAGTAAAAGCCTTGTTTAGGAAGTCCTTCGCTTTTTCCCACAAAAGCTGTGCTACATTTTTTACACCCGGCATCCGGTAATTAGGAAGCTCCATGACAAAAGGAACGGCTTCTCCTTTAAACAGCGTGGTCTTAAACAGGAGGGCGACCAGAATCCCGACGAGTATTCCCAATAAATAAAGCCCTGTCATGATAAATCCGCCTTTGCCCGGGAAGAAGGCACTGACAAAAAAGGCATAGATTGGCAGCTTCGCAGTACAACTCATAAAAGGAGTCAGGAAAATTGTCATTTTACGGTCGCGTTTACTGGGCAGAGTTCTGGTGGCCATGACTGCCGGAACGGTGCATCCGAAACCAATCAGCATGGGAACGATGCTGCGGCCGGAGAGTCCGATTTTCCGCAGTAGTTTATCCATGAAGAAGGCTACTCTCGCCACATAACCGCTGTCTTCCATAATAGAAAGGAAGAAAAACAAAGTGACAACAATCGGAAGGAAACTAAGTACGCTTCCCACACCTCCGAAAATGCCGTCGATTACCAGCCCGTGAAGAGCGTGATTGACGTGCGCGGCGCTCATCCATTGATCTACTACCCCGGTCAGCGCGTCGATTCCGCTTTCCAGAAGACCTTGCAAAAAGGCACCGATTACATTGAAAGTCAGGAAGAAAACAGCTCCCATTATTGCGATAAAACATGGAATGGCGGTCCATTTTCCGGTAAGAATCCGGTCGAATTTTTCTGAGCGAATCCGTTCTTTGCTCTCTTTCGGTTTCTTTACGGTACGTTCGCAGACGTATTCAATAAAATCGAAACGCATGTCCGCAATGGCGGCACTTCGGTCCATACCACCTTCTTTTTCCATTTGCACCACAATGTGTTCAATCATGTCCGTCTCATTCTGATCCAGTTTCAGATGCTCCAGAATCAACGCATCCCCTTCAATCACTTTGGTGGCGGAAAAACGAAGGGGGAGACCATTTTGTTCCGTGTGATCTTCAATGATGGATTCGACTGCATGAATGGCCCGGTGAATGGCACCGCCGTGGTCATCTTTGCTGCAAAAATCCTGCTTTTGCGGTTGTTCCTGATACCGGGCGATATGTACTGCATGCTCAATCAGTTCCCGGACACCTTCGTTTTTGGCTGCAGAAATCGGGATAACAGGGACGCCTAACATGGATTCCATTCCATTAATATCAATAGCTCCGTTATTGTTCGTTACTTCATCCATCATATTAAGTGCAACCACCATGGGGATATCCATTTCCAAAAGCTGCATGGTCAGATAAAGATTCCGTTCAATGTTGGTAGCGTCAACAATGTTGATGATTGCTTTCGGCTTTTCACCCAGAACAAAATTTCTGGATACAATTTCCTCACTGGTGTAAGGAGACATAGAGTAAATGCCGGGGAGGTCCGTTACCCTCGTGTTCGGATGCCCTTTAATCGGTCCGTCTTTGCGGTCTACGGTAACGCCGGGGAAATTTCCCACATGCTGGTTGGAGCCTGTCAGTTGATTAAACAGCGTGGTTTTCCCACAGTTTTGATTCCCCACAAGAGCATAGGTAAGGAGTGTCCCTTCCGGCAAAGGATTTCCGTCTCCTTTGGCATGATATTTCCCGTCTTCTCCAAGCCCCGGATGCTCGGAGGGATCTATTCTATTGATACGGCTGTGTTGATTTGTCCGCTCCCTAATCGGCTGAATCTCAATCTGATCTGCATCCGCCAGACGAAGTGTTAATTCATATCCGTGAATCTGCAGCTCCATGGGGTCGCCCATGGGTGCAAATTTCACGACTGTGACTTCCGCACCCGGAATCACGCCCATATCCAAGAAATGCTGCCGGAGAGCGCCTTCTCCGCCGATTTTTGTAATGACAGCGCTTTCGCCGATTTTTAGATGTTTCAGTGTCATATAGAACACCCCCAGTCATATGTATCTTATTTTTATTTTCAAGAAAGTTATATCACTCTAACTAAAATTCGTCAAGACTATGAAAAAGTTTCCTTCGGGAATGCGAAACAGAAGTTATATGAAATGTTGGAACGTTGAAAAAGGGACGTTAGAAAGGGAGATACATCTTGAAGAGGAGGCTATCGCATTAACTTTTTAAAGCGACAGCCCTCGAATCATACCTCATCAGTTGTTCTTTTGCGCCTCTAGCTCTGCGATACGAGCCCTTAAGCGTGCATTGTCATCTTCCATGGAAGCAATATTATCTCTTAAAGTAGCGTTGTCGTCCTTTAAAGCAGTGTTATCATCCTTTAGAGAAGTATTCTCCGCCGTAAGCGATGCTATCTGCTTGGTCATCCGTTTTATATCCCGTTTCACCGTGCGCTCATGTCTTTCTGCGGCTTCTCTGGCGAGACATTTTTGGCGGA
>ONED01000071.1 GCA_900316755.1 uncultured Eubacteriales bacterium
GTCTCATCAACTACCTGAATTCCGGCAGTAACGCCACCACCGCCATGTGCAAGGATAATCTGCATATAGTTATTAAATGTTGCAACGGCACGTTCATCTACTGTAGTATTGATTCGGATAAATTTTCTACCGTCAACAAAAGATGTCATAGAATCTTCTGTCCACTCAATACCAAAGGTGTGGAAATATTCACCCATATCATCGCCTTCAAATCGGAAGTAAGTATCTCCCTTTGTACCTCCGTCATAAACCTTGATATCTCCTTGGAAATCACAATAATAGGTTCCGGAATTGATACCTTGACCTTGTAACGCCTTCGATACCCAGCTTAACGGAGTGAATTTTGCAAAATTTCCGGATGCTTCGTAAATATCAATCTCAGCATAATAATCCTGAGCTGAATTTCCAAGTAACCAGAATGCCGCACCCTGTCCATGTCCGTTTTTAATCTGTACACTTGTTTCAATCAATCCATACTTGAACCATGTAGAATGATCTGTACGAATTTCCGGCGAATCATATCGGTCAGATTCCATAGTCGCTTTCATATACAGTTTTCCATCTTCATACCAGTGATTTTTGGGAGAATCTGTATAATTAGTATAACGGGTATCTCCTTCTGGCAGGATACCATTCGTCGTTTTTCCTTGCATGAACCGCCACTTTGAAGAATCAAACGAATCAAATTCGTCATTCCATGTCATTGCGTAATAATCATCATATTTCTTGGTTGTTTCAGCGTAGCTTCCGGTAATATCCGTATTCTCATCAATGCTTCCGCCATCCGCAATCATCTGATTAAATTCTTTCACTGCAACTGCTGTGGCTTCCGTACTTCCACCAATCAGATAAACCTTTGTTCCATCCACCTTGATGCGGTACTCGTCACTGTCTTTCGGTTGCGGTGCGCCCTCGCGGGTTGTGTGGTCAATGATAATCTCGCATTCGCTCTCCTCATCCCAGTCAGTGATTTCTTCCAGTAAAACACCGTTTGCTATCATAAGATTGTTGTTCAGAGTTTCAATTTCACGGCCTACCAGGTAAGACATGTTATACTTTGGTGTTACAATCTTATAGGAAGCAAGTTCGGTACTGCCGTTGATACTGAACATCTTTCCGTTTCCTTTGTAGTTGTGGATGTAGTTATAATTTCCTGCGACACTGCCTTTGGTATCCGACAAAAAATTCTCTGCGAAATAATCCACTGCGTTCTGCAGTGCTTCACTGCTCATTCCTACAATATAGATATAATCTCCGGTATGTTTGATGATATAGTCCATACTATTGGTCTTTGACTCATTTGCCACCTCATCATAGACTGCCTGACTGTCCGGACGGTTTGTAATGCCGATATTAATCTCTAACTGTCCATCTGTGTGCTTAATCGTATCAGGCTTGTAATTCACAGTAACTCCTAACTTTTCCTTAATCGTTTCACGCAGATTTCCGGCAATCTCAGCTGTCACGCTGTCTGCATCTGCCGAACGCACAATAATAAAATTTGCCTCTCCTTCCGTGAATAGGGAAACCGAGCTGCCTCCGCCACAACCGGTCAGGCAGGAGACTGCCATACTCATACATAACAGCACGGCTGTTAAAATCTTCTTTTTTCTTCTCATAAATAAATCTCCACTTCATGTACGCCTACCAGTTCCTTCACAACCAACGGCGTCGTCTCTTTGCCATCCATCAAGAAGCGTTTTTCTCCATCGGTTCTGCGAACAGTAATATTTAATACGCAATTGCGATAGTGAAAATTGCTCAATCTCATATCGTTTACCAATTCCGTAGAAACCGGATGAAAGTGAATGCCATCTGTGTCGAACTGCATTCCTGCCAGATTCAGGTAGACATTGCGCAGATAAGCCGTTGCACTCCAGGTTTGATATGGTTCGGAACGCCATTCAACAATTCCCCTGTGGTCACGCTCCTGTCTTCCGCCATATACTTCTCCGGTTATGGGATGGTAAATCTCTGCAAACTGATGATCATATAATGCATTCTCGGTCTGAGCCTTCAATTCTCTGTCAAATGCCTGTACATTGCCATTTTGTGCTGCGGCATCTGCCCAGAATCCCTGTACATGGGGCCACACGGTTCCACTGTGTCTGCCAAATCCCATGCCGTCTTCTGTCTCATAGCGTGCAAAGGTTGGCCATACACACGGAATCCCTTTCGCAGTCATATGTTGGTTACGCAGAATCTTCTCTGTCTTATCCGCATCTGCCACGCCAAACAGAATGGCAAAGGCACATCCCAGACCTTCCTCATGGTCACAGCCACCGAACTCATCTACAATGTAGTTATAATTTTCTTTTTCTTCCTTCCAGAAGTGGTGGTTGATTGCCTCATACATGGCTTTCGCCTTTGCTTCATACTGCTTCCCTTTGCCTAACTCCTGTGCCATCTTATCTGCCAGCACGTAGGCGGAATAATAAAGACAGTTTGTGGATAAGGTCATCATCGGGATTCCGACACCTTTATCACAGCAGTATTGCTTCAAATCCTTGAACGCGATGATGCCGCTTACACCCGGTTCTGCATAAATATCCGGATATGCGGCTACTCCATCCCCGTAGCAGGCAGGTCCACGGAACAGATTTTTCTCTGAATCAAACTCCGTTTCTTCGAAATATGCCAGGGAATTTACGGTAGCATTGTATGCTATTTCCAGAAATTCCCTGTCTCCTGTATAAAGGTACTGATGCCATGCTCCGGTGGTCCAGATAATGGCATCCCAGTATTCCCCGTCAATCCGGTACCCGTTTTCACAGGTGGTCAGCACGGATTTTAATGTATTCAGGCTGACCTTTGGGCAAATCATACCTCCTGCATTCCACGTATTAATGGCTGCATCCCTCGTCCACGGTGTCACATAGCCAAGTCCTGCTATCATAACCGGTTCTTCCCTCTCCAATATCCCGTCTTTAAAAGGCAGGATATTGGCACTTAAAGTTGCAATGGCTAACCGGTATGCTGTATTTATTTCTTCGTTATCACTTACAAAATATGGAAAATTCATATCATACCGCCTCACTCAAAAGAAACCATCATGTGAATTGCAGGCTGTATTCTGTCTTTTCCGCTTTCAAAAAGCTGTAGCACATCACCTGACACTTGGAGTTCTTTCTCTAATGTTATTTTTCCGGTAACGTCTACCATCTCATCGGTCAGCAGATTTTTCATCTTAACAGCAGTCGGCACTTTGCTGAAACAGAACGTCAGGTTCTCAAACTCACCAAAGATGCCGATATCCGTTGGATTCGTTTCTGTCAGGCAACGAACCTCTGCTTGCAAAATCTGTTCTGCACCCAAGAGACGTTCTAACGCTGCCACGGAATATGCGCCTGTCGGATTTAAAGAAGCGACCACAAACGGTTTTTCGCCCTTTGCCTTTACTTCCGGCAGCGGTGTGTTTCTTGCAATTACTGCGGGTGCACTCTGATGGATGCGTCTTCCGACTAAGAAGGTAGCCCAGGTGCTCCCCTCTGTGAAGTCAAAGTAGTCCGTCAGAATCTCCTCTGACTGGCAGGTCTCTCCTCCCACAAACGGAGGAGCGATGCGATGCCAGCGGGTAGCTGCCAATGCATGTGTCCCACAGGGTACCGTATCCGGTCCGCCCATGATTCCAAGGGAGAATCCAAGCCCTGCTCCCATGTAACATTCGCTCTCACAGTTGATGAGTGCATGGGCGCCCGGGAGTACGCAGGATACCCGGTCCAAAGTGCTGGAAATCGCCAACTGGCTCACATCATAAGTGCGGAGCACATCCGAGTAGGATGCAAACGCCATACCTCTGTCATATGCTTCATCATTTCGAAATCTTCCGTAATCGGAATCCTTATCGTTGATAAGAAACATACAGATGGCATGTTCTACGATGAGCTCCGGATAGATTTCATGGGCAAGGTCTGTGATCATCTTTCGGTTTTCTGCGGTGTATGCACATTTCCCCCAGTCTACCTTCCAGTAGGATACTCCGGCTTTTTTGGAGCGTTCCAGCATTGCCCGCCAGTAGTCCTTGGTTTCCCTTACCGGTTTTTCAAAGTCCTCTCCATATGCCTGAGCGACTACCCAGATTCCCAAGCCTTTCCAGCCTGCTGCTTTGACCCGCTCCACGAATTGTGTCAGCTTTTCCTCCGGCGTGCCTTTAAAAGACGGGAATCTCTGTGCATTCACTTCATGAGAGCCGAATTTCGGGAAATCCTTCGGGGTCACCGTGTTGTAGTCCACGTCCCAACCATCATCAATCAAGAAATACATATCACTTCTTGTCTCGGGATAGTAATGAATCCAGCCATGCTCGCCAAAGACGGTTTCTTCATTGATGCCGTCCCGGCTTCCTGTCGCCGCATACCCCTGATCCCCCAGAAAGGTGGGCTCTCCCTTTTCTTCTTTTTCACGATAGTTCTTCGCAGCTCTGCCCTGCTCACACCAGGTACAGAAGTAGTCTTCTTTCATAATCTTCATGTCAGACATGGTATTCTCCTTTATCTTCTTACCAGTTCCTGTCCCGGAAGCTGATACAATCTCAAATAATCAACTGCCATATATCCCTTGTCCCAATCTGTTGTTTCATCCGGGAATCCGGCATTGATTACATTAATGCCGCCATACTGTGTCAGGATAATCTGCTGCAGTCCATTAAAGGTCGCTACCGCACGTTCATCCACGGTAGTATTAATCGTCAGAAACTCTCTTCCGTCATACAACCATGTGATGTAGTCTTCTGTCCACTCTACCCCAAAAGTATGGTACACATCCTCCAAGTCACTGCCTTCAAAGTGCAGGTAGGAATCGGTCTTTTGATCCCCATCCCAACCACAATAATAGGTGTTGGAACCTTCTCCGGATACGGCACCTCCTACCCAGCTAAGTGGTGTGGCTTTTGCCCAATCCAGCGTGCTCTCAAAGATATCAATCTCACTGTGATAATCCTGGGCAGCATTTCCAAGAAGCCAGAAAGCGGCAAGCTGTCCTTTGGTAGAACAGATTTTAGCGCTGATTTCAATAAACCCATATTTAAACCATACGGAATTCTCGCTTCTCAATTCTACGCTATTATAGCGATCCGGCTCCCTTGTCGTCCTCAAATACAAACTTCCGTCCTGAACATATAAATTCTTAGAACTACTTGTAAAATAAGCCCTGCGCGGGTCCCCTTCCTGTGTAGTGCCATTGCTGAAAGCGCCGTCGTAAATTTTCCAAAGGTCTGTATCTATGGTGTCAAATTCGTCTGCAAGAGTCAGCGTGTACTCGTTTTCATAGGCTTTCACATCCTCTGAATAGCTTCCGGTAATCTTGGCATCCGCAGCCAAAGCCTTCCCATCCTTTGCCATCTCCGTAAACTTCCGGACTGCCATAGCGGTAGCCTCATTGCTTCCGCCGCCAAGGTATACCTTGTTGCCGGAAACCTGAATAAAGTAACTGTCTGCATCGGCTGCCTCCGGAATCCCCTCTCTGTTGCAAGAATCAACAATAATCTCATAATCTGTTGCTTCCTCATTGTCCATAACCACCGGCACTGTGCATCCGGTAGCATACAAGAGCTGGGTGGAGAGAGGCGTTACCTCTCTCCCCACCAGATAAGACATATTGTATCTCGGTGTCACGATACGATAAGAGGAAAGATCCTTATTTCCTGCGATAGCAAACTCTCCGCCTTCCGCTTTATAGTTGTATAGGTACTTGTAGTCGTATGCCACTTTTCCGTTTGTGTCCTTCAGGAAAGTATCACAAAAGTAATTGATGGCATCCTGTAGGGAGAGCAAAGTCATCCCCATAATATAGATGTAATCTCCTTTTTGCCGGATGATATAATCCAGCCCGTTGTTCTCATTCTCATTTGCCAATTCCTTATAGACCTCTTCCGTGTGCGGACGATTGGTCTGACCGAGGACAATCTCAATCTGACCGTCCTCGTGTTTCACCGTATCCGGTTTGTAGGTTACTTTCACATCCAATTCATCTGCAATCGTCTGTCTCAATTCATTGGCAGCCTCACGTTCTTCATTGGACGCCTCTGCGGAACGCACAATGATAAACCCGGGTTCTCCCTCGGAGAATAAGCTAATTTTTCCTTTTGCGCCACACCCTGACAATACCGTTGTCACAAGTATGCTCAATACCAGAAACAAAGAAATCTTTTTTTTCATCTTATCATTCTTCCCCTTTTAAATCTGTCTCTGCAGTTTCAGGTTCTTCTGAAATTGCACCATGTTTCTTTTTCTTTTTCAGAAGAATCACTGCGGTGAC
>ONED01000068.1 GCA_900316755.1 uncultured Eubacteriales bacterium
GGTGAAAAAGAGCCTGATGGGTTATGAGCCGGATGTGTTTACGGCAATGTATAAAATGAGGGATAATATTCTTGAAACACTGGAGGAAGGGATTATTGCGGTGGACAGTAACGGAGTGATACAGTTTTCGAATGATTCTGCCGCCCGTATGCTTTGTGAGGATTCTTCTATGACCCTTGTCGGACAGGATATTGATGCCCTCGGAGATGAAATTCTGTCCAATACGATTAGAAATGGGGAGAAAGAATTGAATGTCAGCCTGAGTAAAGCGGATATTATCCTCGACCGTGTGCCGATACGGGAAGAGGAGCAGGTCGTTGGCGCGATTGCCGTGCTACATAACCGGGCCGAATATACAAAACTGATGGAGGACTTGTCCGGTACCCGTTATCTCGTGGATTCGATGAGAGCAAATAATCACGATTTTACCAACAAGCTCCACGTTATTCTTGGCTTGATTCAGATGGAAATGTACGATGAGGCAACTTCGTATATTCAGAATATTACAATGGTGCAGAGAGAAACAATTAGTAAGGTCATGAACGCGGTGAGTGAGCCTGCGGTGGCGGCTCTGTTGATAGGAAAGATTGCACGGGCATCCGAACTGAATGTGAATTTTGTTCTGCGGGAGGGCTGTTATTATTCGTCGGCAGATATGGAACTGCCATCTGAAATGTTGATTACGGTCATTGGAAATTTACTCGATAATGCCTTTGATGCCATGAATGAAGGCGACGATTATCAGGCACAAAAGGAGCTGATGTTCGGAATTTATTCTCGTCCCGGCGCAGTTCTGATTACGGTGGACGATACCGGAAGGGGTATCTGCAAATCGGATTTGGACGTAATCTTTGAGAATGGATTTTCTACAAAAGGGGAAGGCAGAGGAACGGGACTTTATCAGGTGAAGTCTATGGTAGAGAATTTCGGCGGCAAGATTACCGTTGAGTCTCAGGAAGGGGTAGGCACATCTTTTTCGATTAGTTTCATGAAGGAGAAATAAGATATGTATAAGGTTTTAATTGTAGAAGACGATCCCATGGTCGCCATGATAAACGAGCAGTACATAAACAGAAATAAAAGCTTCCGGGTTGTTGGGAAATGTAAGGATGGCAGCAGTGCGCTTTCGTTCTTAGAGGCAAATGAGGTTGATTTGCTTGTGCTGGATGTGTATATGCCCCATATGGACGGATTTGAAACGCTTCGAACAATCAGAAATCACAAGATAACGGTGGACGTCATTATGGTAACGGCGGCAAATGACCGGGAATCACTTGAAGAAGCCCTGCATCTTGGCATTGTAGATTATCTCGTCAAGCCCTTTACTTTTGACCGTTTTCAAATGGCGCTCGAAAAATATGCCGCACAAAATCATGCGCTTAAGGATATAGATATGCTGAGTCAAACAAACATCGACCATATTATCGACAATATCCGTAAAAAAAAGGAAGATTTGTATCCGAAGGGAATCCAGGAAAAAACGTTGCAGCTTATCTTAGAACATCTGCAGGAACATGAAGGGGTGTGGTTGACGGGTGACGAGGTTGCTGAAAAGATAGGCTTGACCGGGGTAACCGTCAGACGATATATGAATTACCTTGCGGAATCGGGCAGGGTGATTGGGGAAATGAACTATGAGACCGGCGGAAGACCCTGTATGAAATACAGAGTCGATTAGGAATCCTGTTTACGAAATCCTATTTTGATACTATAATAGAATCATAAATACAAAAGAAGGAAATATTAAAATATGAAAACACAAAAGAAATGGATTTTGATTACAGCAGCAATCCTACTTTGCATAGCAGCGGCTTTGACTGCTCTGTTTTGTCTCAATCAATATTCCATGGAGCTTAATATTCCGGACAAAACCATTACCTTGGAATATGGTGTGGATGAATTGCCGGAGGTTACCGCATTTATCAGAGGAAGTCTGATAAACCGGGAAGAAACTCCCGTAAAAACCACCATGCAGGGGAACGTAAACCTGAAGGAGCTTGGAACCTACCACGTAACCTACACGGCAGAATATAAAAAGCGGACTTTTTCGGAAGAAAAAACGATTATTGTAGCAGATACACATCCACCGGTGATTGAACTGGTGTCTGACCCGGAGCACTTCACCAGCCCCGTTGCCACATATGAAGAGGAAGGTTATACTGCTACGGACAATTATGATGGGGATTTGACTGCGAATGTCATTCGGGAAGAGCATGACGGTGTCGTCACATACACGGTAAAAGATTCTTCCGGAAATGAGACGAGCGTGGACAGAACGATTTTTTATAAAGATGTAGTGCTGCCGACGATTACCTTAAAAGGAGAAGCACGTTCTTATGTAAAAGTGGGGGAAACGTATTCTGAGCCGGGATTTTTGGCTTCTGACGATGTGGATGGGGATTTAACCGCAAAGGTTCAAGTGTCCGGAAGCGTAGATACCTCCAAAATGGGAAGAAATATTCTGACCTACACTGTAACGGATGTCGCCGGAAATACAGCAACGGCCACCCGCTCCATTTTCGTATATCAGAAACAGGCCGTCTCAAATCCTGTAAATCCGGGAGATAAAGTGGTCTATCTTACTTTTGATGACGGACCGGGTAAATATACGGGAGCTCTTCTGGATATTCTGGATAAATATGGGGTGAAGGCAACCTTTTTTGTGACGAACCAATTCCCTGCTTACCAGAATATGATTGGGGAAACCTACCGGCGGGGACACACGGTTGCGTTGCACACATACAGCCATAGATACGAAAACATTTACAAGAGCGAAGATGCTTACTACAGTGATTTAGAGCAGATGAATCACGTTTGCATAAACCAGACCGGAGTCGCTCCGACCATTTTGCGCTTTCCGGGCGGTACCAACAACAAGGTCAGCCGGAAATATTGCAACGGCATTATGACTGCCCTGACGCAGAGCATCTCTTATCACGGATATCTCTACTGCGACTGGAATGTCAGCAGCGGAGATGCCGGTGGCACCAATACGGCTTCCGGAGTGTTCAACAATGTCATTGCAGGCATCCAAAAACACAATGTTTCCGTTGTACTGCAGCATGACATCAAGGGCTTCAGCGTGGAGGCAGTGGACGAGATTCTCTTCTGGGGACTGGAGCACGGCTATACCTTCCTCCCATTGACAGAGAGTTCCCCCATGGTGCACTATGCGCCACAGAATTAAATTTGGAAAAGGACACAAGTAAACTATGAGCGTTTTATGGGATATGTTTTTCACATTTGCGAAAGTCGGCGTCATGACTTTCGGCGGCGGATATGCCATGCTGCCGATTTTGCAGCGGGAAGTGGTGGAGAATAAAAAATGGGCTACCGAAGAAGAATTGATGGATTATTTCGCCATCGGACAATGTACCCCCGGAGTCATTGCCGTCAACACAGCTACTTTTATCGGGCAGAAGAAAAAAGGAATCCTTGGGGGCATAGTTACCACCCTCGGTGTGGTTTTTCCCTCCCTCGTCATTATTTCCCTGTTAGCCGGTGTCATTGAAGCGTTCTCCCATATCACATGGGTGCAGAACGCGTTTGGAGGCATCCGTGTCTGTGTATGTGTTCTGATTGTAAATGCGGTTGTGAAACTGCTTAAGAAAGCTATCATTGACAAGTTTACCTTTCTTATTTTCCTTCTCGTTGTACTGGCGGGATGCGTTACCTCCCTCAGTCCGGTTGTGTTTGTCATTCTTGCAGCGATTGCCGGGATTGTATTGAAAGCATTAGGGGGAAAACAAAAATGATATTATACTTACGATTGTTTTACGAATTTTTCAAAATCGGACTCTTTTCCATCGGCGGCGGCATGGCAACCATTCCTTTTTTGTATGATTTGTCAGATGCCACCGGATGGTTTACCCATAATGATTTAGCAAATATGATTGCAGTGGGCGAATCTACCCCCGGACCTATCGGAATCAATGTAGCGACTTATGTGGGATACGTCACGGGAGCACATCAGGGCGGATTCCCTTTTGCAGTTTTGGGGGCAGTTGTCGCCACATTAGGTCTCATCACGCCGTCCATTATTATCATCCTCATTATCGCATCGTTCCTGAAAAATTTTAGAAACAATAAATACGTTACTCACGCATTTTATGGTCTGCGCCCTGCATCCACCGGTCTCATCGCCGCTGCGGGAATCACCGTTATTCAATCGGCTCTGTTCTTCCCGGAAGTCCTTGCAAACGGGTGGAGTCTAAACGTCGTAAACTGGGAAGGGTGGCTTCTTGCCATCGTACTTTGGATACTCACGAACAAAGTAAAAAAGACAAAAGGACTGCATCCGATTGTCTTTATTCTGGCCTCAGCTGTTGTGGGCATCGTATTTCAAATGGGAAACTAATCATTTTGTGATATAATCGAATGGAGGAAAGAAGGGAGATAACATGAGAGACTGGAGTTTTAATGAAAATGAAAATAAAAAACGGAAACGAATCATCATAGCCGGTGTCATTGCTGCTGCGGTAGTTATTGCCGTCATTATCGGGATTGTGTTTGCAGTGAAATCCAATGACAAAAAAACGGATGGGGACACCCTCACGGAGGAGGAATTAAATGCAGACCCCGAGGAAGTGATTGCGAAGGAAGGCGAAGAAGCGCCGGGCGCAGATGTGGATGTAAAAAAGATTGTTGCGGAAAATGAGACAGATGAGATTACAATCGGAATCGATGTTGCAAAATACCAGGGAACGATTGACTGGAAAAAGGTTTCGGATTCCGGAATTGATTTTGCAATCGTAAGAGTAGGATACCGTACGTTGGTAAGCGGTGAGATTGTGGCGGACTCCAATGCAAAATATAACATGCAGGAAGCACAGAAATATGGAATCAAGGTAGGAGCATATTTTTTCTCAACTGCTGTTTCGGAAGCAGAAGCCATTGAGGAAGCAAACTGGGTAGCAGATTATATCTCGAAGTATCAGATTACCTATCCGGTGGCGTATAACTGCGAGGGGTTTGAAACGGTAAACAGCCGCCAGTATTCCATGACAAAAACGCAGCGGACAGATGTGGCGCTGGCATTCTTAAACCGGATTACGGAGCGGGATTACATAGGAATGTTTTATGCTTCCACGAGTGAACTTCAGGCAGAGGCAAAGTGGGAGACTACACGTATTGAGACTTCTTACAAAATATGGGTGGCGCAATATCCGAATGACCCATATCCGCAGAAAGAAGCTCCTGATTATGAGGGCACGTATGCAATGTGGCAGTATACCAATCAGGGAACGATTGCGGGAATCGATAAACCGGTAGATGTGAATGTTGCTTATTTTGGTTTTAATAAAATCACAGGGGCGCAAAGCAGCGAAACGCCGGAATCTGTGCAGGCAGACCCGGAAGCGCTTATGAATTTTCAGGAGGTCAATGAGACGGTGACGGCCAAAGAAAAAACGAACCTGCGAAATAAGCCGAGTCAGGGATCGGACAGTTCGGTGCTTTTCACGCTTTCCAATGGTGAGACAGCCACCAGAACAGGGGTAAGTAACAGCGGATGGTCGAGAGTTATCTATAATGGAAAAACCTGCTATGCGGTTTCCAGCTATCTGACAACGGATTTGAATTATCAGCCGCCACAGCCGGAGGTGGACACCGGATTTAAGACGAAATTTACGGATGTCAATGAGCAGGTAACAGCGAAAGAAGAAGTCAATTTAAGGACGATGCCGAGTGTGACGGATGCCGGGTCGCAGGTAGTTGCAACGATTAAAAACGGTGATGTGGTTACACGGACAGGTGTAAATACGGAACTTGGCTGGTCGAGAGTAGAGTATAACGGGCAGACATTGTACTGCATCAGCAGTTATCTGCAGGCGGCGAATTAAGCGATTGCGACCATTGGTGTCAGATACAGTGAGATAATGATTTACCTGAGAAAGTGGGGAAACAGTTCCCAATACAGAAACATTAAAGCTTTTATCAAAGGAATTCAATGTTACAATTAATACACTTTTAGGTGCACCTAGGCAGTTGATATGTCAGTGTTGCGGTATGCCTCTGGAAGATGAAATTGTTGGTCATGATAGTGATGGCTCTTTGAATGAGGATTACTGTAAGTGGTGCTATGCGGATGGAATTTACACTTATAGCAATATGGATGATTTGATTGATGTGTGCGTGAAGCATTTAATAAATGAAGGCTTTACAGAAGAACAGGCACGTTCCCATATGAAAGCAACTCTCCCAACACTGGATTATTGGAAGAGATATGAAGAATTCAATGAACTTCATATTGATGGAATGCCAAAGGTTGAAAAACTGAATGCGTTGGTTGGTGCTTATGTGAATTTGGCTTATCCATTACCAAGTGGTGCAAGCGTAAAATTCTTAAATGACCAGACAACATATCTGGGCAATCAATTGGAATCGGAATTTGGCGGTAACAGATGTTTTGGCATCTTAGCGAATATGGATTTTATCATGGTTTGTACATATGAGGCAGAAGGAGCAAAGCCAGAACTGCTTCTTTATAAGAAAAGATAGAACTGACTGTGTAAGAATTTTCTTTTTAATATTAAGGAAGAGGAATAAAATTATGTTGAATCAATTTTCCAGAACCCAGCTGTTATTGGGTGATGACGCAATGGAAAAACTAGGAAATTCGAGAGTTGCTATATTTGGCATAGGGGGAGTAGGGGGCTACGTCTGCGAGGCACTTGTCAGAAGCGGTGTGGGTCATTTTGACCTGATAGACGATGACAAAGTGTGTCTTACTAATATTAATAGGCAGATCATAGCGACAAGAAAGACAGTAGGGAAATATAAGGCAGAAGTTATGAAAGAACGAATGCTGGATATTAATCCGGACGTAGAAGTAACTGTGCATAAATGCTTTTTCCTGCCTGAAAACGCAGATGAATTCCTTTTTGAAGAATATGATTATGTGGTGGATGCTGTTGATACAGTAACTGCGAAATTAGAACTTGTAATGAAGTGTAAGGAAAAGGGAGTACCAATTATCAGTTCGATGGGTGCAGGGAACAAGCTGGATGCCAGTGCGTTCAGGGTAGCGGATATTTATAAAACGAAGATGTGTCCTCTTGCAAAAGTGATGAGAAGAGAACTGAAAAAACGTGGTGTAAAGAATTTGAAGGTTGTGTATTCAGAAGAAAAACCAATCAGACCACTGGATGATATGTCTATCAGTTGCAGAAGCAATTGTATCTGTCCGCCAGGGGCAAAACATAAATGCACGGAGCGTAGGGATATTCCGGGAAGTGTAGCTTTTGTCCCATCTGTAGCAGGTCTTATCATAGCAGGAGAGGTGGTAAAAGACCTGACACATACAGATAGAAAAAGAATGGATGAATATCCATTTGACGCGATGTTCCGGCTGTCGAACATTGGGTAAATACAAAAAAGGCGACCCGCTCTGTGAAATAATAGACCCGCTTGAGGGAAATATTATTTCACAGGTTACTGCACCCACCGACGGAATTATATTTTCCTGACATGTGCGTTATGGGATAATGACCCTTAATATAAAGTGTCTATCCTCCGTTAAAAATTGATAACTTCCGCCCATACGCTCAGCCAGATAAGAGATGCTTTGTGTTCCATAGCCATGTCCGTTCCGGGAAGAAATCGGAAGTCCATCCTTAAAAACAGGTTCCTTATCAAACGGATTTCGAATAGAGAGCAGTATTTTCCCATTCATTTCCTTTAGCATGAGATAGATTTTACGTTCCGCCACCGGAAGGAGAGCCTGTGCCCGAATCGCATTATCCAAGCCGTTGGAAATAATGGTGGAAAGCACAATTTCATCACAGGCAAACTGCTCAAGGTCTATCTGACACTGAAATTGAATTTGCGATTTTTCACATCTTTCAGCAAAGGCAGAAATGGTGTAGTTTATCGTTGCGTTTTGACAATAGTTCTTCACTGTGGTCGCATCAATAGCGTCAATATAGGAAGATATCATCTTTTTTGCAGTACCCATATCGGCTTTCTCAATGGAAACTGAGAGATTTGCCAGAAACAATCGCATGTCGTGGCGAATCAGGCGAATTTCATGTTCACTTCTTTTGACTGCTTCCAGTTCTTTTTTCTGTTCTTCCACAACAAGGTGGATGATTTGTTCTCTGCGTTTTGCATCTTCTTTTTGTTCGTACTCTTTGTAATAGACCAAGCAAAAAACAAGAAATACAATTCCCAGGAAAAAGGGCAGGAATTCAACAACGCCATCAGTATGGGCATCCCATAAACCTGTATAAGTGGAAAGTGTATAGTCGAAAACGTAATACACAACAGGGGTGATACCAAAAATAAGCGTACTGCGCGTGTCTTTATTGAAAAGCTTGGCCATATACTCCGACAAGAAGAAAAAAACCACAATGAAAACAAGTAAAAGGGTAATAATACGTGCTAAATACTCTGCATAAGAATTCCGGGTAAAATGGAAAGTCATAACTCCAAACCATTTTGCCGGTTGGCAGAAAAGGTAAGCAGTACAGATAGATACCATTGCCGTGGCTGTTTTTTTATGATAAGGATTATGAAAAAATATATAGCGTGGATTTTATTTGTCATGGTAGTCTTCATGACAGGCTGTGGCAGAGGAAACGAAGAGACAGAAAAAATGGAATCAGATTTGCCGGTGAAGATTGCTGTGATCGACACAGGGTTTTCCACGAAGGCAATTCCAACGGAAAACAGAATAGAAGGAAGAAATTACCTTTATCCGGAAGCTTCTACGGAAGATACCTACGGACATGGGACAGCGATTGCATCCGTGATCTTGCAATCAGCGCCGGATGTGCTGCTGTTTCCGCTTGTAAGCAATGCTTATGAGGATGGAAAAATTCGGCAGGTGGATAATGATACATTCGCACAAATGATTCGTGACGCAGTGGAGGTGTATGATTGCGATATCATCAATATAAGTGCGGGACTTATTCTGGATAAGGAAAGTGTAAGGGATGCCTGTGCTTATGCGGAAGAACAGGGAGTTCTGATTGTGGCATCGGCGGGCAACGATTATCTTATCAACGGGGAGGTCAAATACTATCCGGCGGCATATGATACCGTTCTGGCGGTAGGAGCGCTGAATAAAGAAGGAACGGAAATAGCCGATTTTTCCCAGAGAGGGGAATGGGTGGACGTCTATGCGATAGGAGAAGATGTGACAATCAGTACCTTAAGCGGAGATACTCGTACAAGTGACGGAACGTCCTTTTCGACTGCGAAGGTGACAGCGATTGCAGCAAAGATGATGCAAGAGAATCGAAATTTAGATATACAACAGTTACGTGAACAAATGAAGCAGAAGCAGCATTAACAGAGTCAAAAGGCCGCCGCTATGGTATTAGCCATAACGGCGGCTTGCGTATTTATAACCTTTTACTTTGCAGAATACTTTTTCTTCCTGCTTTATAACAAGCTGTATATGCCTGTCCCCCAGCCATTACCAAGTCAGGAAGAATGCCTGAATGCATTTGCTCAAAAGTATGAACTTTCTTTACGAGAAACTGAAGTTCTTAATCTTATAATAGAGGGAGCTTCTAATGGTGAAATATCTGCTAAACTATTTATTTCTGAAAACACGGTAAAATTTCATGTCCGTAACATCTTAAAAAAGACCGGTTGTTCAAATCGTACAGAACTGATTACCGTGCTGAATCGGTCGTAGACAATAGAATGGTGATTTTTACTAAGAAACTGTAACGAATCATAAATAAAAAACATAAATGGATAGATAAATGGAAAACCAAAAGGAAGGAGGCGAAGGAATGCAGCCAATGGATGAAATCTACCAGACTTATGCCAGAACAGTATATAAATACTTGTTGTTAAAGATACATAATGAAAATATTGCTGAAGAATTAACACAGGAAACATTTTATCAGGCAGTTAAAAGCATCGATCGATTTGATGGGAGCTGTAAATTATCCACATGGCTTTGCGCAATTGACAAAAATCAACTACTGGCATATCAAAGGAAGCATCCTATAGAAGAATCAATAGATGATTATGAAAATCTTCCCGGGACAAGCGTAGAAGCGGAAGTTTTCGGTCAAGTGCGACGAGTAGAACTTATGAAAAAACTGCATATGTGTCCGGAGCCCTTTCGAGAAATATTATATCTTCGGATTTTTGGAAGTCTGTCCTTTAAAGAGATCGGTGAGATTATGGGAAAGACGGAGAATTGGGCACGAGTAAACTTTTACAGAGCCAAAGAAAGATTAAAAAAGGAGATGGATAAGAATGAGTAAAATTTCATGTGAAATGATACAGGACCTGTTGCCGTCTTATATAGATGAACTTACCAGCGATGTTACTGATAGAGAAATTGAAGCACACATGATGGAGTGCCAACAATGTAAAAAAGTATTAGAGCAGATGAAAACTCCGGATATGGACGCTACAGAAAAAGAAGAAATAAAGGAAATTGACTTTCTGAAAAAAACAAAGAAAAAATATCAGAAAAATATAATTTTTTGTGTAGCGATTGTTTGGGCAATTGCAGTGATAATTTTTTGCGCAAAAAACTATTTTGGCGCACAATATATAAATACAGATTATCTTGCGTACAATCTTGATGTTTCAGGTACAAAACTCTTAGTTGCAGTAAATACCACCTCGAAGCAGGGAATACAGAAAATAGATATCAATGAATCAGAAGGAGTTGTAGAAATATCTGTACGTTGTGTGCCAAAGAGTCTTTTCTATAAAACTACTGCTGAATCAAAATATGTTGCGTCGGAAAAGATTCGCCAGGTATGGATAGGTGATCGGATTGTTTGGGCAAACGGGGAGATGATTTCTCCACTCACTTCCAGTCTGTATGCAATCTATAACCCACATATTGGAAATATGCCTTCCAATGGAAAAATTGTAAACGCATTAAATATGACTGCATATACGGGAGGCTTTACAAATGAACTCCAGACATCTGTGGAGCCATATTCCTGGAAAATGATTTTTAAAAATGATTTTTCTTTAAGCAGACAAGAAGCATTTGAAGAAAGACTCCAGACATCTGTGGAGCCATATTCCTGGAAAATGATTTTTAAAAATGATTTTTCTTTAAGCAGACAAGAAGCATTTGAAGAAAGATTAAAGATGTATGCTTATATTTACCTTGCGCAGATTGGAAATTTGAATGACGTTATATTTGAATATAAGGTAGATGGAGAAACAAAGATACTTTCCGTCACAAGTAATGAAGCTTCAGAATTTGCAGGAGTTGAAATCAAGACAGTCGGAACAGACATTAACTTGCTTGAAGGGTTAGTCAGAAAGACAGAACTATCTAATGTTGTTTTAGGTGGTGTGGCAGTTGAGTCAAATGTTCAGGTTGATTTTTCCAACATAGAACAAACGAAAGAAGTACTTGAATTTACAGTTGTAAACTACGCAGAGGATGCAGTATATGGTATGTGTCTCAATGTAGAGAGTGGAAATGTATCTGGTCATCAGTCAATGAGCGAGGCAAGTGGAAATGTCCATGAAGTACAGGGTGAGGTATACGCTGACTTGTTCTGGGGAAACAAGTACAAACTGAATCTTTCAGGAAATGCGGACGAAGGATATTTTTTAGGACAATAGAACGTTGCTAGCCAACAATATTGGATACCTGTCTCCAAACTTTTTGGATTGGAGACAGGTAAAAAGCCCATGCGGTTTATTAAAAAACTTACCAACATTTTTCGCGGCGTTATCCACATCTTTTCAACATTTTTTATTGGGTTATCCACAGTGTATCAACATTTTCCAGGTTGCAATAAGGTATGAGAAGATGCTACAATTACTTCAACATCAAATGAGAGCGAGATTTTTATCAAATCATTCTGACGCTCTTAGGACGCGCCAAGATATGGCGTATCGGATTTTCAGGGCAGCTTCGCCGACGAAATTCAATTGATGGACAATAGAGTGACCATTGTGTTTTATTATGGTTCTGAGCCGTGGACAGGGAACTGTGATTTATACAGTATGTTCCAGCTAAGCGGTATGTCGAAGGAGAAGCTTGCAAGGTGTGTTCCCAACTATTGGATTAATCTGGTGGATGCGGGACATATGGAGGATATCTCCTGCTTCCAAACAGATTTACAAAAGATAATGGGTATGCTAAAATGTAAAAACAAAGGGGACGATTTGCAGAAATATATGGAGAAAAACAAGGCGTTTTTCGAACACTTGGAT
>ONED01000067.1 GCA_900316755.1 uncultured Eubacteriales bacterium
GAACTTTCACCGGAAGGTCTTACAAAAATTAATTGGAAAGATTTTGGAATCACAGAGACTAAGACCATAAGTGCTCCTAGTAATCTTGTGAATATAAATACGACGAGTGTAGAGCAAATAGGAACTTCATTTAGGGGGTTGGTGAAAGCCAATGACATTACCGATAAGAATCCTGCAAGTATTTTGTTCAGAAGTAATAATGAGTGGTGTGGATTATGGGTTTATTTATACCCAAATAAAATTGAGCTTGTGGAGAATTATAATGGTAATATTACATTAGGAACAATTACAGGCACTGCCGGACTTTCAAGTTTTACAAACCAAGAATTTGAACTGGGACTGGATATGTGGCAGGTAAGTGGAAGTAATGATATTAAAATCAACGTATTCATCAATGGTCAGCAGATGAACAACACTGCCCTTGTCTGGAAAGATGGGGCGACCGAAACCAGTTCGCAGGATGTAAGTGTATACACACCCACAAGTTCTATTACGATTATAACGGAAGTCGAGGAATCTCCGGGTAATCTGACAGAGATTAACTGGAGCGATTTTGGAATTACAGATAATAAGACTTGTGCAACCGGAGACGGAGATGTGGCTGCTCTGCATAAAAATGAAGTTACACAGCTTGGAATGGCATTTCGTGGAAATGTGAAATTTCACAGAACTGCAGATGACGAAGTGGTGATGCTTGCCTTTGCATCTAGCGGATGGACCGGACTGCGTGTATCACAGGAGGAGTCAAAGTTGACCATTCAAGGTGTAGACGTAAATTGGAATAGTACCAACTTGACAACCATCACCAAGGCGCAGGCGAAGGTCTCTAGTTTTACGGATAAAGAGATGGAATTGGGACTGAATATCTGGACGGAAAATGGTACAGATGTCAAAGTCGACGTGTTTATCAATGGAGAGAAGATGACCGATACCCCTTGTGTATGGCCGGGAGCAATCGTTGGTGGACGTTTGCCATCCGGTTTGTATGGATATGCAACAGGAAACAGCTCAATAGAGTTGCTTCTGCCGGAGGCAGGAGCAGATGTGATTCCGGACGGATTGACCCGTGTAACCTGGGATGCATTTGGAATCGAGGAGAATGATTTTGGATATACCACGGGTGGATTCAGCAAGATTGGAACCAATAGAGAGGTTTCCTTAAAAGGAGTATCATTCCGTGGAAAAATACAATTTCACGGGGTAAAGACAGGCGATACCTATACCGGACTTACCTTTGGAGATAACCAGGATGGCTGGCAGCTTGGCCTGAATTTTATTCCACAGGAAGATGGAAACTTGCGGGTATGGAACCGAACAGCGGGAACGATGGACTTGATGTTAGACCCCCAAAAAGTCGGACTTTCCAGCTTCGTGGGAGAAGCATTTGAACTGGGAATTGATTCCTGGAAAGAGGGAGAGAACATCAAAATTGTATTTTCCATCAACGGCATCCGATACAACGAGGCAGCTTATGTCTGGGAAGGCGGAGTAAACAATCCGCATTGTTATGATTATCTGACCGTTGGGTTGTTGATTGCAGATTCTTCTACCCGGATTTCGGTAATCTATCCGGAGGTAGAGATGGAAGCATCCCCGGAAAACTTACAAAAAATCACATGGGCGGATTTTGCAATTGGAAATCAGAAATATACTTCTGCAGATGCAGTAGATGCAGACGGTTTGATTGTAAAGTCAAACGGGGATTTGGAGAACCTTTTGGATACCTCTTTCACAGGAAAGATTCAGTTTGACAAACAGGCAGATGGCGGTAACCTACTGGTATGTTATGGCTGTAACGGCCGGGGCTGGGATGGCATTCGGTTCTCGATAAATGGAGATGGCAATCTGAGATTCCAGGAAATCGATTTAGTGAATCATTCCTATCCGGTGATTACGGATGTAAGTCCCAAGAAAGCAGGAATCGATAGCTTCTATGGACAGATGGTCGAGCTTCGCATCGATATCTGGAAATCAGGAGCAGATGTGAAAATCAATCTATTTGTTAACGGGGTACAGTGCACCCCTACCGCATTTGTGTGGGAGGATGCAGTAACCAATAAGTGCATTGGAAATGGAGCAAATCTCATCGTAGAAAAACCGGGTGACAGCCTGGAAATGCAAAGCGTGGTGGCAATTTCCGGAGAACCGATTGTTCCGGACAGCTCTTTGAAACAGATTTCTTTCTCCAGCTTTGGAATCCGGGATGGTGTTTATACATCGAAACATCCGGATTTTGCGGCACAGGGCGGATTTTTCCATCCGGTAATGGGGCAGACATTAAATGGCACCCTGTTTAATGCAGACCTATGTTTCAATGGAGAGTCCGTCGAGATTCGGTATGGAGGACTGGCAAATGCATGGGAAGGACTGGTGCTTCGCTCCAGCGGAAAGAACCTGTTATTAGTAGATACAACCGGGCTTTTGTACACCTTTACGCCGGAGTATGCCGGAGCAGAGTTGACAGACAGTAAAGTGAATCTGCAGATGAGTCTGCTCTATGTGGACAGCGATGCAGACGGCAGCAAGGATGATGTAAAGTTAGGGTTCTGGTTCAATGGTGTGCTGTATAAAAATGAGTTTATATACTTGACAGATTATACGAACAAACTAGGAGCAAAGTTTGGTATCTACATTCCGGAAGGAAACGGAACCCTTGGTGTGACCTCCGGTTATGCAGATAATTCCATTGATTTTACACTCTTTGGATTTACGAAGAATTTTAAACAGTACTTAAAAACTACAGGAAAACCAAAATCAGTAAAGACAAAACTGTAAATGGAGGCAGTATGAATTTGGAGAAAAATGAGTACAAACCCATTAGCTTCTGGAGCTGGAATGGGAAGATGGAGGAAGCCGAAATCCGCCGACAAATTCAAGGATTTCAAAAGGCAGGATATGGTGGCTTTTTCATCCATTCCAGAGCCGGGAGAACCATTCCCTATATGGAAAAGGAGTGGCTTTTGGCGTGCCGGTGTGCGATTTGGGAAGCGCAAGGCTGTGGGTTAGATGTGTGGCTTTATGATGAAGACGGATGGCCAAGCGGCTTTGCAGGTGGTCAGGTAAATGGGTGTGGAGAAGCGTATCAGGGAAAATCCCTGCGGTTCTCCACCGGGTATCCGAAAGAAGAAAACGCAAGGATTCTTGCTGTCTATCGGGAAGATGGTGCACTTTCCTATCACCGGATTGGGATAGAAGAGGCTTCGGACAAGGATTTGTACGGATATTATGTGCCGGTTCGGGACTATGTGGATATTATGGACCGGGCGGTGGTTGCAAAGTTTCTGGAGGTCACACATGAAAAATATAAGGAAGCGTTTGCAGACGATTTCGGAACGGTAATTAAAGGGATTTTTACAGATGAACCGCAGCTTTCCGGCAGTCCTTCCTGGAGCCTTTGTATGGAACAGTGTTACCTGGAGGAATATGGAGAAGATATCCTGGATTCTCTGTGGCTTCTCTCTGTAAATGGTGCCGGATACAAGGCATTCCGGTATCGGTACTGGCACTGTGTGAATGCTTTGGTAAAGGAGAACTTTGCAGGACAGATAGAGGATTGGTGCCGGGAAAATCATCTGGCATTTACCGGACATTTTTCTTCGGAAGACGGGCTCATTTATCAGACAAAGAGTAACGGGGGCGTGATGCCCCTGTATACCAGAATGGATATCCCGGGAATCGACCATCTGGGCAACCGCTATGCTTCTCCGGTTCTGATGAAGCAGGTGACGAGTGCGGCGCATCAGCAGGGGAAACCCTATGTCCTGTCCGAGAGTTTTGGTTGTGCCGGCTGGGAAGTGCGGTTTCAAGAGCTCCTTGGAATCGTTGGGTGGCAGGCGGTGATGGGGGTCAATACCTTTTGTACACATTTGTCTGCTTACAGCATCATTGGAAGAAGAAAAAGGGATTATCCTGCATTTTATTCCTATCAGGAACCGTGGTGGGAGGACTGTCATCTTTTGTTTGAAGCCATTCAAAAGTGGTGTGCCACAATCAGCCAAAGCAGTCGAGAGACGAAGGTTGCCGTGTTGCATCCCATTCGAAGTGTCTGGTGCGAGAGCGGGATTGACCATGGAGAAGAAATGCGGTTTCTTACGGCACAGTTCCGACTGCTTGTGGAAAATCTGCTGGATGTTCATGTGGACTTTGATTTGCTGGATGAGAGCGAGATTTATCCGAACCGGGTGAAGAATGGAACGCTTACGGTGGGCAACGTTTCTTATACCCATGTGATTGTTCCTGAAGCGACGACCGTAGCAGAACATACGGTGATGACACTTGATAAGCTGGTAAAAGGCGGAGGAACGCTTCTTTTTGTGAATCAGAGACCGCAATTGATAGAGGGAATGGAGAATCATCCGGCACATGCTGTGTTACAGGCGCTGCCTGGGACGGAGATACAAAATACCAGAGAAATCTGGCAGAAGTATCTGAGGGTGTTCCCTATACAGGACACCTATCGGCTTTTGGATGTGCGCAGAGAAAATGAGGTGACGGGAATCGTTTCCCACTATGGGAAAACGAAGGATGGAGCGGTCCTTTTTCTGTTTCACCCGGAAATCGGACATCAGACCAGACTGGTGCTTGCACACAAAGGATTGTGTAGGATGGAGGCATTGGAGCCTCTCTGCGAGGAAACAAAAAACATAACCGGAGCATTTGATGGAACATACACTTATGCAGAGATTACCATGGGACCGCAGACCGGGCTTCTTCTTCAGATAACGGAAACCGAACAGTTAGAACAAGCGGAGCAGAAGCTGCTTCATGCGAAAACAGCACTATCTTCCATAGAGGTACGACCAACCGAGTACAATGCACTGACACTGGACCAAGGTCGCTTTTGTGTGAATGGTGAGTGGTCGGAAAGAAAGGCAGTCATTCACCTGTTGGACGAGTTGTATGAGAAGCTGGCAATGCTTCAGGAGGATGCAGTTGTCAGTGTGGAATATACCTTCCGGGCTGCGTTCCAAAACACCCCGCCTGCACTGTATTTGGCGATTGAGACGCCTTATGTACAGGAGGTTATGGTTAATGGAATCATTCCATCTTCTATCGGAGAGTGGTGGATCGATAGGGAAATTGGACAGTATGACATCCATAATGCGGTAAAAAATGGAGAGAATCGGATTGTGCTCACCTATCGTATTCCCAGGACGGAGAAAACAGGAGTGTCTGAGGATGCCTACGAGACAGAGCGAAACCGGTTCTTTTATGAGGTGGAGCCGGAGAGTGTCTATGTACGTGGCGTGTTTGATGTGGCATGGCAAGATCGGGAATTTATTCTGCAGGATAGTACAGTAAAGCAGCCGGGAGATTTGACACAGCAGGGAATGCAGTTCTACCGCGGAAACTGTAGATATGAAGGGGAATGGATGTATGATGGACAGTCTGAGACCATTCTGCGCCTGATGGGAATGGAAGGAACGGCTGCAAAAGTGTTTGTGGAGGATACGTATGCAGGGATGATTTTGGGAGCGGATGGCGGACAAAATCTTACCCCGTATCTGAAGAATGGAAGCAACCGAATTCGCGTAGAGCTTCTTGGACACAACCGGAATCTTCTGGGACCCCATCATCATGTGCGCGGGAAACTGTACTTTGTAGGACCAAATTCCTTTGACGGAACATGGGGATTTGCGGATTTTGTAAATCCGGACATCGCACCGGGCAGTTCGACCTGGACAAAGGACTATTCATTTGTTCCGTTTGGAATACAGCAAATATATATTGAGACGATAGAGAAAGGAAGAGAATCAAAATGAAAACAATTAAAGAAAAACAAATTTTAGTGGGAGCCGATTTTGCCGGATTTCCATTGAAGGAAGTAGTGGTAGAATATTTGGAGAAAAAGGGCTGGACCGTGACAGACATTGGAGTTCGCAAGGACTCTGATCCGGACGATACGGATTTGATGTTCCATCGGGTGGGACTTCGGGTTGGTTCTATGATTTCCGAGGGAGAATTTGAGCGTGCACTGATTTTCTGTGGAACCGGTATGGGGATTCACATTGCAGCAAGCAAATGTCCTCATGTCCATGCAGGCGTAGTAGAGAGTGTGCCGGCTGCGCTTCGTGCCATTACCGGGAACGGAGTGAATGTTCTGGCAATGGGAGCTTTTTATGTAGCACCTCAGATGGCATGTGATATTGTAGATGCATACCTGAATGCAGAGCTGGGAAGCGGTTATGAGTGGTGGAAGAATTTTTATGAATTCCATAAACTGGCAATTGACGAGTTGGAGGCTTTTGATTATGAAACTTACAAAGCCAATGGATTCAAAGTAGAGCATTTGGGTGATTATCCGTTAAAATTGGAAGTAAAGCCGGAAGAGTAGGAGACTTTGAAAATATGAAAAAATTTGATATTACCTATTTTTTTGGTCCCTCACAAGAATATGTTGTGAAGGAGGAGACCATTGCAGATATGGCAGCGTCCGGGATTACCCTGTGCCAGCTCCTCTGGTATGATGTTGAGACCAATAAACAGGCACTGCGGCTGATGAAAAAATACGGACTCCGGGCAACTGTCTTTGAAACCAGGGTGAGAGAGGTAGGAAAACCGGAGCGGATGGATGAGATAGACGAAACCGTGAAAGCGATTGTGGAGGACTATCAGGAGATTGACAATATCGTTGGATGGGATCTCTGGGATGAGCCAAATACAGAGAATTTTCCAATACTTGCAAAACTGGTAGAGGCATTCCGTCGTTATGCGCCCGACCAGGAGACGGTGATTAATCTTTTTCCCAATTATGCACCGGTGAATGCCTTGAAGGATAAAGATTATGAAAGTCATCTCCGGCATTTTGTGGAGATTGTACACCCGGATTTTATAAGCTATGACCATTATCCGTTTATGGGAAGAAATCTTCCCGGAGCGTTAGGGGATATAGCAGATATCGAAGATGAAAAGGAGCGGTTAATTCGAATCGCCGCAAAGCGGGAGTTTAATCGTGGAGAGTTTTTTGAAAATCTGGAAGTGGTAAGAAGTGTGGGTCTT
>ONED01000080.1 GCA_900316755.1 uncultured Eubacteriales bacterium
GCTAAAAGGTATGATAATGCCGATTTTGTAATATAAAAAACGAATAGGGCGCAAAGACCCTTGATATTTTTATATCATGAGTCCTTACACCCTACTATGAGTTTTTATCTTGAGATAATTTTTTTAGGATATATTCTGTTTATGTGAATTACCCATCTGCTCTTTTTCTTGTGTTTTCAGATGCGTTTCCCGCTTATCGGTTGCTTCTTTCAAAAGAGCGTAAGTGGCTGCTGCGGCAGGTACGCCAAGCAACATACCGATTGGTCCAGCCAGATTGCCACCAATTGTGATTGCCGTTAAAACCCACATGGCAGGAAGGTTGATTTTTGCGCCCACAACTTTCGGATAGATTGCATTTCCTTCGATCTGTTGCAAAGTAAGCAGGAAAATAATGAATACCAGTGCCTTAAAAGGATTGACTGTCAGAATCAAAAATGCACCCACAAGTGTAGCAATCCAGGCACCGACATAGGGAATCAGTGCTGTTACCCCAACAAGCGCACCGATCATCGGCGCATATGGTATTCTCAGAATTAACATACCGATTGCACACAGGCTGCCTAAAATTATTGCCTCAGTCGTTTGCCCTGCTACAAAAAGCTTGAAGTTTTTTTCACAGACAGCTGCCACATGAATGCCCCGCTCGGCAAAACATGCTGGAATCCATACACGGACAATCCGGGTGATCTGACTTTTTAATTTCTCCTTATTGGCCAAAATATAAATTGAGAACACAAGACCAATCGCAAAATCGACTGCCGTCGCAACCACGCTTCCAAATGCGGAAGCAGCAGTGTCCATAATGGTGGTTCCCAATTGATTCAACCATTCATTCAAATTGTCTTTCAGTTCAAGAAAATCAATATCAATTTGGGACAGCTGTTCTCCGAATGGGATTTTAGAATAGTCAGCCGTGCTTTCAAATGTCACCAGTTGATCCAGACCATTCGTCAAGGATGATATGACAATAGATACTGCATCGATCAATTCGGGAATAACAAGAAAAGCAACACCGACAAAGACCCCTATCACCAAAATAAATGAAAGCAGGATCGCAAGCGGGCGGCGCATTTTCGTTTTCCTAGATGTCGGATGTTTGGGGAACAGATGTCTTTCAATAACCCCCAACGGAACATTCAGAAACAACGCCAAAATCAATCCAATTAAAAGTGGGTTCAGCAGGTCTTTCAACCACATCACGGCATCAGCTACATGACTAATATGTCGGATGCCAAGATAAATCAAAATGCAGGCTGTAAACGTTCCGATAATCCACTTTGATAATTTTTTGTGTGTTTCAATATCTTCAAACATTCAAGACCCTCCTTACATCAGTGGTGCAAATAGCCGCAGTATATCCTGGAGCAGATGCACTACGATATTTGTTTTGCAATCCTTTTCTGTCACCTGTTGGCATATCTCCAGCGTTTGCAGAAAATCCTCCTTGACTTCCATAACAGCTTTGGCCTCATAGAGCAGAGCACCACATTCATAGTGCAGATATAAGCTGCGAAAATCCAAATTTGTTGTCCCGACTGTTGCAGTACGGTCATCGGACACAAAGGTTTTGGAGTGGATGAAACCATTGGTATATTCGTAGATTTTAACGCCTGATTTTATCAGCTCTCGGTAATACGAGCGTGTGGTCATGTGTACCCACCATTTATCCCAGCGGTGGGGTGTGATGATGCGTATATCTACACCACTTTTTGCCGCAAGACGCAAAGCGGAAAGCATACTATCATCGACAATCAGATATGGGGTGCTGATATACACGTACTTCTTTGCATTGTTTAAGATATGCAGGTAAACGTGTTCGCCCACATTTTCTTCATCCATTGGACCGTCAGCGTATGGCTGAACAAACCCCTTTGCAGTAACAGGGCACTCTTGTTCTATCCATGGGTAGAAGATTTCGTAGTCCTCGTCTGTATGGGTACAAATTTCCCACGTCTGTAAAAAAATTAGTGTGAAACTCCATGCGGCTTTGCCTTTCAGCATGATCGCGGCATCTTTCCAGTGTCCGTGTTTCTCAATGGCGTTGATGTATTCATCTGCCAGATTGATACCTCCAGTAAAAGCCACCTTTCCATCAATGACCGCTATTTTTCGGTGATCTCTGTTATTTTGCTTTACGGTCAGAACAGGTCGGAAGGGATTGAATACGGCGCACTGGATACCGTGTTTTTTAAGCTGCTTTGCGTAGTCTTTCGGAAGAGTGAGAAAGCAACCCATATCGTCATAAATCAGTCGCACAGTTACGCCTTGCGTGGTTTTTCGCTTCAAAACTTCCAAGATGCTGTTCCACATAACGCCTTCCTGCACGATGAAATATTCCAGAAATATGTACTTCTCGGCTTTTTCAAGTTCTGCCAAAAGTGTTTCCAGCTTTCGTTCACCCGGTGTAAGGTAATGTGTTTCTGTGTCTGCATATATTGGAAACCCCGTGTATTCCTGCAAGTAATGAATTTGAGGGTAATATTCAGGCAGTTGTTTTGTTGCGCTTTCATAGCAAATGCCGGGGAGTGCATAGAGTGGTTTTGCCTTTTGTTGTGTATGGAGGACACTTTTTGCAAAGCGCCATTTCGAGGATTGTGCATTAGACAAAAGATACATCAGTCCACCAAACAACGGGAAGGTTAGGATCAGGATCGCCCATGCAGTTTTGTAGGCGCCTTTGTCTTTCTGGGAAACGATATAAAGCACCGCAATGATACTGACGATTGTCAGTAGGCGACTGAAATTTCGGGAAAGCTGACTTCCCCCAAGTACAAGGCATATAAGAAAATATACCTGTAAAAGTAGCAGGAGTACGCTGGCGCATAATGATTCCCCCCCCTTCAAACTCAAATCTACGGATTCTTTTTCCGCTGTTCGCAAAATTCCCAAAACTCTTTTGCAATGCGCTCGTAGGTGCTTTTTCCTACGAGATAGCTCATACAGTGGTCAGCGCCCGGAACAATCAGCAGACGCTTTTCTGATGTACAGGCTTTATAGTTTTCGTATGTCATTTCAACTGGAACAAAGTGGTCATCTGTTCCGTGGACAAAAAGAACAGGAATTTGGCAGTGCTTCAACGCTTCTGTAGTGGAGGCAGCATCGGCATCCATTTGGATGCGCTTTTTGCACATCCTATCGGCACCTGTTTTATGCAGAGCATAAGGAATATGCAGATTGCTTTCGGAGACATGTTTCCAAATTGCATGGAGCGAAGTAAATGCACTGTCCGCTGCGATTCCAAATACATTATCCGGCAGTTCTAGTTCGGACGCCATTAGCACAGAGGTTGCACCCATGGATACCCCGGCAAGATAGATGGGAATGCTTTTTCCTGTTTTCTCGTTTATCCAATTTGTCCATGCCAGGCAATCGTAGCGTTCCAGCAAACCTAAACTCATATGGTCGCCGCCGCTATTATTTTGTCCCCGCTGCTCTGCGTAGAGTACAGAACAATGATTATTGCGCCAGAAATCTGCGATTAGACCAAAATCATGTGACCAGGAGGAACGCCACCCGTGCATGGCAACTATAGTTCTTTTCGGTTCTTCGCAGGGACACCAATGCCCAATCAATGAAATTCCGTCGTGAGCAGTGATTTCCACCACGTCACAGCCGCTTTTTTCGAGCTGACCAGCTGCCTTTTTTACAATTTCAGTGGTTTCTATCATTTCAGGTGAACCGGACACACGCATTTTTCCGTTGCTTCTGTCCTGCGGCGCAACCCGATCCATGGCGAGCTGCATCATCTTTTTGGTTAGAAGATGATGCCAAAGCACACAAATCGCACTACCGGCAGCACCTATTATCAATCCTTTTTTCAATGAATCCTTCATAGCACGTCCTTTCATAACGTGGGTATAACTTACTCTTTGTCATTGGCAGTTTTCTTACTTAATTTTCTGCGATATGCGTAATATAACAGAATCGACATTGAGGCTTTTTCATA
>ONED01000064.1 GCA_900316755.1 uncultured Eubacteriales bacterium
GGTGGCAGGGAAAAACATTTATGGAAAAACGCGGATACCGCTTCCTCCACCACGATTTATCGTGTTTTACAACGGAACGGAGGAACGCCCGGACCGGGAGGTTATGCATCTTTCTGATTCCTATACGATTCAGGGTGAGGAAGTATGGTTGGAACTGCGGGCAGATGTACTGAATGTGAATCTCGGACATAACAAGGAACTTTTAAATGCCTGTCAGACCCTCCACGATTATGCTGAGTATGTGCATCGAATGCGCAAATATGCAAAGACGATGACGATTGGAGATGCGGTGGACAGAGCCATTGAGGAATGTATTCAGGATGGGATTTTGAAAGAGTTTCTGGAACAAAATCGAGCGGAGGCGAAAGCAATGAGTATATTCGAATATAACCAAGAAGAACATATCCGTATGGAGCGGGAGGAAGCGAAGAAAGAGGCAACCGAAGCAGAACGTGCCAATACGGAGCGGGAACGCCAAAGGGCTGACGAAGCTGAGGCACGGGCGAAGGCGGCAGAGGCACACGCAAAGGAAGTTGAAGCTCAAATGAAGGAAACTGAAGCCCAAATGAAGGAAGCTGAAGCCCAAATGAAGGAAGCTGAAGCTCAAGCAACGAAAACTATCGCAGAGCTGAGTGCGGAAATTGAACGTTTAAAAGCAGAATCCGAAGCAAAAAAGAACACTTAACAATTGCATATGAAAGCCGCTTCACGATTCCATTTTTCATCGTGAAGCGGCAACTTTCGTTCGTACCTATTTCCAGAAAAAACCTCTTCCTTCAACTTCTCCTGAAGGGCAATAAATGGGTGATTATTTGGATTCTATTCCATTTCATTGCAATATTCCACATTATACTCCATTATAAATCCATTTTGCAGTTTATCTGTAAATTTATGCGGATCCTCCGTGTTAGAAGCAAACATACCGTAATGATTCGGAACGTTTACTTTTGCGCCGATTGCTTCTGCAACTCTCACCGCCTCTTCCACATTCATATTTCCCAGTTTGCCATTGATACAGATAAACGCCACATCCGGATGATATTTTGAGATTTCGAACAGTTGCTCATCATACAGTGTATCCCCGCTGAAATACAATGTAGTACCCTCTGCCTTCAGCACCACTCCAAAAGCTTCCACGGTATGTTTTGCAAAAACGGCAGTAATTTCCATATCACCGACCAGAATGCTCTCACCAATTTTTAATGATTTCACATTTGAAAATCCCATGGTAAAGAGTTTTTCTTTTCCTTCCTCCGTGGTGATAAACAGCATATCCCGATTCATGTTCTCTATGGCATCTACATCCAGATGATCCAGATGATTATGCGTACAGATGACTGCGTCTGCGTGAACCTCTTCCGGTTTTATCGGTGCTTCCACCAGTCTTGGGCGGTTTGCGATGCGATTTACCACATCTGACAGATAAGGATCCAGCATAATCTTGGTTGTGTCGGTTTGAATCATGTAACCGCTTTGTCCAATCCACCTAATCTTCATCGTTCTATCTCCTCTTTCTCACTGTACACTCTTTCCGCCATCCACATAAATACTCTGTCCGGTAATATATCTTCCCTGCTCGGAGCAAAGGAGGCTCACCATGCCTGCACAATCTTCCGGTGTTCCATAGAAACCGACAGGAATCGATGCCGTCACCTGTTTTGCATACTCTTCATCAGACAGTGCCTCCATATTCCGGTCTGTATAGATGACACCGGGAGCAACATTATTCACCGTAATTCCATCTGCTGCCAGCTGCAGAGACAGAGAGTGCATCATGTTCGTCTGAGCCGCTTTGGAAGCAGCATAAACCAGCATATCCGGGTGAGGCTTTGCCTCCTGTACCGAACCGATGGTGACAATGCGTCCCCATTTTTGCTCTTTCATGTGCGGCACTGCTGCCTGAATTAATAACATGGATGCCACAAAATTGCAGTTAAGCTGCGCATAGCATTCCTCCAGCGGAATCTCCGCCCATGCCTTACGAATCTGTAAAGAAGCATTCAAAACCAGCACATCCACGTCTCCCATTTCTTTGGCGAGCTGCTTTACACTTTCCATTTCACACAAATCTGCCTGAAGGATGGACGATGAGCCGCCCATCTCTTCAATCGTTTTTCTTGTTTCTTCTGCTTTCGTTCTGTTTCCTGCACAGTGTACCAGCACTTCATATCCGTCCATCGCCAAGGAAATCGCAATGGCACGGCCAATTCCTCTGGAAGAGCCGGTAACCAGCGCTCTTTTTTTCTTATTTTGCATCATCATCTACCCTCTTTTTTCCGAAAAATCATCTCACCCAAGCCCTTGATTAAAGTGCGGTCTGGGTATCATTCGGGTCTCCATTTCTTGCAAGATCATATTCTTTTGACCAGTCCAGATCACGGTATTCTTCTCCTCTTGGGTCTGTCTGAATCCATTCCGTAAGCATATCCAGCATTTCTTCTGTCCATGTATTTCGGTCAATCTGGGCAGTTGTAAACTTGCCCTGTCCAATCATTTCGAACCCGAAATCATCCTTTACATGGGTCTTTGCTGCACCTTCCACTACATCAGCCACAAGGTGCGCCGGAATAAAGAGCACACCGCCGCCGGCACCGAACACCACATCTCCCGGCAGACATACTGCTCCGCCGAAATTGGTAATATCATTCCAATCCTTCATCACAAACTCCCGGATTGGTGTCGGGTCAATCCCCCGATAGTACACCTGCACATCCGGAACTTGCTTCATCTGCTCCACGTCACGGACTCCGCCCCAAATCACGGCTCCGCCGTTTTTGGTTCTCTTTTTCACAGCAGTGGTGAGGTTTCCGCCCAAGAATGTTCCTTTGTAGATTTTATCGTACATATCGCAGACCACAACGTCTCTTTCCTGAAGATTGTCGATTACCCACTGGTTGTAATTACCCTTTCTGCCATCCTCTGCCCCGCGCTGGAACTGAAGTTCGTGTAAATCCGGTCTCGTAGGACAAAAGCTGCAAGTCACTGCACGGCCTACCAGCTTTCTACCATCGCTATGCAGCGGAGTAAGCGGGGCAAGCCCGCCTCCTACAAATTGGTTTTCATATCCCAACACATAAATCGGTTTCCACACTTCTTCTAAGGTCATGCCATAAAGTGCATCTAAGTATTTGTCTTCTACTTTTGGTCTTCCGTCCGGAAGTCTTTCCCCTTTCCATTGCGGGGTCAAAGCTATAATTCTATCTCTGTCATTAAAATGCATATTCTACACCTCCTATAAGGATATCAATTGGTTTAAATCACTGTTCCGGTTGAAAAGCACAGGTATCGTTTTTTCGAAATTTTCACCTGTTACCGTAACCTCATAAGTTCCATAAAATCCGTCAAATGCAACCTGTCCATTCTGTGCAGCCGTCTTTCCTTCTGTATGCCATTCATGATGAATCAGGCGCTCCAGCACGCGATATGCTTCTTTTGGAGTTCCGTTGCGCACCAGTCCGGCACTTGGCAGATTTTCTCCCAAGGCATCCCGGTTCTTTATGGTCAGGATTCCATTATCATCCAGATTCCACCAGAACAGACCGGACATGGCGGGATTGGCAAATGCCAGCCGGTACATCTGTTCCACTGCCCTTGCCTGCAGCTCCTCACTCGGCTGACTGAGAATACTAATTTCTGAAATCACCAGCTCACGTCCCAGTCCGGCGTAAGTATCTAGCAGGCTCTCAAAGCGGTCTGCGCGGAACACATTCCGATAGACAGGGTCATCACTGGTGTGACACTGCAAGCCGATTTTATCAATCTTTCTGCCGGCTTTCAGAAGCCGTTCAAGAAGCTGGTAATATCCGCCGTAGATTCCTCTGAAATCACAGAAGGATGCACCCACCGTATCATTTAAAATCAGTTGATTGTTTGGAAAATATTTTTCTCCCAGTTCAAAAATCTGCTCAATATACCCCTCCGGCGGAACCAGCATCTTATAGCCATCGCTCTTATGCTCAAAACACATATCCCAAATACGCGATGGTTCGTTCAGAAGGTCAAACACCGGAATCCGTTCCGCATACCGCTCAGAAATCTCTGCAAAACGCTTCTCAATCAGAGGAAGCACCTCATTCCAATCGGATGGAAGCCACTTCGGTATAAATTCATGCCAGAATAACGGATGCCCTTTTGGCGTAATTTCATTTTTCTCACAGAAATCAAGCACCATATCTGCCGGCGGACGCCGATAAATCTTGACCCCATTTTCATCTTCATATCTCAGAAGCCCCTGGGACGGTTCTGTTCCCTCCCAGTAAAGCGGAACCACTGCGGTATTGAAAACATTCTTCCAGAGTTTCAGGTACCGTTCATTCTCTTCCTTGGCATCATACTGCTCCAGCATAAAAATATTACAGCCAAAATCAAAATCATGTCTTTTCAGCCGATAGGATACCTCAAATTGTCCGGGCAGGTTTTCTCCTTCAAATCTCAGTTGAAAATGCCCTTTGCGGTTCTGTTCGATGCGTCGGTTCGCTTCCTGCTCATAACCCGCGCCATAATCCAATTGCTCACGCATAGCCATATGTTTTTCCCCCTTAACTCCAGATTCTGTCGTTTGAAAACTCCTGATTCCACTCGTCCGTAGGTTCAAAATATCCCGGAATCTGTGGGTTTATATGTTGGCGAATGACTTCTTCATTCAAATCATCAAAACCAAGACCCGGCTTCTCTGGTACTTTAATGAATCCATCCTCAAATAGTGGGTTCGGAATTCCGGTCACCATATCTGCCCACCATGGAACATCCACAGAGTGGAACTCCAACGCAAGCACATTATGCATCGCAGCCGCCGCATGCACTGCCGCAAGGCATGCTACCGGACTCTCTGCCATATGTATCGCAACTGCAACCCCATTTTCATCGGCAATATCCGCAATCTTCTTCAGTTCCAGCGCACCACCGCAGGTAAGAATATCCGGATGAATCACTGACACACCACCTGCTTTAATTAATGTTTCAAAACCTTCTTTCAGATAAATATCTTCGCCTGTACATACCGGCACGGTCGTACTGTTTCTCATCCGCACATACTGGTCTGTGTACATCCATGGCACCATATCTTCCATCCATGCCAGATTATAAGGCTCCATTCTTCTTGCAAAACGAATACAGTCTTCTACACACACATGTCCAAAGTGGTCAATTGCAAGAGGTACTTCATACCCGATGACTTCGCGCACTTCTTTTACATAATTTTCCAGGTAATCCAATCCCTTCTCCGTCAAGTGAATTCCGGTGAAAGGATGTGCGGTGGTAACGATATCATAGCTTTTTTGGCTTCTTACCATATCGGCAGTCACACTTCCGCCCTGTACATTCAGAATATGGGAAGCATATTTATTCATATCATCGATAAATCCCAGCGGTGCATTAATTGTTCCCGGCTCGTCCAGCAAAAGACCGATTCCCAAGTCCATTTTCAAAAAGGTGAAGCCCATCTCCATACGTTTCTTCAAGGCAAGCCCCATGTCATGACCGGTATGCTTTCCATCTACATCCGTATCGCAGTATACACGGATTTTGTCCCGGAATTTCCCTCCAAGAAGCTGGTATACCGGAACTCCATAGGCTTTTCCGGCCAAATCCCACAATGCGATTTCAATACCGGATACGCCGCCCCCCTGCCGGGAAGGTCCTCCAAACTGCTTAATCTTGCGGAAAATCTTGTCTACATTGCATGGATTTTCTCCCAAGATTCGGCTCTTTAACATCAGTGCATAGGTCTTGCTGGAGGCATCACGTACCTCGCCGTAACCACAGATACCCTGATTGGTCATAATCTTAATTAATGTACATCTTTTTGGTGCGCCATCAATATCCACGAAACGCATATCCGTAATTCGAAGATCGGATGGACTGGAACAGGTGTTGTAACTCATTTTCTTCTCCTTTTTCATTGACTTTATTTTTTTCTATCTGATATAATCCAGATAGATCCTAAATACATAGTAATATATTACACAGCAATTTTCCTCAACTATATTATGATATTTGCAAACTATATTACGATATTTTCATTGCGGTTTTTTATTGGGAGGAGAAAATTAAATGGAAGCATTGAAGAAAACGATATACGAAATCGGAACCATAACAGACCCTCGGAACAATCCTCTTTTGAAAATGTGGAAAGTACAGATTTCATCCGGCACACGTCCCTTAACCCAGCATCAGCATCTCTGTTTTGAACTCATGATGGTGAATGCAGGGAGTGGTATTTATTGTACGAAAATGGGGCAATACTCCATGCAATCCGGGGATTTATTTGTATTTCCCAGTAACGAATGGCATTGTATCACAGAAGTCGGTGCCAAAGGTCTCACTATCACCAATCTCCAGTTTGATCCTACGTATATCGGAGAATCCCTGCCCGGCAACGCAGGCACCCTCTCCCCCGTTAATTCCTCTTTTTGCTTTCACCACAAAGAAAACTTTTGTCACCGCATTGAAGCTGTCCACGCCAAACCGCTGGCACCACTTTTTACAAAAATAAAAGAGGAGCTTGAACAACAAGCTTCCGGATATGTATTATCCGTAAAATCCTACCTAAATTTATTTTTGGTAACTCTTATCCGCAAATTTGACTATTTAGACAATACAAGTATGCGCAGCCACGAACACCTGATGCATCTGCAACTTGTCTTCTCTTATATCGATGAACATTTGACCGAAAATCTGACGCTCCGGGAACTGGCAGATATCTCAGCCCTGACACCCACTTACTTTTCCCAATTATTCAAGGAGATTGTGGGAGTCTCCCTTTGGAACTATATCAGTTCCAAGCGCATTGACAAGGCCGTCCGTCTGATTACAGCGGAAGATTGCAATAAGACCATGCTGGAAATTGCTACAGAATGCGGCTTCAACAACACGGTAAATTTCAATAAAACCTTTAAAAAGATTATGGGAATGTCACCCAGAGAATATAAAAACGGAGGGTTTATTGGAATCAGTTGATTTGGTTCTCCATCTTTGCTTTTTCTAAAAAAACCATAGACAATGACCTTTTTACTTTTTTCCCAATTGACAACCCCCGAAACCTGTGATACCCTATCTTCACAAGCAGAATATCTACGTTCTTGGTCCACAGACCATTCTGAAATTCAAATTACAGATCAGAAGATTATCCGTGCTTGTATTTCAATATTTCACAACATCATAAGGAGGTTTTTGCCTATGCAAGACACAGTATACGCTTCCTATATGGGAGCCACCGGGAACATACCGTACAACATGACAAACGACTATATGTTCCATTACATTTTACAAAAGAACGAGAAGGTATTAAGG
>ONED01000062.1 GCA_900316755.1 uncultured Eubacteriales bacterium
GGTGGCAGGGAAAAACATTTATGGAAAAACGCGGATACCGCTTCCTCCACCACGATTTATCGTGTTTTACAACGGAACGGAGGAACGCCCGGACCGGGAAATTATGCGTCTTTCCGATTCCTATACAATCAAGGGCGAAGAAATATGGCTGGAACTGCGGGCAGATGTGCTGAATGTAAATCTCGGACATAACAAGGAACTTTTGAATGCCTGTCAGACTCTCCATGATTACGCTGAGTATGTGCACCGAATGCGCAAATATGCGAAAACGATGACGATTGGAGATGCGGTGGACAGAGCTATTGAGGAATGTATTCAAGATGGGATTTTGAAGGAGTTTTTGGAACAAAATCGAGCGGAGGCGAAAGCAATGAGTATATTCGAATACAACCAGGAAGAACATATCCGTATGGAACGGGAAGAAGCTAAGAAAGAGGCAACCCAAGCAGAACGTGCCAATACGGAGCGGGAACGCCAAAGGGCTGACGCAGCTGAGGCACGAGCGAAGGTAGCTGAGGCACAAGTGAAAGAAATTCAAGTCCAAGCGGAGGAAGCTAATGCTCAAGCAGAGGAAGCCATTGCAGAGCGCGATGCTGAGATTGCACATCTGAAAGCTTTATTGGCAGCAAAAGAACAAGCCGTTCAACCATAATAATGATATTACGGACAAACTCGAAAAATTTGGGTCTGTCGCAATAGCGAGAGACCCATGTTTTATCATGCGTTTGAGATACCGCTGACCGAATTAACGGTCTGGAGCGCCCCAAACCTAATGAGGGCTACGCTCTACAATCGGTATCTCATCCTGTAACTTCTTTTAGCCAAAAGCAATATTTTCCTTTCCCATAACCTTTCACACTATGAATCACTTGCGCATTTAATAGTAATTTCAGAAGTTCAGATGCTCTGGTTGATTTTAACCCTGTTAACATCTCCACATCTCCTCTCCCAAATCTTTCTGTGTTTACATATTGCTCGTACAGGAGCATAATATAACGTATGGTTTTTTCTGATGCTTCTGGAATGGCACTTTTTATCTTTCCTCGAATGTCCGCTTTTTCGCTATCAATGTCCGCTTTTTCGCTATCAATGTCCGCTTTTTTAGAAACATCAAATATTCCTCTAACATGCATTGCGCGATTGTGAAGTTCATTCTTTTCTTCCAACAATAAATTTTTCAAAAACAACTCGAGATATTCCATTGTCTCATGCACACCATTTTTCAAATCATTATAGTTCGCCCGAACCAATGCATTTCTAAAAAACCATGCATTTTCAGCAAATATATCATTGGTTGCATCAAACCCTAAGGTTCTTAAATATTTGATAAAAAACACCGCTGTTGTTCTGGTGTTTCCCTCCCCAAAAATATGAATTTGCCAAAGTCTTGAAACAAAAACCGCCAGATGATGAATAATTTCGTCCATAGACAAGTTTTTATAACTGAACTTCTTTTCCTCTAAAAAATCATATTCTAGAGTAGCCCGAAGTTCTGAGGCACTTCCATAGAGAACAGTTGCTCCATCTAACACCCATTCCTTTTTGGTAATATTGTAATCTCTTATTTTCCCTGCATGCTTATAAATTCCGGTAAACAGCTTCTTATGAATGGAAATATACTCATTGGGAGTAAAGCTAAACGCTCTCTCAGATAATATTTTTGCAATTCTAACTGATACCTTGTCTGCCTCTTCCGTTCTATCATTTCCATCCTGCTTCGGATTTTCTTTATAGTAGCTATTAAGAAGTTCTCCGACTTCATCAATGGTAATATACCCCTCGATATTCTGTATAGCCGTATCTATCAGGTATTTCGAGGGTTTAAGACCGTCCACCGCCTGAAGTCCGATAGCGGTATGCCATACATAACCTTTATCACGCCGGTTCGGCTCTGACTGTTTTATATATTCTTTAAATGGATCTTTTTCCATGCAATCACCTCCCCAAAAGGACACATACCTCACAATGCACCGTGTGCACAAATTGGTCCACAGCCACAGCCTTTATCACCCGGTATCCTCTCGCCTGTATCATTTCCAAATCCCTCGCAAGGCTCGTCACCTTACAGGAAATATACACTATCTTATCCACACCATAGTCCAGAATCTTCGGTAGGGCTTTCGGGTGAATTCCATCCCTTGGCGGGTCAAGGACAATCACATCCGGCTTTTCTTCGATTTCGTCCAATACCCGGAACACATCTCCGGCGATAAATCGGCAATTGGAAAGCCCATTGTGCGCTGCATTTTCTCTCGCAGCCTCCACCGCTTCCTCCACAATCTCCACACCGATAACCTGCTTTGCCACCGGTGCCAATACCTGTCCGATGGTTCCCGTACCACTGAACAAATCAAAAACGGTCATGTTATGAATATCCCCGATATACTCTCTCACCGTGCGGTACAGCACTTCTGCTGCTCCCGAATTTGGCTGAAAGAAAGAAAAAGGCGTAATCTTAAACTCCATTCCAAGAAGCTTCTCATAAAAGAAATCCTGCCCGTACAACACTTTTGTCTCATCGCTCTGTACCACATCAGACAGAGAGTCGTTGAGAATATGCAGAATTCCCACAATCCTTCCTTCCAATTCCAGTTTCAACAATTCTTCCACAAGAGGCTTAAGGTCATGCGTCTCCTGTGTCGTCGTCACTAGGTTCACAAGAATCTCCCCGGTTGCATCCCCGCGCCGCAAAAGCAAATGGCGCAGATATCCCGTATGCTGCATCTTTTTATAATAGCTCACTTCCCTTTGACGGAAATACGAAAGCACACTGCTTAAGATTTTGGTCAAATCTTCATGTACCAGCCTACAGTCCGCTGCGGTCAGTACATCGTATGTACTTCCCTTTTTATGAAGTCCCAAAGAAAGCGGTCCGTCTTTATACGCATCCCCGAAAGAAAACTCCATCTTATTTCGATACGCAAATTCCTTCGGGCTCGCTTTCACCCCTTCGAAAATGTAGTCTCCCTGCACGGCAGCATCTAAGATTTCCTTCACCTGCTGCTCCTTCATCCTTCGCTGTTCGTCATATGGCATCGTCTGATACATACAACCGCCACAGGCCGGAAAAATACTGCACACCGGCTCCCGCTGTTCTAACGGAGATGCTTCCAGTACTTCCAAAAGCCGGCCTTCCGCTTTCCCTTTTCGCATTTTATTGACGGCAAACCGAATCCGTTGCCCCGGAATCCCATTTTTGACAATGACCTTTTTCTCTTCCCCTTCTACTGAGACAATTCCCTTATTCGGAAACTCCACTTTTTCAATCAATCCCTCGTATATTTGTCCCTTTTTCATCAATACTGATTTCCTCTCCTCTTATTTCATCCGGATGACATGAAAAAACTGCCGTTATTTTTCATAAATCCCGACAGTTTTTACATTCTCCATACGATGGAACGGTCTGCTCTTACAGCTCATCTTCTTCAAAGTAATCGTCTTCAAAATCATCATCGAAATCTTCTTCAAAATCTTCCAGATAATTTGGTGTCAGGAAACGATATACTGCATATGCAATCCCGGCAACAGCTGCCACAGCACCAATAATGGCTACGATGCAAAGCAATGTTTTCTTTACCTTATCCTGATCCCTTTTGCGTAACATTTCATACAATTTTGTCTCTGTAATCATATCCTCGATTTTGTTCATAAAGCCACATCCTTTCCGCTTCATCTTAAAACTCCTTAACAATATACATATTATACCATCATTCCGATAATATTACCATATGTAGATTTTCGATTTTTATACAATTTTCGTAAGTTTTGCAAACGTTGCAAACATTTTTTTCACTCCTGCGCGGTCAAATTCCACCGTCACTTCGTAATCTCTCCCACCTTCTGCAATGCCGATCACCAGTCCTTCGCCGTATTTCATGCTCCTCACCCGGTCGCCCACATCATACGGAAGCTTCTCCCCGGCTTTCACACCAAACGATTGAATCGGACGCTGATAAGCCTTTGTTCGAAAGGTTTGTTTTGCCTGAAAATACGCTTCCTGCTTCGGCATCTGAAAATCATCCTCAGAAAACCGGTTTCCGGTAGACAGTAACTCAACCGGAACTTCCCTTAGGAATCTTGACATTTTATTATACTGTGTTTCCCCGCGCAGCATACGTCTCCTTGCACAGGTCATGGTAAGATTTTCCTGTGCACGGGTAATCCCCACATAACAGAGTCTTCTCTCCTCTTCCACCTCGGCGGGATCATCTGCGGTAATCGTCATATAGCTTGGAAAAACCCCGTCTTCCATTCCCGTAAGATATACCTCCGGAAATTCCAGACCTTTTGCACTGTGCAGCGTCATCAGAACGATATAATCACTGTCTTCCTCCAGACTGTCAATGTCTGCCACCAATGCGACCTCTTCCAAAAATCCGCTAAGCGTCGCCTCTTCCTCACAGGATTCCTCGTAGGATGCAATTTTGCTCCTGAATTCATCTATATTTTCTTTTCTCTTTTCAAATTCTTCCTGCCCTTCACTCTGAAGCTCTTCCTCATAACCGGTCATATCAATCACAAGCTGCATCAAATCCGAAATGGACATGGTCTTTGCCTGTTCTTTGAAATGCTCCATCAGCGCCATAAAGGATTCCAGCTTCGTGGCACTTCTTCCTATTCCCGGTATCATGTCTGCTGTACGGAGTGCCTCATAAAATCCGACGCCCCGTTCCATGGCGTTTTCCTGCACCCGGTTAATCGTCGTAAGCCCGATTCCCCGCTTCGGCACGTTAATGATACGTCGTACCGCCAAATCATCTTTTCCGTTGTCAATGGTCTTTAAATAGGCAAGCAGATCCTTGATTTCCCGTCTGGCATAGAAATTCACACCTCCCACTACTTTGTACGGAATATTCTTTGCAATACATGCCTCTTCAAACAGTCGGGACTGCGCATTGGTACGATACAATACCGCGTGGTCGCGGTAGGTGCGGCTTCCCTCTCTCACATGCCTCTGGATATCCCCTGCCACAAATTCTGCCTCCTCATAGGCATCCTCAAACTGACGAAATGCAATCCGATCCCCTTCTCCGTTTTCCGTCCAGAGACGTTTCTGCTTTCTCCCCATGTTATTTGCAATCACGGCATTTGCCGCATTCAGGATGGTCTCCGTGGAGCGATAATTCTGTTCCAGTTTAATCACATAAGCATCTTCAAATACCTTTTCAAAATCCAGAATGTTCCGGATATTGGCTCCGCGAAACTTATAAATGGACTGGTCATCGTCCCCCACGACACAGAGATTCCGGTATTTGCGCGCCAGAGTGCTAATCAGCTTGAACTGCACGGTATTGGTATCCTGATACTCATCCACCATAATATAGCGGAACCGCTCCTGATAATAGGAAAGGACATCCGGCTGTGTCTCTAAAAGCTGTACCGTCTTCACCAGCAAATCATCAAAATCCAGCGCATTGTTGGCACGCATCTGCTTCTCATATTCCCAGTAGACCGTTGCAATCTTCTGCCTGTGATAATCCCCTGCCGCATTCAATTCATACTCCTTCGGCGAGATAAACTCATTTTTTGCCGCCGAAATCTCCGACATAAGACTTCTTTCTCTATAAATTTTTGTATCCATCTGCAAAAGCTTACAGACATCCTTCATCAGCGTCTTCTGGTCATCCGTATCATAAATCGTAAAATTGGTGTCATATCCCAGCCGGTCAATATATCTGCGCAGAATCCGGACACAAGTAGAGTGAAACGTACTCACCCAGATGCTCTCTGAGCCAAAACCTACAATCTTATCCACTCTCTCCCGCATCTCGCCTGCCGCCTTATTCGTAAAGGTAATAGCAAGGATATTCCATGGATTCACTCCCATCTCATCAATCAAATAGGCAATCCGGTGGGTCAAAACTCTTGTTTTTCCCGAGCCGGCTCCTGCCAGAATCAGAAGCGGTCCCTCTGTGTGCAGCACGGCTTCCCTCTGTTCTCTATTTAAAGTATCATAAATGCTCATAATGACGACTCCTTTTTTCATCCGTGCTTTTTATTATAATATAACTTCGCTCCCCTGTCATCTAAAAAACGCATCTGAAAATATTTTCACAAAACACTTGTTATGTAGTTTTGATTACTTTATAATAGTGGTATTGAGGTGATGATATGACGATAGATAAAAACAACTTATTAAACAGTATTTTGGAGAGCATTGCCAGAATTGATTTTGTAAAATCAGACGATATTCCAAATATTGACTTATATATGGATCAGGTGACTTCTTTCATGGAAAACAAGCTGCAGGCAACAAAGCGCTACCCGGATGACAAGATTTTAACCAAGACCATGATTAACAATTATGCGAAAAATGATTTGTTACCGCCGCCGGTCAAGAAAAAATATTCGAAAGAGCATCTGATGGTATTGACATTCATTTATTATTTCAAGAGCATCCTCTCCATCAGCGATATTGAGAAGCTGCTCTCTCCTATCACGGAAAAATATTTCCATGCAAAAGAATCTCCGGATTTGGCACGTATCTATGATGAAGTCTGTGCTTTTGAAAAAGAACGCACGCACATCCTTCAGGATGATATGAAAGAGATTTTCGAGGCATCGAAAAAAACATTTTCGGATGCCAAAGAAGAGGAGAAAGAGATGCTTCAATTCTTCTCCTTCATCTGCATGCTCAGTTTGGATGTCTATGTAAAAAAAATGATTATTGAAAAACTGATAGACACGGTGGCGGAAGAACCGGAGCCCGCCAAAGAGAACAAAAAGAAATAACAGGGCTATTGCGATAGCCCTGCCTGTTTTCATTTCTCCATACGTTTAAAAACCATATCGTATCCATCATTCCCATAATTCAAAGAACGATTTACACGGCTGATGGTCGCCGTGGATGCCCCTGTCTTTTCCGCTATTTCAAGATAAGTCCTCTGCTCCCTCAGCATCTTTGCCACCTCAAAACGCTGCGACAATGACAGTAATTCGTTTACTGTACAAATATCTTCAAAAAAAGTATAACATTCTTCCTTATTTTCTAAGCACATGATAGCATCAAACAAACTGTCAACGGCTTCTGTCCGAATCGTCTTTCCCATATCAGGTCTCCCCTTTGCAGTAATCTTTCTACTGCTACATTTTAGCACAGTAAACTTGTAAAGTCCACCTCTTTTTTCACCCTTAAAAATCGAATAAAGATAACTGGTTTGATTCCGGCAGATCTCCAAACAGCCCCAAATCCGCCATAAAATCTATGACCGTTTTGCTGACCTTGGTCCGCTGCCGGAAATCATCCTTAGAAAGGAACGGACCGTCCTTTGCTGCCATCTCCACGGCATCCGCCGCCTTATCTAATCTGAAACTTCGTCGCCTGAGACCGGTAGAGGTCGATGGGCAAAAATTCAAACCCTCTCGCATACATCTCCTGCACCAGACGCATATCCTTCAGCGTATCCTGTTCTTTGTTGGTAAGGCTGTCGCTGCGCTTTTTGTAATCGCGGATATAGTATTCCAGTTTTTCCTGCCCCTGGCACATCAGCTCATAGGAAAATGCATTGGCACGGATGCTGAAATATGCTGCGTAGTAAGCCAGCGGATAATACACCTTACAGTATGCGATTCGGTACGCCATCATGACATAAGCCGCCGCATGGGCTTTCGGGAACATATATTTAATCTTTTCACAGGACCAGATATACCAGTCCGGGATTCCATGTGCTTTCATATCCTCTTTCCACTCTGACCACTGGTCGCATTTTCCCTTTGCCACCTTTCCCTTTCGGACTGCTTCCATGATTTTAAATGAAGTCTCACTTTCCATTCCGCTGTTGATTAAAAAGGTCATGATATCGTCACGGGTACAGATTGCCGTGGAAATCGTGGCCTTTCCTTCCTCAATCAATGTCTGGGCATTGTTCAGCCAGACATCGGTTCCGTGGGAAAGTCCGGAAATCCGGATTAAGTCCGAAAGCGTCTTTGGCTTTGTATCTACCACCATCTGGATAACGAAATCCGTGCCGAACTCCGGAATCCCAAGACACCCTACCGGACATCCGCCGATATCATCCGGAGTGATTCCAAGAGAACTGGTGTCTGCAAACAGCTGCATTACCCCCGGGTCGTCCAGTTTAATCTTAGTTGCCACAAAAGGCTCCCCGGTAAGCTGACTCACCAGTTCCTCCAGCATCTTAATCATCGTCGGATCATCGTGTCCGAGAATATCCAGCTTCAGCAGGTTGTGGTCAATGGAATGGTAATCAAAATGGGTCGTCACAATATCCGTCGTCATATCATTTGCCGGATGCTGTACCGGGGTAAAGGAGTTAATGTCCTGCCCGATAGGAAGTACAATGATTCCTCCCGGATGCTGACCGGTACTCCTTCGCACGCCCGTACAGCCCACAGATAATCGCTCCACCTCACACTTTCGTTTTCGCTGTCCCCGCTCTTCATAATAATTTTTCACGTAGCCATATGCCGTCTTATCCGCCAGTGTACCAATGGTTCCGGCGCGGTAGGTCTGTCCGTCCCCGAAAATCACCTCCGTATATTTATGGGCATTGCTCTGGTAATCTCCGGAAAAGTTAAGGTCAATATCCGGCTCTTTGTTCCCCTTAAATCCAAGGAAGGTCTCAAACGGAATGTCGAATCCGTCCTTCACAAGCGGCTGTCCGCAGACCGGGCAGTTTTTGTCCGGCATATCCCAGCCACAGCCTCCGGCATATTTTCGGACTTCCGGCGACTCAAAATCACTGTAATGGCAATGGGTGCAGTAGTAATGTGGACTTAGGGGATTTACCTCCGTAATCCCGGCCATGGTCGCCACGAACGAAGAGCCTACGGAGCCACGGGAGCCCACCAGATAACCGTCTTCTACGGATTTCCACACCAATTTCTGCGCAATAATATACATCACGGCAAACCCGTTGGAGATGATAGAATTCAGCTCTCTTTCCAGACGTTCCACAACGATGTGGGGCAATTCTTCCCCGTACATGCTGTGCGCTTTCGAATAGCAGATTTCGCGGAGCGTTTTATCGGAATCTTCAATGACAGGCGGACATTTATCCGGTCTGACCGGGGAAATCTTTTCCACCATATCTGCAATCCTGTTTGGATTGTCAATCACAATCTCCTGTGCCTTTTTGGAACCCAGGTAGGCAAATTCCTCCAACATTTCCTCCGTGGTGCGAAGATATAAAGGGGCCTGCTCGTCTGCATCCGCAAACCCTTTTCCTGCCATAATAATCCTTCTGTATACTTCATCCTCCGGATCCAGAAAATGGACGTCACAGGTGCCTATTACCGGCTTATGGAACTCTTCTCCCAGCTTTACGATTTTCCGGTTTAAGTCCATCAAATCCTCCATGGAATGAATGTCTTCCTGCTTCTCGCTTTCTATCATAAACCGGTTGTTTCCAAGGGGCTGAATTTCCAGATAATCATAGAAGTTCACCAGTTTTGCAATGGCTTCCTCCGATTTGTGCTCCAGAAGCGCCTGGTAAAGCTCCCCTGCCTCGCAGGCACTTCCAATCAGAAGCCCTTCCCGATGGCGCAAAAACTCGGTCTTTGGAATTCGGGGTCTTCTCGCATAATAGGTCAGATGCGACATGGAAATCAGCCGGTAGAGATTCACTCTGCCTACATTATTTTGTGCAAGAATAATTGCATGATACGTGGGCATCTTTTTAATGGCATCCGGATTCAGCTCTCCGAACTGATTGACTTCTTTTAAAGTGCGAAGTCCCCTCTCTTCCAGCATGGAAACAAACCGCTCAAAAATCTCTGCCGTTGCCCCCGCATCGTCCACTGCACGATGATGATTCTCCAGAGAAATGCCAAGCGCCTTTGCCACTACATTCAATTTATATTTGGACAGGGTCGGCAGAAGCACCCTTGCCAGTGCCACCGTATCCAAATAGGTATATTCGTGGGGCAATCCCAGATTTTTGCAATTCTGTTCTATAAATCCCACATCAAAGGCCGCGTTGTGTGCCACAAGCACTGCATCCCCTACAAACTCTAAAAACTCCGGCAGTACCACATCAATTTTGGGCGAATCCATGACCATTTCATCAGTAATACTCGTGAGGCTTGTGATTCGAAACGGAATCGGCACACCCGGATTTACAAACGTACTGTACCGCTCTGTCATCCTTCCGTTTTCCACCTTCACGGCCCCAATCTCGATAATATGATCCTTCACAGAACTGAATCCGGTCGTCTCGATGTCAAATACCACGTAAGTATCTTTCAGAGTCTGTTCTCCGGCACGAACCACAATATTCGTCAAATCATCTACCAGATATGCCTCTACCCCATAAATGATTTTAAACGGGTCTTCCTTATCCAGTTTCTCTATGTAATGGTTGGCCTCGGGAAATGCCTGTACTACCCCATGGTCGGTGATGGCAATCGCTTTATGCCCCCAGTCATGAGCCCGCTTTACAATATCCAGCACATCCGAAACCCCGTCCATATCACTCATCTTGGTATGACAGTGAAGCTCCACCCGCTTTTTGGGACTTACGTCCTTTCTGCTCACCGTAAAATCCGGGATTTTCTTAATTCCTGCAACAGAAGCGATGGTCAGCTCATTGTCGAACCGGTCAATATTGGTCACCCCTCTGATTTTCAAAAAGGCACCCGGATGAATCTCCCCCAGAATCTCCGGAACCTGTTCATTCCGAAGAAACATCTTTACCATAATGCTGTCTGTAAAATCCGTCACTGCAAATGAAAAAATCGTTTTCTCGTTGCGGATTTCCCGCGTTTCGGTACTGAGGACTTTTCCACGAAAGATGATTTCTCCCATTTCCCCCACAACCTGGGACAGTTCTATCGTATCTCCCTCAAAATCACGTCCATAAATCAGATTGGGGTCATCCGACTTTTTGGGAGAGCGATAAAACTCTGTCTTCTTCGCTGCAAATTGCTTCGCCCTCTCCTCTTTCGCCGCCTTCCGCTCTGCCTTTTGCGCCTCTTTTTCTTCCCGCACTTCCTTATGCTTCGCCGCATTTTCCTCTACGATTGCATTGATTTCCTGCTGAAGGCGAAGGGCGTTATCCTCCTGCATCCTGCTCTCTTTCGCTTTCCGGTAGGATACCTCCACGTGAACGGGTACGTGACAGCGCTCTTTGAAAATCTCCGAAAGAAATGCTATGATAGACGCCGATTTTTCCTGCGCCACTATCGAATCCGAAAACTGGATTAGCAGCGTATCTTCCCCTTCAAACCGGTAGTCTGCATTAGCTAGCATGTTATGCTCCACCACACTGCGGTGTTTGATTTCAAACAGAATGCTGTCATAGTATTCCTGCATTAAATTTTCCGGGGTATACTGCTCCGACAACTGATAGGATTCTACCAGCTTTATCTGAATCCGGGTCCTATGAAACAATTGGTCTTTGATTGCCTGTTCCACTTCCACAACCACCTTTTTTGGTATCAGGTGCGTGCTCAAAATATGGACATGCAGATAATCCCTGTCTGCATTGGTCGCAACCTTCGTCACTTCCACATCTGCAAACAGAGTCTGCGTCTGTTCCTTCATTTTTAATGTTGGAAACACATCAAAGAATTTTTTTTCCATTCTTTTACTCCTATCTCTCCCAATTCAGAAGCTCCTGTCGGAGTGCCTCCAGCAGCTCTTCTTCTTTCACTTTCCTTATAATCTGTCCCTTTTTAATCAAAAGACCCTCTCCGATTCCTCCGGCGATTCCGATATCTGCCTCTTTTGCTTCCCCGGGACCGTTTACCACACAGCCCATCACTGCCACTTTTAAATCCAGCGGAATGTCTGCCACCATGTTTTCCACCTGATTTGCCAGACCAATCAAATCAATCTTCGTTCTCCCACAGGTCGGGCACGATACCACCTCAATCCCGCCCTTTCGAAGTCCCAGCGTCTTTAGAATCAATTTGGCAGATTTGATTTCCTCCAGCGGGTCTCCGGTCAGAGATACCCGAATCGTGTCTCCAAGCCCCTGATAGAGCATGATGCCAAGTCCCACCGAAGATTTGATGTTTCCGGAAAGCAGCGTTCCTGACTCTGTAATCCCGATATGCAGCGGATAATCACACTGCTTTGCAATCAATTCATGCGCCTTTACACACATCAACACATCTGAAGATTTGATGCTCACTACCAGATTCTCATATCCCATGTCCTCAATCAGGTGCACCTTATGAAGAGCACTCTCTACAATGCCCTCTGCGGTGACACCGCCGTATTTCTCCACCAGTTCTTTTTCCAGAGAACCGCTGTTCACGCCCACACGAATCGGAATCCCGTATTCCTTCGCCTTTTCTACGACGGCCTTTACTCTGGACACGTCCCCGATATTGCCGGGGTTAATCCGAATCTTGTCTGCGCCGTGCTCAATGGCTGCAATTGCCAGTCGATAGTCAAAATGAATGTCCGCCACCAGCGGAATGTGAATCCGCTTCTTGATTTCTGCAAGCGCTTTGGCTGCTTCCATCGTCGGAACCGCGCACCGGATAATCTCGCATCCGGCTTTTTCCAGCGCCAAAATCTGCGCTACTGTAGCCTCCACATCTTCCGTTCTTGTATTGGTCATAGACTGAATCGCAATCGGATTTCCGCCGCCGATTTTGCGGTCGCCAATCTGAATCACTCTGGTTTCTTCTCTTCTCATATCCATCTGCCTCCTCAACGTTCGAAACAATTATCTTAATTATAGAAAGTTTCTGTTTTGCTGTCAATGACAGAAAAAGGCAGTCCTCAAAATGACCCTGAAGACTGCCTCATTATGTAGGTAAACTATTTAAAATCTGTTATGTTAGTCCCTTGCTTCCTGCTCCGCCTGAATGTCCGGGAATACCGACAGCATCGGCTTAACATCTTTTCCTTTTATCACACGCTCTACGTAGTTCTTCGTAATGCGATATACCAACGGTGACAGACAAATGACTCCGATTAAGTTCGGGATTGCCATAAGCCCGTTAAATGTATCTGACAAATCCCATGCCAAATCCAGCTTCATCGTAGCCCCGCACAAAATGAATACTACAAAAATCACGCGATATACAATCGTGGATTTCGTACCGAACAGATATTCAAATGCCTTTGTTCCGTAATGGCTCCATCCAAGGCAGGTGGTAAATGCAAATAGCAGGATGGCAACTGCGATAAAGGACTGTCCGATACCTCCAAATACCGTGGAAAAGGCTTCCCCCACCAGTGCGGAACCGGACTGTGTACTTAATACTGCTCCCGTGTTCAGGTCAATCAGACCGGAAGACAGTACCGCAAATCCAGTCAGCGTACATACTACGATGGTATCTGCAAATACTTCAAAGATTCCCCACATTCCCTGACGCACCGGTTCTTTTACGTTGGAATTGGAATGTACCATAACCGAAGAACCAAGTCCTGCCTCATTGGAGAATACGCCTCGTTTCATTCCCCAGGTAAGTGCCTGCTTTACGCCGGCTCCTACGATACCGCCGCCGACTGCCCGAAGGCCAAAAGCACCTTTCATAATAGCACCAAACACGGCTCCCGCCTGATCGATATTTACAACAAATACAACGATTGCACCCAGCACATAGACAATCGCCATAAACGGCACCAGCTTTTCTGCGACGGAAGCGATTCGTTTAATCCCGCCTACTACCACCAGAGCCGCAATCACCATAAGGGCAATCCCTGTAATCAGTTTTGGAATGGAAAATGCCGCATTCATATTTTCCGCAATGGAGTTAATCTGGCTCATATTTCCGATTCCGAAAGATGCAAGCAGACAGAACACGGCAAACAGGACTGCCAGAATCGCGCCGATGGCTTTACAGCCTTTCTTGCTGCCAAGTCCGTCTTTCAGATAGTACATGGGACCTCCGCTCCACTCTCCGTTTGCGTTCTTTCTGCGGTAAAAGATACCCAGTACATTCTCCGAATAGTTTGTCATCATTCCGAAAAATGCTACAATCCACATCCAGAAAATCGCTCCGGGACCACCGCTCACCAATGCGGATGCCACACCCACGATGTTACCCGTTCCAATCGTAGCCGCCAGTGCGGTGCAAAGAGATTGGAACTGTGAAATCTGATGGTCATGTTTTTCCGTATGCTTCGTTACGGACTTGTCTTTGAAAATACCTCCAATCGTATTTTTCATCCAATGTCCGATATGGGACAGCTGGAAAAACTTGGTAAGCAATGTCATCAGGATTCCTGTCCCTACCAGCAGTACGAGCATGGGAACACCCCAGACAAAATTGTTGACCACGCCATTTACCTTTGTGATAAATTCCACCATAAAATCATTTCCTCCTCTGTAAATTACTCTCGCTCCAGACCTGTGCCTATCACTTTTATGTGATAGGAATTGCCTATCACATAAAAAAACGCAGATGCGGCATGTAAACCTCACCTGCGAAGTCTGAACCTTATATGATTTATTTATGAAACTTCATCTAATTTTAATACATTTTTTACCAAATGTAAAGAATTTTTTTACTCTCCGCCCAGCTTGCTCGCGGTAAGCCAGCCCAAAAGAAACGTTCCAGCACTAATCAGCAGCGTAGGAACCGATGCGCTGCTCCA
>ONED01000065.1 GCA_900316755.1 uncultured Eubacteriales bacterium
TCGCACCTCCCATCAAAGGGCATAACACCAAGGGCAACAGGTCTGCTTTCGTAAGTTCTTCTTTCGTCTCTATTTTTCTCTTTAGTTCTGCAATCACAGTATCCGCGTCTTTCCCTTTCATGATAATCGGCTGAATCCGGTATGTATTGATGCCTTCCGTATACTCTGTCATCGGGTTCTGAATGTTTCCCGAAAACAGGACATAGGTGGTGACTGCCTTCCCATGCTGATAGCTCAACTGAGATTCGTACATCCGAAATCGCTTTAGGCCTGCTTTTCCCTCGTTGGTGCTCTGAAACTCGAAATGCTTTATCGTGTCATCGCTCATCAGATAATTAAAATCTTCAAAGCCTTTCCGAAGCTCCAGATGAATGCCTTCCGTAGGCAGGACGCTGACAACCGTTCCTTCAATGTTCAGCACCGGCAGGATTTCCTCCTGAAAGAACTGTGCCGTTGCTTTCAGCACCGTATCCTCGTGCTGTGAAATGTGTGCGGGGATCTTCTCTTTTTTCTCTTTTTCCTCCATCTACTAGTTTTTCCTTTCCGTAAAACCATAGAAAGAAGCTGTTACCAATATTCTATCGCAAACGCGAACCACAGACAATGACCTTTTACTATTTTTTACTTTGAATCATTTTTTTGTTTCTGTTTCTGGAAATATCCTCGAATTTTGAGAAGATTTTCTAGAAAGTTTGAAATCTTTTAAACTTGAAATAGATATGTGACAGCTTCTTTCTACAGAGCCATCATCTATGTGGAACTCCAGTATAAACGATTGGGGATGAGTATGTCAAGAACAAAATTGGGCGACCACAAACAACTTTTCTTCATGTTCTTCTTGACCTCTTCCGGTTAGAAATTCGAAAAATCATTATTCTTAATGCTTTGGACAAATGTACTTCAAAACAAGTGCTAACGTCCATGTTTTCAAGAATTTTCGGACATTTAATTCCTCCCATTCCTTCATAATGTCCAATCGGCTAAAAAGTGTTATCAAATTACCATTTCTTCCCTTTCTACATCATCCATTTTGGATGTTTTTTCGCAAAGCTGCATTAGCATGTCCAAATATAATGCAAATGCAAACCACAGACAATGACCTCAAACTGTCCTCAAAAATCATAAGATATTCAGTAGCAAATTTAAACTTTCTGTGGTAGCCTTAAACCATATAGAACTGGCGACAGAAGAAGACAAGGTTTTTCAAATAGACTACTGGGCGCGTCTTTTCAAAGCCAAGACATGGGAGGAACTTAAGATGGTTGCAGAAAAAAAATGAATACTTAAACGAAGCCGCAAAAAGTGTATATGTTGCAAACGCAGATGAAATCGTCCGCCAAAAAAGTCTCGCCAGAATTTGTTAATGCGACAGCCGCCCCTCCTCAATCAGATTTTCTGTCAAGAGGGGTACCTACAATTCTTACCTTCAAATTCCAAACATCGAAAAATCCCATGCATCAAATCCGGCTTTCGCAATATACTCAATCGCTCGCTCTTCTCCTACATATTGTGCTGTAGAATCAATTTCTGTTGCAATTCTCATAGCTTTCTTGTCGCCTTTTAAAAACATTCTTTCTCTGCCTCTGCACAAATAATGGGAATTAATTTGTCTGCCATATACTGATGGAAGCAACCATTTGGATGAACTCCATCCCACAGCCAATACCCTTCCGGCGCCTGACTTTCCAGTTCATCCAAATCTTTTTGAAAAGAAACCAACGAACACCCAAACTCTTTTGCAAGCTCACCTACTACCGTTGCCTTCTCTTCCACTTCAGCCCGAAACACCTCTATTTGTCCTGACGTACCGCTTCCCTTTAAAACAAAAGGTTCTATCAGTATGATTTTCATATTGGGAAGTGCTTCCCGCAGTTCTTCCAAGAGCATACCATAAATCTTCCTGAATTTTTCTGTACTCACACCGTTTCCCTGAGCCAATTCATGCCAGACATCATTCACTCCAATCAAAAGTGTCATGACATCCGGTTTCAAATTGATAATATCAATTTTCATGCGGGCATACAAATCTACAATTTTGTTTCCACCTATCCCTTTATTGAGAAAATGAAACTTTCCCGGACTTTCCAAAGCCAATCTGCTCCCTATAAAATAAGGATATCCAAATCCAAGGTTTTCATTGTCCTCCTTATTTCTCCCTGCATCTGTAATAGAATCTCCTTGAAATAATATTGTTTTCATCTTGTTGTTCTCCTTTTTTATCATGACTTTACTCTATTTCCTGTATGTTCTCTATCAACATCGCAGAGAGCAACTGCGCATGACATCGAATCAAAAAATCATTTGGGTGATTCACATTGTTACCCGTCATATCTATAAATCTTTTCCTATTTTGTAAACATTTCTGCATGCCGTAGAAATCTGCAATCGCAGTTCCTTCCTGCTGCAGTTTACGAAGCGCAGCAAAATACTCGTTCTGATAACGATAGAAGCCTTCTAAATGTTTATTTGGAACGGTCGTTGCACACAAAATAAACTCCGTATCCTTAGAGACCCGCCTGATGCGTTCCATAATTTTTTTGATATTTTCCGCAAAGACATCTCCTCTGTCGCGGTCGTTCATACCAAAGGCAATCACTGCCAAATCGGGGGCGTAATCCCCTACTCGCTTTTGTGCATTCTCAACTCCCCAATAGGAATCCTTACCACCAACTGCTGTATTTACAAATTCCACTTTCGTACCATAATGACGCTCCAGATTCTCGGCAAACAAATTCCCCCATGTTGGCAAAAATGGTGTAGTAAGCGTGGTGCCGCTGCTGTTCGCACCCGCTGCAATACTATCTCCATACAATACCATTTTCAGTTTTTCCCCATGGCGAAGCGTTTCCAAGGTTTTTCTCAGAAGTGCTCCTGAAAACCCAGGAACAAATCCAAGACTACCTTCTGACTTTTTGTATGTAATGCAAATCTGTCTGTCGTGAAAAAAATGTCCTTCGCAAAAAAGAGAGTATTTTCCATCTATTGTAGGGAAACATTCGTCCGGCCTATTTTCCTCAAAGATAAGGTCATTTTCCTCAAATGAAAAGATACGACTCTCTTTGCTAAGGCGAAAGATATCTCCTTGAATTTCCCAATCTTTTCCCTCTTCGTATGTTATAGTTTTATCTGCGCTTGTGACGGATAAGACTTCCTTGGGTAAAAAAAGCAATGGTGCCTCTGCAATGCCGTTAGTTTTTACCATGGTTAAAAACTCATCATAGATAATTTCAGATCCCCATACGGGGCTCATCAATTGTTCAAATGTATGCATAGGACCTTCTCCTCCTACTTTCTCTGCTCAAACTCTTTATCCAGCACGGAATACATCTTCATTCCGGGGTTCTTCTCTTTTAATCTATCCAACATCATCTCTTACCTCTTATTCTTTTTTCAAATTTCTCTACCAAAAGCGTTGAAATTTATAAACATATGGTTCGCCCTGTTCTCTTGGATACGTATATTCTTCAAAAGAACCCGGACCAATAAAACGATTTACATCCTCTAAATGCAGAGGTCCAAAAAAATTCTGATTACCTATTGTGTACTCTACAACTACTTTATTGTTTCCCCTGCAAACATAAGGAGAAATGTCAATTTCTCGTTCAAAGAATACTTCACCTGTTTTCTGTCCATTTACCCATACCTTTGCAGTAAGGTAATTTCCCGGAAGTTGAAGTACAACACTATTGGAATCGATCCTTATATCCTGATAAATTTTAAATGTTCCACGAAAGAATGGAAAACCATCTGTTACAAGCTCCGTTAACTTTTCAGGCACCTTGCCAATATAAAAGTTTTCTGCGCATGCCCAATTTGCATCACACGAAACAAACCCTGACGTACCGTATACCCCAAAACGCCCACACAAATATACTGCTTCCAGCTCACTGTCATATACAATACAGTTTTTGAGACTTTCTGTTACATTTTCTCCAAACAAAGCATAGTATGTTTTTTCACTCTGATACCAATCAAGCTGAACCTCATAACTATTCCTTCCGATTTTCACGAAACCTGTAATATCAGCCATTTGAAAATTTCTATCTTCTTCCCAATCGCTTGTAAAATTCAGTTCTTGACCATTCATCCATTGCGCTCCGGCAGCTTTATACTCGGATATAAGCGAAATGGACTCCGGCAATGTTTGAATTTCAAATGAAAATCTCAGCCACAGCGCTCCCTGATAACGTTCCTTCAATAATTGCTGAAAGAGTTCATAAACCAACATCGGCTCTGAATATGTCTCCCCATCCTTTGAATAAGAAACTTGATCTATCGTCATATAATTTTCTTCAAAATCCACTTTCGTCTCTGAAAATTTAAGTTCTATATTTGTGCTCTTCTCTTCATCACAAACTTCACAAACTTCCGGAAACAGCAATAGGGCTTCATCAGGGTTCAAAGACACAGTAAGAGGCAATTTCTTCTCTTTCATTGAAACCGGATTAAATGCTGTAAAAGAACGACTTCCATCTGCAAACCAAAAGCTCTGCACATAACTTCTTTCAGAAGATGCATTCTGTACAAACATCAGCGGTTTTCCATCTAAAATCCGGTATGCATAGTAAAGCTCCGTATCAAAATTTCCCACCCCAAAAGGTTGTGATGCCATAATCTCTTCTAATGTACAATTTGACCGAAGATATTTGTAATCAAACAACTCTCCTTCCAGATACCGGGGGACTCCCTCAAGAAGCAGTACTTTTCCTCCATTTGCAACATACTGGGCAAGTAGTCTTTCGGTTTCCTTTCCCATTGTATACATCTTTGGAAGTACAAGATAGTCATAAGAACATTTTCCGCAACCAATCTGCGTCTCTTTTACAAATCCATGCCTTTCCAATAGTGTTTCATCCAAGAGATGATAAGCAATTCCACGACTGGAAAATGTGCGGAGCACTCTCGAAAAACTCTCCTCCAATTCCATAATAAACTTTTGTGGATTCTCGCGTTTATAATCAAAGTATGCACTCCTAATAGGATGCAAGACTGCCACATTTACCGGTTCCTTCGCCTCCGCCAGAATACAGCCGAGATTTGTAAGATAATCGTTAAATTTACAGAATTCTTCTTTTACCCATGGATTTAACTTGGTAAAATGAGTCGGATAATCCCGTTTTCGCTGTCCACGCTCTGAATATGGAACCAGATGATGACAAACCATATTTACTCCGTTTGCGAACTGGAACCCGGCAATCCGTCGAAGCTGCGCCGGAGTAGCGTTCCATCCACATCCGGCAAATGTTTCTGTAAGCACCTGTTTCCTTCCCATCTGACATGCCACACTTGCTACCTGTCGAGGTGGCAGTTCGTTGTCAGTCACTCGATTTAACCAGTCTATCCCCGGAATATGTTCGTATTCATAAAATGGCATAACCCCGCCACAGCACATAATCTGAAATCCAAGTGCCCTCTCTTCAATAAAGTGCCCGGTAAATCTCACCTGTCTTTCTTCGCACCAGTCATAGATTTTCTTTGCGAAATGCGTCAGCATCAATTTCTGCATTCCACACCAGTAACGATATCGGAACGTGCGATAGTTCTCTTTTTCTACAAATAAAAGTCCAAGTTCATCCAATATATCCTCATGATATTCTTCCTTAAATAATCCGGCTATCATAGGCGTATAAGGAGTTTTCCAACGATAATACTGTGGTTCGTCCGTAAAAAAGCCCTTAATCTTTTGTGAAAACTCCTCCCCAAATAGTTCTTGATACTTTTGATGCGTCAGAGTAAGAAACTGTTCCGTCACTTCCGAATTTAGGATATCGACCGTAGAATCCGAAATTCTGATATAAAGATTAAGACATTCACCGTTCGATTTTTCCCCTCGCTGAATACGGATCAATTTTTCTCCATCCACGCAATAAGATACATCTGCCTCCTCATCCAACTGTCCAAAAGCATAATCAATATACTGATCCCGATTTGATTCCTTTTCTAATAATTTTCCTCCTACAAATCCGCTTGGCCATCCATTCTCATCATAAATCCATGCATCCATTCCGAGACATTCTGCTTCTTTCGCACATGCCCGGATACATTGCATCCACTCTTCAGATAAATACTCCGTCTGCAATCCCGAACGAGCATGCATGAAAAAACCACCCATCCCTGCCTCTCGCATCCATCGTATCTGTTTTTTTAATTCTTCGATATCCAATCGATCATTCCAGGACCAAAATGGTACCGGTCGATACTTTTTCCGATGCTCTGTCAGTTTCTCCATTATGTCCATTCACTCTTCGCCTCATTTCTTGTCAATAATATCAGAGCTGCCGCTTCAAAATGCGACAGCTCCAAGCTTCCGAACAGTTATAGAAGCCAACTACCATCTTCACCCTGTTCGTTGTTAATATCAATATCATTCTGAGTCGAAAGCGTAACCACATCCCCCAGACCATCCCAACATAAGACATCTAACATTGGTTCTTCATACTTCATCATCTTACCAACTCCTATCATTTCAAACATTTTTCTAAGATGCAGCTGCAGCTGCATCTAACGCCTGCTGCTTTGTTATCGTACGTGACACACCATAATAAGTAGTGCCATCCATCGTTTTCCAATATGGTGTAATCGTAATTTCCTTACTCAAATCAGTGCCACTTATAGGCATATCTTTTAAAAGGCTCGTAATAAAGCTTTCGGATGCATCATGGAACTCTCTCGGATAGTAAGTTAAACCAGCTCCATTCAGCGTACTATAGCAGGTAGACTGTTCATATTTTTTTGTTTGATTTTTTTCATCACCATCCACTGTCACTTTTGCAGTTACGGCAAACCCAACCAACTGGTACCGTGTGCTGTCTACTGAGGTAATCAAACGCATATCCGTCTTTTTGCTTCCTGTGGTTGTGCCTTTCGTTAACTGCAATTTGACACTCAGAACATCCTCCGGTACATATTTTGCATAGACATACTTATTCGTTACGGAATCAGCCTCTTTCACAGGCATCACACCCTCTGCATCCGTATACCAACCTGCAAATGCATAGCCTCTGATTGCTGCCGGCGCCGTATGATTGGTGCGATACTCTGCAAATTTATCCTGAGTATATGCACATAGCTTCATAGTATCTGTGGTTATTTCATTCTGAACAATCGTACCGTCTGCTCCTGCATTAATCCTAACGCCCAAATCGTTTCCATTCTCATCTACACAGGTTACATCCGCAAGTTTTACAGTCGTATCTGCATACACATAAATTCCAAGATACTGGGTTGCCGAAGTTCCCTTATTTGACGGACCTGCA
>ONED01000060.1 GCA_900316755.1 uncultured Eubacteriales bacterium
TTCCTGTCTTTCATTTCGTCTTACTATATTATTGATATCATTATGCGATATTTTTCTCAAAACATCAAGTTGAATCGGAAGAACTTCTATGCTAAGATATTAAAAAAGTTATATACAAAGATACCATAGAAATGCAGGAGGTAATGATTATGACACCCAAACAACAGGCTTATGAAACTTTAGCAAAGACCATGATAAAAAATTTTGAAAAACGCAACATAGACGCTTTCTACTGTCCTACCAAAGAGGACGCCGTAACACTGGTCATGGAACTTATGAAAGAAGGCGGTACAGTCAGCATGGGCGGCTCCGCAACTGTGAGAGAGTCCGGTCTTCTGGATGCGATTCAAAGTACATCCTCTATACGTTTCATCGACCGGGATACCGCCAAAACTCCGGAAGAAAAGAAAGCCATTTTCCTAGAAACCATGGCCGCGGACTATTTTCTGATGAGTTCCAATGCCATTACCATTGACGGCGAACTGGTGAATATAGACGGAAACGGAAACCGTCTGGCATGTCTGCTCTGCGGTCCAGAACAGGTACTCGTCCTTGCCGGCATGAATAAAGTTGTGGATGATGTGGATTCCGGCATACAACGAATCGGAACACATGCGGCACCGCCGAATGCAGCCAGACTGGGGACCCGTACCCCTTGTGCCGCACTCGGTCATTGCGGTGACTGCCATTCGCAAGACTGCATGTGCTGTCAGATTGTAATTACACGCCATTCCAGACGGAAAGGAAGAATCAAAGTAATTTTAATCGGAGAAGAACTAGGGTTCTAGAGATTATAAATCTCCGTCACTTAATCATAAAAAGAAAAAGTGGCGGAGATTTCATTAATTACTGTGCTACCCGATTAAAACCGTTTTTCCTTCAAATGCAAACCCATATTTTCGGATTTTCTCTGCCGGGATTCCTTTGGCACGCAGGCTTGCTTCATAATTCTTATCCTCTATCTGCTGTAATGCGTTCTGCAGGGTTTCCCCAAGAGATTGTTCATCACCCGGATTATGCACCTTAAACTCCATGATAATCCCATCATCACCGCTTCGTTTCGGTTCTAACAGCACATCATATCTGCCAAACCCGCTCTCCCTGTTTGAAGTAATCGCATACCGATCAGCCAGTTCCACCATGAGCCCCAGTACAAAGCCATGATAGAAACGCTCCGGTTCTGCATCCTCCGATGGCTTCCTTCCTGTATCAAAATAACTAAAGGTTGCCAGCGCTACGCGATTCATATAAATGTTCATTGCATTCACATTTCCCTGCAGAAGGGCTTTTATGAAATCATTATAATCAGCCCCTGCTTCTGAGAACCAACTTCCCACCATCTTACGGAACATAAGACTTACCTCAAGGTTTGTGAGTTCCAACTCATATTCCGGATCTCCGTAACCGTCATTTATATCCATCTCTTCGTATACTTCATACGAAATCACTTTCAGATATCCGCTGGCGAGAAGCAGACTCCATATGGCCTTCTTATTTCCATCCAACTGATTGTATATAATCTGTTCATCAATCCGGGTTCGCAGATGCCCTCCTCTTAGCAGTTCTTCAAAATCCGCCTTAATGTCTCTGTCTCCTTCCCGGATAATTTTGTCTATCAAACTGTTAGAACTGGTGTTAGCCCAGTATATACCGAGCTTTCCTGTATCCAGGTAGTTTAATATAGACCACGGATTATAGATATCCTGCTGTGTACCAAAGCGAAATCCATCATACCACTGTTTCACCCGGTTCTTATCCGTATAACCATATTCATCCATCCCGGCAAATACTTCTTCTTCTGTAAAACCAAAACAATCGGCATATTCATCGGAAGTCGTAGTTACCACTTTGAGATTATTCAGATCTGAGAAGATGGATTCCTTGCTCACTCTGGTAATTCCTGTCATAATCGCACGCTCCAGCCAGGGATTCGTCTTAAAAGTGGAATTAAAAAGACTTCTGGTAAATGCCGCCAGTTCATTCCAGTATCCATCTACATACGCTTCCTGCATAGGAGTATCGTACTCATCCAGAAGGATAATGACTTTTTTGCCAAAATATCTGCTCAGATATTTTGCCAGATTATGAATTGCCAATGTTGCCTCCACATCACCCATATCTACAGTGACCCTGCGGAAAAAATCTCTGTCTGCGTCTTCCATAACATCGCTGTCCAATAAAAATGAATAATCCGCGTATAACTCAGACAGCATCTGGCATATTTTTCTTCTGGTCATCACATAATCACTTTCCTTCACATTCGCAAAAGAAAGGCTAATCACCGGATAGATTCCCTGCAAACTCCTATATTTTTCCTCATTCCAGATGGTCAACCCTTCAAACAGGTCTCCCCGTCCTGCGTAATTCACAGAGAAGAACTGCTCTACCATGCTCATGGTCAATGTCTTTCCGAAGCGGCGTGGTCTTGTAATCAAGGTAACACAGTCCTCGCTTTCCCACCATTCACGAATAAAATGCGTCTTGTCAACATAAAAGCAGTTTTTCTCTATGATTTCATCAAAATTTTGTATTCCAATCGCAACGGTTCTTCCCATTCGGACACCTCCCCATACAATAGAAAGTACGCTACGCAAGCTTTCCATTGGCATAAATAAAAAATCCGTTACACTAAGTGTTTATCCTCAGTATAACGGATTTCCCATGAAAATACAATAAAATTTCAGTTCTGTTCTCTCAAACGTTCTCTCAAAAGCTCTGTCACCCACTCGTATACGCCAAAAGTCCAGCCAAGCATCGCCGGCATCTCGTACTCGTTCTGCACATTCACGCTACCCTCTACGATGTTATACTTCTCCCACAGATGTCCGGTGGCTTCATAGCAGCGTTCCACAGTGAATTTAAATTTTTCGGCAATCCGGAAAGCGTCCTCTCTATAACCATAGCGGAGTAGTCCTCCTATCACCATGAGTTGCATCGGCGCCCAGCCATTGGGATAATCCCATTGATAATTCCCCGTGACATCATTCTGCTCGCAGGTCAACACCCCATGCGCCGTCTCCAGACGAGGGAGTGCCTCTCTCGCCGCCTGTGCTTCCTTTGCATTTGCCATACCACAGTAAAGCGGATAAAAGGAAGCCGCACTGAAAATATGCGTCCGTTTTTTCTCTACAAAGTCATAATCCATAAAGAGTCCTTCCGGATTCTTCAAATACATTCTGCAAAGTTTTGCGCGTTCTTCCTGCAGCGAAACCCACCTTTTTTCCTCTTTCGACTTCTCCAACTCTCCGGCAAAATAAGAAAGATTGTCTTCCATGGCATAGAGCAAACTGTTAAGGTCTGCCGGCGCAAACCGATAGGTCGCACCACCCATGCGCGGATTCATATCCCAGCCACTCTCCCCTGCAGAAATCATACCTCTCGCTGCCACTTCATCCGATTCCTCTCCGTAAAGTCCTGTCCGCTCCCGGAAGACCTGTGCAGCAGACTGAATCATCTCCTCCGGCATGGGCTGACAGTCATAGTAATTCAATCCAATCGGGCTCATTCGATTCTGCTCCCAAAATTCATGCTCCTTTTTCAAGGATTCGTATGTACTTGCAAGCCATACTTTGTCCTTGGTCACATCATAATAATCCCGAATCATCATAGCCAGAAAAGGAGGCTGGGAATCATACAAAAAATTGGTGCGATTCCCATTTGGCATAAAACCATATTTCCGAATTAAATAACACATATTGTCAATATCATTTCTCACCTGCTCCATTTCACCTCGAACCAGAAGCCCCTTATGAGTAAAATAGGTATCCCAGTAATACATTTCCTGAAAAGTGCCGGATGCACAGGGCACGATGTATGGATAGGGAAGCCCTATCAGTGTCCCCGTATCCTCCTTGTTGCATCGGATTGTTTTGGGTAAATATTCCTCAATATACTGTGAAATTGTCATATTTCATCTCTCTTTCCTTCATCTTATCATAATTATAACTCTAAATCTTTTTATATTACATTCGTAGTGACCATCTCCGCCCATGTATTAAGGAGCACCGGTTTCTTGGAAAATGTTTCCCCGTTCCCCTCGAAATCCAACAACGTATCTTCCAGTTCTTCGATTTGTCCGGTGTTTCCTGCGAGATAATCCTCCAGCATCCGACGGCAATGTCGCACACGCCGCATCAGTCCGCCAAGACGGATATCCTGCACATCAAATCCGTGTTCTTTGTTTTCACGCTCCCACTGGAAAAGGAAAATCTCGTAAAACGCCTCCAGTTTCTGCTCCAAAAGCCGATACTGTTCGATGACAGCCTCTAACACGTTCGGCTCCTTCATGCGATACGCCTCGCGCGTACGAAGTCCCAAATCTGCCTTTATCGCCAGCACCTCACATAAGGCAGCCTGCGTCTCAAACAGATATCCCCATCTGTCGTTTTTGGGAACCTCACGTAGCTTACGGGCACAAAGAGCATAGCACTCTCCCTCCTCTCCCTGCAGGGTAGAATCGGTAACGCCTCGGAACAGGTCACTGTAAAACAGATATTTTTCAGGATTGTGCCGATCGATATGCATATCTCCTTTCAGCTCATCCGGCAGATCCAGAAGCATAAAATCTTCAAAGGAGATACCATACGTCTCTTCAAATTTTTTATGAATCAACGCTTCGTCCTTGTTTCCCTTCGCAAATTCTGCCGTATAAAACAATGCCGGAAGCAAGGCAAACCTTGAGCATTCTCCACCGTTATCTCCCCAAAGTGTAAAGAAAATATCCTTCACTCCGTGTTTCTCACAGGCTTCCATTGCAGCCGTTGTAGCCTCTATGCTATATCCGTTTCTCGGTGTAAATCCAACCCAGCTCCAGAAACCTCCTGCAAACCACACCTGTTCCTCCAGCTTTTTATGAGACTGTAGCATAGCATCATAATGTGCAAAATCGGTACTGTAGTAATCCCAATAAATCAATTCCACATTTTCCGGAATCAGACTCCTTATCTCTTCCCGAATGGGAGCGTCGCTGTCATAATAGTCTCCCACTGCCAGCCGGTAAAACATATCTGACCACATACAAAGCGTCAGACCATAACGTTTTCCAATCTCCGCAACTTTGCAAATATGCTCCACCAAAATCTGAGTACGGTCACTGTCACCATGTAAATCATAGTACTTTCCCCTGCCAATAAAGTGCGCTTCATCCATGCCCACATTGACATATTTCGAATCAAAACAATCTGAAATAGTCGCAAACATCTTGTCAATCAAGCGATAAACCTCATCATCCCCTGCCAGCAGAATATCTGCGATATCAATATGCTCCCGATATGCCGGCCAGCGGGTAATCGCATTCAGGTGAGCCAGTGTCTGAATGCATGGAATCACTTCCATTCCCTTTTCTTTTGCATAACGGTTTATCCGCTTCAGTTCCTCTGTGCTGTATCGTCCTCTTCCATAGCCAAAATAAGGATTGTCTTTCACTTCCCACGTATCCTCTATATAAAGCATCAGCGTGTTGTAACCCATATCTGCCGTTAAATCAATCCACTGTCTGACGGTCTCCTCTTTCATGACCGCATTTCTGGAACAGTCAATCATTGTTCCAAGTCTTCGAAGCCTCTCCTCCTTCATGGTGTCTCCTCCTAAAATTCCTGTATCGCCACGCTCATTCTTCCACCCTGCGGCACTGCCACCTTACACACTCCGGGCTCGATTCTATATTCTCCGGCTTTCTCCCCAAAGCAGTCATAGCATACCGCATTCGCAGTGCTTCCGGACATATTCTCCACATACAGGAAATCTTCCGCTGTGGCATTAAAGATATCCGACATTTTCCCGTCAAAACAGAGGATGTTCTCCGCATAAGCGACTGCAATCCGTTTTGTCGCATCCTCGCTTGATACCAAAGCATAACACTGTTCCGGATGTTTTGCCTTGAAATCTCCGTGCAAGATTACCTCCCGGTTCGCGTACCAATAGTGAATATAGGAAGAAACCAGCTTTTTCTGCTCCTCACTGCTCTGTTGAAACAGTACGGAAATCTGCGGAACACCAAATAAAATGTTCAAGAGCATCTTTGCAGAGACCTCCGGTTTTTCATCCTTCGCCCAGAGAAGCATATCTGCGTGCACTGCAAGCTCATAATTCATCAGACGCAAATCCACGATTCCCACCCGGTTTGTCAGATAGTCAAACGGACAGTCCAGAACCCGGAGCATGTTGCAGTCCCGCACAATGGCAGGTCCTACATAATACTGGCGAAATTCAATCATAAAATCCGGTTTCTTTGCGGTAAGCGTTTCCCTGATTTCACGGAGTAATCGGAGAACCCCCTCCTCAACCTCCGCGCAATCATAATCCGGACTCTTATCCGTACACAAAAGGCTCTTGTCCTCACAGCGGAAAGAATCAATAAAGTCCAGTTTCAAACCATCAAGGTCATACCGGTTGACCATATCCACATAGGCATCCGTGATATATTTCCGCACATCCGGATAGCGCGGGTCAAGAATCCCTGCCTGATACCCTTCTGAATTGTAAAGGATTTTTCCTTGAAAACGTGCATAATCCTCTGACCGGAATCCGACAAAAGGAACCGGAAACCAAACTGCTGTCTTGACACCCATACCATGGAGATGTGCTACAAAACCGCCAAAATCCGGAAACTTAGACTTTGCAACCTTCCAGTTTCCACAATCCCGGTAGTCGCCAAAACCGGTTCCGTCATAAGACCAGCCGTCATCAATAATCAAAGAGCCAAAGCCAAATGCTTTTGCATCCGCAAGTTCTTTTTCCAGACTCTCCTGTGTCGGGTTCTGATGATAATTATACCAGGTAGAATAAAGTGGAAGCTCTCCACTCTCTGTTCTCTTCCGGTCCGTGGGGTAAAATGTATTCCACCACTCCGACACCACCGAAATTGCATTATAATAGGGAATATGCCGTTCATCTATCCGGATGCGGAGCGTATACATTCCCGGGTGAAACCCTTCTTCAAACAGATAAATATAGAAATCCAAGTTTTCCTTTTCCTCAAAATCATTCACCGAAAACGTCATGCGCACCGGATGGACTGCATCGGAAACTGCAACTGTACTAAAATTCAAATCGTTCTGTTGGATGACCGAAATCACCGGTGCACTGTAATACAGATTCGATACATTCGTATTTGCATTGTACCACTGCATAACCCCTCTGTCCCGTTTTGCAGACGGACTCCAGAACGAAAGCAGTCCGACCATATGATTGCTCCACTTAATGGAAAATGGTCCTTTTCCTTCTTGTCCCATATCTACCCGAAGCTCATACTCCGAAAGCTCCCCTCCGGAATCAGCGCCATAAAGACTCACTCGTTCAAAAGCAAACGAAAGAGGCTCTGATTCAGAGTGAAACACAAACTCTTTTCCATATAAACTGATTTTTTTCTCAAACATATGCTATCTCTCTTTCCCATTTTCTACCGTCACGTTCCATATTCCATCTTTCTTTTCTATCCGGCAACCTTCGGAGCAAATCCACTCCGGCTCTTTCTCCGTTCGAAAGACATATGTACCCTTCTTGACTCCTATATAAATCCATTCCAGTGAAATCCCGTCGAAAAGGATCTCTCCTTCTTCCATGTGACAGCCTAAAAAAAATGTCTTTCCATCCACTTCCACGACTGCGGCACACCTCTGCCAACACTGAAAATCTCTCGCAAACAGATAGCGGGATGTGGTATCATCCGCCTTGTTCGGAAAGCCGTCATGCACATGATACTCCATTTCCCTTCCATTTTTGGCAACCGCTCCGCCGGAAAGTGGCTCATACTGATAAATCGCATACACCTTACCTTCCCGGTCTTCCTTCGCATAATTCCCAAAAAATCCGTTATAAGAATCCAATAATCGCCGATTGTCATGACAGAGAAGTCCATATAAAAACTGCGCCTCTGCACGCCAAATCGACCATGCATGTCCAAAACACACTGCCGGACCATCACCGTCTCCTTCCCAAATGGTTTCCCACCAGCGAAGCGATGAACGGAACAATACCGGATGCTGCGTGTAAACAGTAAATGCATCATGGAACTTTAATAATCGTCCGGCAAAGTCGAGGTACATCTGCCGCTTCCGGATATTTTGTCCGCATAGATACTTTGCAACATAAAGCACAGTCAAGGCAGAACAGGCAATGGAGCCCTCTTCCATTTCCGCATGAACCTCCGGATGTTCCCCACCTTCTGTCGGAAATGAAAATCCCCTCTTCACCACGAAATCTGCAATACGCAG
>ONED01000053.1:0-9930 GCA_900316755.1 uncultured Eubacteriales bacterium
TCACGATGGACACCCTTGCTGTTCGGCTATACACTTCCCACTATCTGGGCGTGTTCGGGACTTACACCCGTTAGAGCGCGCCCATGGCGCGCAAACTAATAAAACTACAACTACGGTTGTAGTTTTATTTTTGGAGGCAAAAAATGATACTATATCATGGGAGCGAGAAAATTATCGAAAAGCCAATATATGGAAAAGGAAACTTGCGTAACGATTACGGAAGGGGCTTTTATTGTACAGAGTCGGAAGAACTTGCAAAAGAGTGGGCGTGTTCCAACAATAGGAACGGCTTTGCAAACAAATACGAATTTGATATGGAAGGATTGCAGGTTTTAAATTTGAATTCTGAAAAATATACACTGCTAAACTGGCTTGCTGTCTTGACGAAGAATCGAACCTATTGGGAAAATAGTACGGTGTCGGAAATGGCGAAGAAATATATCGCGGCGTATTTTATGGTTGATACATCCCTGTATGACGTGATTATCGGTTATCGTGCAGACGATTCTTACTTCTCGTTCGCGCAAGATTTTGTTGCTGGGGCAATATCCTATCGGCAGCTGGGGGAAGCTATGAGATTAGGGAAATTAGGGGAACAAATCGTACTGGTATCCGAGAAAGCGTTTGATAGAATCAGATATGTTTCCAACAGCCCCGCTGAGGCATCTGTTTACTACAAAAGGAAGAAAGAACGTGATAAAGTGGCACGAAAAGCATATAGAGGGACGAAAAGCGAGGAACTTTCTCCAAATGAATTGCTGATTGTCGATATTATCAGAGAGGAGATGAAGCAGGATGATGTGCGCTTACGATAAAGAATATTTATTTCATGCGCAGAAAAATTTTGGGCATATGGTAGATTTTGCAGTAAATACCTGCGAGTTTGATATAGATGAATATTTTCAAATGTTTTTCGCTTCAAATGTGTGCACACAGTTTGAGAATGGGAATCCTGCATATATCGCAGGAAAAACGGGGTGTGAACTTGTGCGTCTGGTTATTTTTGAGGTTAAAGGGTGTGAAATCGATGTGCCGGATGTGATGTATCTGGATAAATCACCGGAATATTGGCTGGGTTGGGCATTGGCATATTATGTATGGCTGCGCAGATGTAAATTCAGTGATGTCTTTTGTGCAATGCCTCCAGGAGAAATGCTGGGTATGTATGATACCCTGCATGAAGCGGATATTACAAAGTTTGTAGCAATAGTGGATTATATTTTGGATTTGATGGAGAAGTAAAGTAGAAGTACAAAATATGTTTAATCTAGCCATTATGGGGTGAATGTAACCTTCCATAGTGGCTTTTTTTTCTGTTGTGTGATATAGTAGAGTGGCAATAGAAAGGCATTGTGATTGAAAGGATTCGAAATGATGAACTGGAAGAAAAAGTTTCGAGAACTGATTTTAGAGCGAGGACGTACGTATTTTAGACGGAACAGAGTGTATGATTTGACCTATGAGAATCTTATTTATAGGGCAAGAGTTTTGGGTGAAACTGCTTATGATGTGGAGATTAAGATACGGGAAGATGACATTGTTTATATGAAGTGTTCTTGTCCATACGCAGCTTCCGGACAGTATTGTAAGCACATGGCAGCCGTTATGTATGCTATTGAGGAAAGAGGCGAGGAACTGAAACAGGAGCAATTGCCCATGCAGGAGAAAAAAATGCGGCCATTTGAGATTTCCAAAGATACTTATCAATATTTTGATATGGGAAGAATCACACAGGATTTGGAGTTTTCAGAAAAGCTTTACGAAGAGGCAGTGCAGCTTGTACAAGAGAAAAAAATTGTGTTAAAAGAAGTGAGTGTCGGCTATGCCCGTTTTATAAATCATGTGAGGCTGTGCGGTGTTGCACGTGGAAGTCATCAGGATTATGGAGTTGCAAGGCGGATTGAAATAATGTTTTGCAGAGAGGGTCTTATTAGGGCCAAATGTGAGGTAAGGGGTTGTGGCGGACGTTATGAGAATGCTCAGTATTACAATACAAAGGTGATTTGCAAACATATGCTGGCGTTGATGCTTTTGCTAGACGAATACCTGAAAAAATACAACCCGGGCGATTCCACAGATGAAGACGGAAATATGTTGGTAAATGCTTTTCGCAACTTACATTACAAAGAAGTGATGGAAAAGCAACAGGAAGAAGTAAATGATTTCGCAGTAGAACCTGTTTTGGAGCGAAACGGAAACACTCTGGCTGTGTCTTTTAAAGCAGGTATTGAAAGGCTGTATGTAGTAAAGAATCTGACCGAATTCGTGAATCTTTACGAAGATAAGGATATTGTCCGGTTTGGGACGAAAACAGAAATAGATTTAGCAAAACACCGTATACAGGAATTATCGAAACCAACGTTTGAATATATGAGACATATTATCAACGAGGAACAGAACCGAATAGAAAATTCGAGACGAAGTTATAATAATTATTATTCATCGGAAGGAAATAAAAATCAGATAGAATTATACGGGGAACGATTGGATGGTTTTTATGACCTGTGTGAGGGGAAAATAGTTTCTTGCAATGATAAAAGTAGTGGAAGAACAGTCAAGACTACATTGAGACTTTTTGAGGGTAAACCGAAGATTAAGTTGAAAATAGAAAAGAACGTGGATGAAGAGGGAATATTTCACGGTGTGACTGTATCCGGTCATGTTCCGGATTTTGTGAAAGGGAATCAGTATTACTATTGTTTCTCAAAAGAAGGGATGTGTCGCATAAGTGACGGAGCGATTAAAGAAATAGAGCCACTTTTAGAATTGGGTGAATATGGGCAATTTTCTTTTACTGTAGGAAGAAAAAATCTGTCAGAATTTTATTATCAGATACTTCCGGTGTTAAAGCGGAATGTTACAGTGGAAGAGACGGAACCGGAAGTGATACAGGAGTATATTCCACCGGAAGCTGTGTTTGCATTCTATCTGGATGCGGAAAAAGGGACGATTACCTGTAAGCCAAAGGCTTGTTATGGAGAACAAGTTGTTTCGTTGCTCGATAATTTGAGGGAGAATTATGCCTATGAATCATTCCGTAATTTAAATTTGGAAGAAGAAATATTATATCACTTACAGAAATATTTTAGAGAAGTGGACTTGGAAAACGATGAAGTAAATTGTGGAGAATCAGAGGATGCTATACTTCATCTGTTAGATGGCGGTGTGGAGAGACTGATGGCACTCGGAGAAGTGCACACGACTGACCGCTTTCGGAATGTGAATATTCGCAAAAAAACAAAACTGAAAGTGGGTGTCTCCATAGAAAGCGACATTATGAATCTGTCCATTTCAAGCGAGGGCATTAATCAAGAGGAATTGATTCAGATATTACAAAGCTATAAGCATAAGAAGAAATATTATCGCCTAAAAAATGGGGATTTTCTCGTGATTAATGAAACTGATATTGAAATATTAAGTCAGATGATGGAGACCATGCAGTTATCTCCCAAAGAATTTGTCAAAGGCAATATGAAGGTTCCGATGTATCGGGCTTTGTATCTCAATAAAATGCTGGAGCAGAGCGAACATGTTTCTCTGAACAGAGACAAGCATTTTAAAAACCTGATAAAAGGATTTAAGACGGTAGAAGATTCGGATTATGAAGTTCCGAAGGGATTATCATCTGTTATGAGAAACTATCAGGTGCAGGGGTTTGAATGGCTGAAAACGTTGGAACAATATGGTTTTGGTGGAATTTTAGCAGATGATATGGGACTTGGAAAGACATTGCAAATGATATCCCTATTGTTGTCAGCAAAAGAAAACGAACAACTTGGTACCGCTTTGATTGTGTCACCCGCCTCTCTCGTCTATAACTGGAAAGAAGAGTTCGCAAAATTTGCACCGACATTAAATGTGACATTGGTGGTTGGAAATCAGGACGAACGTGTGGAGATCATTCATAATTACCAAAACGCTGATGTGCTTGTGACATCCTACGATTTACTGAAACGAGATATCGCAGAATACGAAGGCACGGAGTTTGACTATCAAGTTTTGGATGAGGCACAGTATATTAAGAATCATAGCACGGCTGCGGCAAAATCTGTGAAAATCATCAAAAGCAAACACCGTTATGCGTTGACAGGAACACCAATTGAAAATCGCTTGAGTGAATTATGGAGTATTTTTGACTATCTTATGCCGGGGTTTTTGTACGGATATGATGTGTTCCGCAAGCAATTGGAGATACCGATTGTGAAGTACAAGGAAGAGGTGGCTTCGGAACGATTGAAGAAAATGATTGCACCATTTGTTTTGCGTCGACTCAAAGGGGACGTGTTGCATGATTTGCCAGATAAGATAGAGGAAATCCGATATGCAAGGTTAGAAAAAGAACAGTTGCAACTTTATGATGCACAGGTAGTACATATGCGTGAGGTGATAGCAAATCAGGATGCAGAGGATTTTCAAAAGAACAAGATACAAATCCTTGCTGAGCTTACAAAGATTCGACAGATTTGTTGTGACCCTGAATTGTTGTTTGAAAAATATGCCGGAGGTTCTGCAAAGAGATTGGCGTGCATGGAGTTGATTCAAAGTGCAATCGAAGGAGAACATAAGATTCTTGTTTTTTCCCAGTTTACTTCTATGCTGGAATTATTAGAACATGATTTAAAACAGAACCAGATTAAGTATTACAAAATCACTGGTGCCACCCAGAAAGAAAAACGTGTGGAGATGGTTGATACTTTCAACTGTGATGATACACCTGTATTTTTGATTTCTTTGAAAGCGGGGGGAACCGGACTAAATTTAACAGGAGCAGATGTGGTAATTCATTATGATCCATGGTGGAATCAGGCAGTTCAGAATCAGGCAACGGATCGTGCACATCGTATCGGACAGACAAAAGCAGTATCTGTGTATAAACTCATTGTAAAAGATACAATTGAGGAGAAAATAGTAAAGATGCAGGAGAGTAAAAAAGACCTTGCTGACTCTATTTTGAGTGGCGAAACGGGAGGAATTACCCAGATGAGCAAAGAAGAGTTGTTGGAACTTTTGACAACCTGATAGGTGACAAAGATAAAGAGAAAAACACAATATCTTGTTGTTTTCTGTATTGACGGATACTAATCTTAGTGCTACAATAATAAAACAGAGCGTGATTTAGAATCATTGGAGGACGAAAGATGTATCAGGTAAAGAAGAGAGACGGAAAAATCGCAGATTTTAATCTGCAGAAAATCGCGGCAGCGATTACAAAAGCATTTGAAGCGCAGGAGATAGAGACCCATCCGGATATTATAGATATGCTGTCTTTGAAGGTGACGGCCGATTTTGCTTCTAAAATTCGGGATGGTTTCATTCGTGTGGAAGACATTCAGGATAGTGTAGAGTCGGTATTGATTCAGGCAGGCTACGGGGAAGTGGCAAAAGGATATATTTTATACCGTAAACAGCGGGAGAAGATCCGGAATATGAAATCCACAGTGCTGGATTATAAAGAGATTGTGGATAACTATGTCAATGTCAATGACTGGCGCGTGAAAGAGAACTCGACCGTGACTTATTCGGTAGGAGGTCTGATTTTAAGCAATTCGGGAGCCATTACGGCAAATTACTGGTTGTCTGAAATTTATGACGAAGAAATCAGTAATGCACATCGGAATGCAGATATTCATATTCACGATTTGTCTATGCTGACCGGTTACTGTGCAGGCTGGTCTTTAAAACAACTGATTCAGGAAGGACTGGGCGGTGTGCCGGGCAAGATTACATCCGCGCCTGCAAAGCATCTGTCCACTTTGTGTAATCAGATGGTGAACTTCCTTGGAATCATGCAGAATGAGTGGGCAGGAGCACAGGCATTCTCTTCTTTTGATACCTATCTTGCACCGTTTGTAAAGGTGGACAACCTGTCTTACGAGCAAGTGAAGAAGTGCGTGGAATCGTTTGTATACGGTGTCAACACACCGAGCCGCTGGGGAACACAGGCTCCGTTTACCAACATCACATTGGACTGGACGATTCCCAACGATTTGGCAGAGCTTCCGGCGATTGTCGGCGGAAAAGACATGGATTTTAAATACAAAGACTGTAAAAAAGAGATGGACATGGTCAACAAAGCGTTCCTTGAAATTATGATTGAAGGGGATGCGAACGGACGTGGATTCCAGTATCCGATTCCGACCTATTCTATTACCAGAGATTTCGATTGGTCTGAAACGGAAAACAACCGGTTATTATTTGAGATGACGGCAAAATACGGAACACCGTATTTTTCAAATTATATTAACAGCGATATGGAGCCGAGCGATGTCAGAAGTATGTGCTGTCGGCTTCGATTGGATCTTCGTGAGCTGCGTAAGAAATCCGGCGGATTTTTCGGAAGCGGGGAAAGCACCGGCTCTGTAGGTGTGGTAACGATTAACCTCCCAAGGATTGCATACCTTTCGAATGATGAAGAAGAATTTTACAGACGACTGGACCGTCTGATGGATATTTCGGCGCGTTCACTGAGTGTGAAGCGTACGATTATTACGAAGCTGCTGGACGAAGGCTTGTATCCGTATACGAAAAAATATCTCGGCACCTTTGCAAACCATTTTTCAACCATCGGCTTAGTCGGTATGAATGAAGCAGGCTTAAATGCGAAATGGCTGCGGGCAGATATGACCCATGAAAAGACACAGCAGTTTGCAAAAGATGTGTTAAATCATATGAGAGAAAGACTTGCAGATTATCAGGAACAGTATGGGGATCTCTATAATTTGGAAGCAACGCCTGCAGAATCGACCACCTATCGTCTTGCAAAGCACGACAGGGCGCAGTTCCCGGATATGATTACCGCTTCAGAAAATGGGACACCATATTATACCAACAGTTCCCATCTTCCGGTGGGCTATACGTCAGACATTTTTGAAGCACTGGATATTCAGGATGAATTACAGACCTTGTATACCTCCGGTACCGTGTTCCATGCATTTTTAGGAGAAAAGCTGCCGGATTGGAAAGCAGCGGCAAATCTGGTTCGCAAGATTGCAGAGAATTACAGACTTCCTTATTATACAATGTCGCCGACGTATTCCATCTGCAAAGACCACGGATATCTGGCGGGTGAACAGTACACCTGTCCGCACTGTGGAAGAAAGACGGAGGTTTACAGCCGGATTACCGGTTACTATCGCCCGGTACAGAACTGGAACGATGGAAAAACGCAGGAGTTTAAAGAGAGAAAAGTATACGATATTTCCAACTCACATTTGAAACCGCGCACGCAGGCGGCGAAAGAAGTGATGGAGCAGGAGGGAGTTTCCGAGGAAGAGACAAAGACCTTACTGTTTACCACGAAGACCTGTCCGAACTGTAGAATTGTGGGAATGCATTTGGACAATGCCCATATTACTTATGAAAAAGTAGATGCAGAAGAAGCAACGGATTTGGTGGAGAAATACGGAATCCGGCAGGCTCCCACTCTGGTAGTTATCAAAGACGGAAAAGCCGAGACATTTGCAAATGCGTCGAATATTATTGGGTATATTGCAGAGAATTAAGGATTGACGAACGGAAAATCAGCGTTTATAATACTCATATGTGAAAAGCAATGACGGAACGAGTAGCTACATGGAAGTAGACAGAGAGGGGAGCGTTTGCTGAGAGTTTCCCATATGAAAATGCAGTGAAGACCACTCCCGAGCTGTGATGCGAAAGAAGGATCACCGTAATTCTGCGTTAAAGAAGATGAGTGAAAAACTAAGGTGGAACCGTGTGTTAGAGATGACGCACCCTTAAGCAGCATAATATGTTGCCTGAGGGTGCTTTTTATGTGATAAAATTCTTTTCACATAAAAGGGCACCCGAAGGCGGAGTAATGGAATTTAGGAGGAAAGAAAGATGAAGGTAACATTAAAAGATGGTTCTGTGATGGAACTGGAAAACGGCATTTCCGTACTGGAAGCTGCAAAGGCAATCAGTGAAGGGCTTGCGAGGGCAGCCTGTGCCGGAAAAGTGAATGGAAAGGTAGTCGATTTGAGAACAGAATTACAAGAGGACTGCACACTGGAGATTTTGACATTCAAAGATGAGGAAGGAAAGAAGGCGTTTCGCCACACAGCATCCCATGTGATGGCTCAGGCGGTCAAGAGACTGTATCCGGATACCAAACTGGCAATCGGACCTTCCATTGATGACGGGTTCTACTATGATTTTGACCGGGAGACCGCATTTTCTCAGGAAGAGCTGGCTGACATCGAAAAAGAGATGAAGAAAATTGTAAAAGAAAATATCAAGCTGGAACGGTTCACATTGCCAAGAGAAGAAGCAATCCAGTTTATGAAGGAAAAAGAAGAACCTTACAAGGTGGAACTGATTCAGGATTTGCCGGAGGATGCAGAGATTTCCTTCTATCAGCAGGGAGATTTTACCGACCTTTGCGCGGGACCGCATCTGATGAGCACCAAGCCAATCAAGGCATTTAAGCTGATTTCCTCTTCGATGGCTTACTGGAGAGGGGATTCGAATAAAGCAAAGCTGCAGCGGATTTATGCGACCGCTTATGACAATAAAGAGGATTTGGCAGCTCATATGGAGCATCTGGAGGATATCAAAAAACGGGATCACAACAGGCTTGGTCGTGAAATGGAATTGTTCACTACCGTAGATGTAGTCGGACAAGGGCTTCCGTTGATTCTTCCGAATGGGGTGAAAATCATTACAAAACTGCAGAGATGGATTGAGGATCTGGAAGACAAAGAATGGGGTTATGTCCGTACCAAGACTCCGCTCATGGCAAAGTCAGACCTATATAAAATTTCAGGTCACTGGGATCATTATCAGGACGGAATGTTTATTTTGGGAGACGAGGAGAAAGACAAAGAAGTGTTTGCGCTCCGTCCGATGACTTGTCCGTTCCAGTATTATGTATACAAAAATACGCAGAAGTCCTACCGGGATCTTCCATACAGAATGGGAGAGACTTCGACTCTGTTTAGAAACGAGGATTCCGGAGAAATGCATGGCCTCACCCGTGTACGTCAGTTCACGATTAGTGAAGGGCACAATGTTATTCGTCCGGATCAGGCAGAAGAAGAACTGCAAAATTGTCTGAATCTTGCAATTTATGTTTTGACAACCTTGGGACTGCAGGATGACGTAACCTATCGTCTGTCAAAGTGGGATCCTGCAAACAAGAAAAAATACCTGGGAGATGAGGCGTATTGGGAAAGCACACAGGATGCGCTTCGCCAGATTTTAATTGAAAAAGGAATTGATTTCCAGGAAGCAGACGGAGAAGCTGCGTTCTACGGACCGAAGATTGACATTCAGGCAAAGAATGTATATGGCAAAGAAGATACGATGATTACGATTCAGTTGGACTGCGCGATTGCAGAGAATTTTGATATGTATTACATCGACCAGAATGGTGCAAAAGTGCGTCCGTATATCATTCACAGGACTTCCCTTGGATGTTATGAGAGAACCCTTGCATGGCTGATTGAAAAATATGCCGGCAAGTTCCCGACATGGCTTTGCCCGGAACAAGTGCGCGTTCTCCCGATTTCAGACAAATATATGGACTATGCTGAAAAGGTTCGGAAAGAGCTGGCGAAAAACGGAGTAGATGTCACCGTAGATAACCGCTCTGAAAAAATCGGTTATAAGATTCGTGACGCGAGACTTGCAAGACTTCCTTATATGCTGGTGGTAGGTGAAAAAGAAGAAGCGGAAGACACCGTTTCTGTAAGAAGCCGTTTTGCAGGAGACGAAGGACAGAAGAGTCTGGATGTATTTATCGACCAGATTTGTAAAGAAATCCGCACAAAGGAAATCAGAAAAGAAGAAGTACAGGAGTGAGAAAGATGAAACTTGGATTTATCGGATGTGGTAACATGGCAAGCGCCATCATGAGTGGCATCCTAAAGAATGGTCTGATGCAGGCGACAGATATCATCGGAGCGGATGTTTCTGCCGCATGCAGAGAAA
>ONED01000053.1:9963-22093 GCA_900316755.1 uncultured Eubacteriales bacterium
GAAGTGGTGGAAAAAGCGGACATGTTTGTGTTGTCAGTCAAACCACAGTTTTACGCAGAGGTGATTGCAGAAATTAAAGACATCGTAAGAGGGAATCAGGTAGTCATTACGCTTGCTCCGGGGAAAACGCTTGTCTGGTTAGAAGAACAGTTTGAAAAACCGGTGAAACTCATCCGTACCATGCCGAATACTCCGGCGATGGTGCAAGAGGGCATGACCGGTGTCTGCCACAATGAAAATGTGACTGCAGAAGAATTAGAATATGCACTCTGTATGCTCCGCTCTTTTGGAGAAGCTGAGGTGATTCCGGAGAAGCTGATGGATGCGGTGGTCGCAGTCAGCGGAAGCTCTCCTGCATACGTTTATATGATGATTGAGGCAATGGCGGATGCAGCAGTGGCGGAAGGCATGCCGAGAACACAGGCATACAAGTTTGCCGCCAAGGCAGTCATGGGAAGCGCAAAGATGGTGCTGGAGACAGGGAAACACCCGGGAGAATTGAAGGATATGGTATGTTCTCCGGCAGGCACCACTATTGAAGCCGTAAAAGTATTAGAAGCAGCCGGGTTTCGCAGTGCGATTATGGAAGCCATGGAAGTTTGTGCAGAAAAAAGCCGCGGGATGTAACTGCCCGAAGAAATGAAAACGCAAAGCAAAAGAAAAGGAAACGGAAAAATGAAAGCAAAACAGATCATAGGGATTGTGGTGACCGGAGTAGTCATCATTGCAACCGGAGTGACCGGTGTGGTAAGTAATATCATTCGTAACCGGTTGATTCCGGAGGAGGACAAAGCTTCTAATTTTTGGGGACTGGAGGAGACTGTTTCCGTCACACTTCCGGCGGAAGACTTCGTAGGAGTCATCAATGTAGTGGGAGAAATCGGACCAAGCTCAGACAGCATATGGGCGTATGAGGAAGGAACCTACAACCACGATTTGTACATGGAATATGTGGATGAGATGATGTATGCAGACAATAATAAGGGAATCCTGCTTTATATTGACAGCCCGGGCGGTACAGTGTATGAAAGCGACGAATTGTATTTGAAATTAATGGAATACAAAGAAGTGACCGGGCGTCCGATTTGGGCATATTTTGCATCGCAGGCATGCTCCGGTGGCTATTATATCGGTATGGCAGCCGATAAAGTCTATGCGAACCGAAACTGCTGGACCGGATCTATCGGGGTTATCGTTTCTCTTATGAACTGCAAGGATTTGTACGATAAACTCGGCATCAAAGAGATTGATATCACAAGTGGAGCGAACAAGGCAATGGGCTCTTCCGGACTGGATTTGACACAGGAGCAGTACGATATTCTGCAAAGCCTTGTGGATGAGGCATATGACCAGTTTGTGGGAATTGTCAGTACCGGACGAGGAATGGATGAGGAGACGGTCAGAACATTGGCAGACGGAAGAATCTATTCAGCAAAACAGGCGTTGGAGCTGAATCTGGTGGATGCCGTTGGCAGCCTTGCGGAGGAAAAAGCCGTATTTGCCGAAGAAGCAGGATTTTCGGAAGACATTTTGTATTATGAACCGGAAGATATGAGTCTTGGTTTCATGAGCAGTTTCTTTGGTATGCTGTCTGAGTTAAAACCGCAGTCAGACACAGAACTTGCAAAAGACATCATGGAGAACAATGGAAACGGGGTGCTGAAATACTATGCAGAATAGAACGGATAATCAGGTTTCTGCCGGATTTTTCGTGCGTCTGGCGGCATACCTTTTCGATTCTTTGATTGTGGGGGCAGCACTTCTGCTTGTTCGGATTCCAATCTGGATTTCATCATGGGTGAGCCCGGATAATATTATCGTAAGAGATTTTATTTTTGAGTATTCGGTTGCAGATATTTTGCTATACGTATTGGGTGTTTTGTATTTTATTATCCTGACCTATAAGACAGGAACCACCGTTGGGAAGAAGGTTCTACATCTCCGTGTGGTCAGCGTTGAAGACCGGAAAATGACATTGTTTGAGGTAGCGTTTCGGGAGACGGTAGGACGGTTTTTATCTGCGCTCATTTTGAACGTGGGGTATATCATGATTGGTGTGCAGAAAGAAAAACGAGGACTGCATGATTTGCTGAGTGATACCAGAGTGGTTTATTGTCACGAGAAAACGGTGCAGATAGAGACGCCGGTGGTGGTGAAGGAAACAGCCGAAGCGGTGGAGTATGCGCCTCCAGAGTATGGACAGCCGGAGGCGGATGAGCAGGTGATGATAGAAACGGAAGAATGAACAATAAGAAAAATCAAGGTTAAAATCGGCTCGACATACCGATTTTAACCCTAAAATAGCGGTTTTTGAGGGCTTGGGCTATCTGAGAAGTAGCTCGGGCTCTTTTTCTATAACCGATAAAAAGAATGATACCCCTTAACTTGAAATTCAGATAAGAACCCCGTCAAGGTAATGGGAAATGGAACGCATGATATTTCCCTCGAAATCGGCGGCTCCTCCGGTCATCGCCCACTCAAATACATTCCCAATGACGAGCATTCGGATGTCAGTGACTATTTCCGGAATACTTAAATTTAGGGCAATTGCATTTGCATCCACTGCTTTTTCCAGATAATGCTGCACGGTAACAATCGGGTAGGGGCGTTCGGTTCGAATCGTCGGGTTGAGCGCCTGGTTGTGAGGAGTGTAATATCCCGCGATAAACTCTACCCCAAGCTCCCGACAGTATTTTGCATAATTCAAATACACCCCAACAATGGCTTGTTTTGCTTCTTCAGTGTTTTTCGGAAGCTCCAGTAAGTCGGAATCCATACTTGGCTGGTCTTCAATATAGTAAGAAAGCAGGTCATCCTTCGTTTTAAAGTGATGGTAAAAGCTGCCATTTGAAACTCCGGCCTCTTCGCATATATTCTTAATGGACAGATTTTCATATCCGCTTTTTTGCAAAATCTGTTTTGCGGCCTGAAAAATCCGTTCTTTGGTTTCTTTTGACTTCTGTTGTTGTTTTGACAATTCGATAGTTTCTTTCACACCAGTTCCTCCTTGTAAACGCTTCAATGATTGCATTATAGCACATATGGGGAAATTTTACAAGAAAACAGAGTATGCTCTGGTTTGCGATGATATATAATAGATAGCACAATCTGACATGGCAAAGTGATTGACTTTTGAATCCTTTTTTAATATTATGTTATTAAACTCAAAAGAAAAAGTTTTTTGTCAAAATTTAATAAACGCACAGGATGGTATGTTAATTGGAGCAAATTTGATAACAATGTAGAAATATATGCGCTTGTATTGAAGGGCACCGTGGAGGTGCAGGGACTAATTGCCCTTGAAAATGACGCTTCAGCGAAAGCAGTTCATATAAAATGGGCATGCACAGCTCCTTGGAACAACAAATTCGAACAGGAAAATCAAAAATATATAGGAGTGGGAGGACATCTTTTTGCTATTGCTGCAGATGTATCTTTGCAACACGGATACGAAGGATATATATACGGAACAGCAATCAACAAAGAAGTTTTTAAGCATTATGAGGAAAGGTATCAGGCTATATACATAGGCACGGAAAATGGGTTGCCTAAGTTTATGATACCGGGAGAGAGAACACAAAAAATCATGGAGGTATATACTTATGATTGGACCGAAGAAGAAATATAGTGTGCGCGAAAAAAGAAAAATGATGGATGAATGTATAAAAAAACAAAATCCATACGCACCAAGTAAACCATTGGATGTGGACCTACGGGCTTTTTATGCGCATGTGAAAGAAAATAATCTTTCAAATCAAGATATTACCCCGGAAACGATAGAAAAGTTTTCTATACATTAATTAAAAATGGACGGTACAAAAAACATGGACATCATTCAAAAACTGACTGAAGAATTAGAAGTGAAAAAATGGCAGGTAGAGGCGGCAGTCAAGCTGATTGACGAAGGCAATACCATCCCGTTTATTTCCAGATACCGGAAAGAAGCGACGGGTTCTCTAAACGACGAACAATTACGAAAATTATATGAAAGACTGCAGTATCTGCGGAACCTGGAAGAAAAGAAGGAGCAGGTGCAAAGAGCCATAGAAGAACAGGGCAAATTAACGGAGGAATTAAAGGCACAGATTCTCGCGGCGGAAACGCTGGTTGTGGTGGAAGATTTGTATCGCCCATACCGCCCGAAGCGCAGAACCAGAGCGACGGTTGCAAAAGAAAAAGGGCTGGAACCTTTGGCGGCACTCATTCTGCTTCAGAAATTAGACATGCCTTTAGAAGAAGCGGCGAAAGATTACATTTCCGAGGAGAAGGAAGTGGCATCGGCGGAGGAAGCCATTGCGGGGGCAAAGGATATCATTGCCGAATATATTTCAGATGAAGCGGATTATCGTATTTACATTCGTGATTTGACAACGAAACAAGGGAAAATGGTCTCCGTCGCAAAAGATGCGGAGGCGCAGTCGGTATACGAGATGTATTACGAATTTGAGGAGCCCATCGCGAAGCTGGCGGGACACCGCATATTGGCGCTCAACCGAGGCGAAAAAGAAAAGTTTCTGACAGTCAAAGTGGAGGCACCGGAAGAAAAAATTCTGCAATACTTAGAAAAGAAAACGATTTTATCGAATAATCCATACACAACTCCCGTGTTAAAAGAAGTGGTAGAGGACAGTTACAAGCGATTGATTGAGCCGGCTATTGAGCGGGAAATTCGAAGTGATTTGACGGAGAAAGCCGAGGATGGGGCAATTCAGGTATTTGGAAAGAATCTGGAGCAGCTTCTGATGCAGCCGCCGATTGTGGGACAGACCGTGCTTGGCTGGGACCCGGCATTCCGTACCGGATGTAAGCTGGCGGTGGTGGACCCGACGGGAAAGGTACTGGATACGACGGTTATCTATCCGACCGCACCCACGACACCGCAAAAGATTGCGGCGGCAAAGGAAACGCTGAAAAAGCTGATTCGGAAATACGGGATTACCTTGTTCTCTGTGGGAAACGGAACGGCTTCCCGTGAATCGGAGCAGATTATTGTGGAGCTTTTCAAGGAGATTCCGGAAAAGGTACAATATATTATTACAAACGAGGCAGGAGCATCGGTTTATTCGGCAAGTAAGCTCGCCACCGAGGAATTTCCGAATTTTGACGTGGGACAGAGAAGCGCAGCTTCTATTGCAAGGCGTGTGCAGGACCCACTGGCAGAGCTGGTGAAAATTGATCCGAAATCCATCGGGGTAGGCCAGTATCAGCATGACATGAACCAGAAAAAGCTCAGTGAAGCATTGTCGGGAGTGGTTGAGGACTGTGTAAACAAAGTGGGTGTAGATTTAAACACGGCATCTGCTCCGCTGCTTTCCTATATTTCCGGGGTATCCGGCACCATCGCGAAAAACATTGTAGCTTACCGGGAAGAAAACGGAAGTTTTGCAGACCGGAAGGAACTCTTAAAGGTGCCGAAGCTTGGACCGAAAGCCTTTGAACAATGTGCCGGTTTTATGCGAATCCAGGGCGGAAAGAATCCACTGGACGGAACCAGTGTGCATCCGGAAAGCTATGAAGCGGCAGAAAAACTGCTAAAGAAGCAGGGAATGTGTGTGGAGGATATCGCAGGCGGGAACTTAAGCGGTTTGTCCAAAAACATTAAGGATTATAAGAAACTGGCAGAAGAGCTTGAGATTGGTGAGATTACTCTTCGTGACATCGTGAAGGAATTAGAAAAGCCGGCGCGTGACCCACGTGATGAAATGCCAAAGCCCATTCTTCGCACCGATGTTTTGGAAATGAAGGATTTGACAGAAGGAATGATTCTAAAAGGAACCGTGCGGAATGTGATTGACTTCGGGGCGTTCGTGGATATCGGGGTGCATCAGGACGGACTGGTACATATTTCCCAGATTACGGATAAGAAATTTATCAAACATCCGCTGGAAGTCGTGAGTGTCGGGGACATTGTGGAAGTGAAGGTCCTGAGCGTGGATTTGAAAAAGAAGCGAATTCAGTTGACAATGAAACTGTAAGGGACTATAATTGGAAAGAAAAAACAAAGAGTCTTCGGGGCGGGGCGAAATTCCCCACCGGCGGTAAAGTCCGCGACCCACTTTATGTGGCTGAACCGGTGTGATTCCGGTACCGACAGTATAGTCTGGATGAGAGAAGAAGTTTGCAGAGTGATATTTGCGTGCGTATGCCCTGAATATTTGTATTCAGGGCATTTTTTACAAATATGCGCTGCACCGGGAAGACTCCTTCACAGGAAAAGGAGAGAAAAGAATGAACACAAAAAGAAAAATGACAACAAAAATGATTACCCAGATTGGAATGTTAGGTGCGATAGCAGTGGTGCTGATGCTGTTTGATATCCCGCTTCCGTTTGCACCAAGCTTCTACAAGATTGATTTCAGTGAAGTCCCGATACTGGTCGGATGCTTTGCCATGGGACCGGCGGCAGGTGCGCTGATTGAATTGGTAAAGATTGTATTGAATCTGGTGATTAATGGAACAGACACAGCTTTTGTCGGGGAGATTGCCAACCTCATCATCGGATGTGCGCTTTGTGTGCCTGCGGGTATCATTTATAAAAGGAAGAAGTCGAAAAAAGGTGCGCTGATTGGTATGGGCGTGGGGATTCTCTGCATGACCGTCCTTGGCTGCTTTATCAATGCCTATATCCTGCTTCCGACTTATGCGGCTGCGTTTAATATGCCGATTGACAGCCTGGTTGCCATGGGGACTGCGGTGAACTCGAATATTCAGAGTTTATTTACCTTTGTGATTTTTGCAGTTGCGCCATTCAATTTGCTAAAAGGGGCGCTGGTATCCCTCGTTGTGCTTTGCATTTATAAAAAAATCAGTCCAATCTTAAAATTACATCATTAACAAAAATGAAGTGCTGTGGTATAATCCTTTTATTGAGCAGCACTTCGTTTTTATTTTGCTCAAAATGAAATGCAAAGACAGACAGAAAATGGCGGAGGAAACAGGATGTCGGTTAAGTTTACGGTTCAGATGACGGAAAAATATATGTATGATTTTATGCTTTACCACACATACACCCGTGTGAGCGGTATTTTGGGTGCGGTGCTGGGAGTGGTCGGACTTGCAGTGGGGATTCAGGCGCTGCTTGGAGGGGATACATCCTCTGCCTTGATGGGCTTTGTAATTGCAGTGCTGTTTTTGGTGGTGACGCCCCGTTCCATGAAAGCGAGGGCAAAGGCGCAGGTTTCCCAGACAGAGATGTTTCAAAAGCCGCTGGAGTATGAACTGAATGAAACCGGAGTGATTGTAAGACAGGAAGAGCAGGAGGCAGTGAATGAGTGGAGCCAGATTGCAAAAGCGGTCAGCACCCAGAAATGCGTGATTCTGTATTTGACAAGAATACGGGCGCTTGTCCTCCCGAAGGAGTGCATGGGTGAGCAGTATGAGACGGCTTTGCAGATGATTCACACCCATATGCCGGCATCAAAAGTAAAAATCAGACACATTCATTAAGAGGGATTCAGATGATTATTGAAACAAAAAGTGCCAAAGAAACATATCAGTTAGGATTAGAGATTGGAAAACAGGCATCAAAAGGACAGGTGTATACGATGGTGGGAGACCTCGGCGTGGGAAAGACCGTGTTCACCCAGGGAATGGCAGCGGGGCTTGGTATTACGGAGCCTATCAGCAGCCCCACCTTCACTATTGTACAGATATATGAGGAAGGAAGACTCCCGTTTTATCATTTCGATGTATACCGCATTGGGGATGTTTCGGAGATGGACGAAATTGGGTTTGAGGACTATGTTTACGGGGAAGGCGTTTCCCTAATCGAGTGGGCAAATCTGATTGAAGAGATTCTGCCGGAAAACCGTGTGGAGATTACCATAGAGAAGGATTTGGAGCAAGGGTTTGATTACCGGAAAATTACGATAGAAGAGAGGAAGGCGTAGTATGCGGATTTTAGCACTGGACAGTTCGGGACTGGTGGCCACGGTCGCGATTTTGGAGGACGAGAGAACCGTTGCGGAATACACGGTCAACTATAAGAAAACGCATTCACAGACATTGCTGCCGATGCTGGATGAGATTGTCCGGATGACGGAATTTGATTTGTCTACGGTGGATGCGATTGCGGTAGCAGGGGGACCGGGTTCTTTTACCGGGCTTCGGATTGGAGCAGCCACAGCAAAAGGGCTTGGACTGGCACTTCAGAAACCGTTGATTCATATTCCGACGGTGGATGCGCTGGCGTACAATTTATATGGAAACGAAGGACTTATCTGTCCGATGATGGATGCAAGGAGAAATCAGGTATATACCGGATTGTACCGTTTTGAAAAAGGCGAATTTACAGTAGTGGAAAAGCAGATGGCCATTTCAGTAGAGGAATTGATTCAGAAATTGAATCAGTACGGGGAAACAGTCACTTTTTTGGGAGATGGCGTTCCGGTTTATCAAGAACAATTGGAAAAAGGTCTGACCACAGAACATTTTGTGGCTCCGGCACATTTAAACAGGCAGAGGGCAGCCGGTGTGGGAGCACTCGGCATGAAATATTTCATGGATGGGAAAACAGAGACAGCGATGGAGCATTGTCCGGATTACTTGCGTCTGTCCCAGGCAGAAAGGGAGCGTGCCGAGAGAAATGAAAACCATTCGTAATATGACGGAGGCGGATGTGGGTGCGGTAGCGGAGTTAGAAAAAGCAGTTTTTTCAGATGCTTGGACTGCAAACAGCATTCGCGATACGCTTTGCCAAAAACAGGCATTCGGCGTGGCGGCGGAAGATGCCGGAAAACTTACGGGATACTGTATGGTATACTTTGTAATGGAAGAAGCAGAAATTGCAAGAATTGCGGTAGAGGCTTCCAGCCGCAGACAGGGCATCGGGCGAGAGATTTTGGATCAGGTCTGCCTGGCTTGCAGGGAGAGGGGGATTACCCGCCTTTTGCTGGATGTTCGGGAAGGAAATGAAACGGCGCGAAGGTTTTACGAAGGCTATGGGTTTCGAAAGGACGGGATTCGCCGGAATTTTTATGACCGGCCAAGAGAACATGCAGTTTTGATGAGTCTGGCTCTCGGATAAAAGCATTTGAGACAGCGTCTGGAAAGGGAGGCAACAGTTTCCACTAGGAACTGCACAGACAAGAGATTATAATGAAGATGTGACAGTCAGAAAAATATGCGGAGGAGGAAGTTGTATGCGTCAGTATAGAATCCGGGAGACAAAAGAAGTAGAAAAAATTATTTGTAATAAATGCGGAAAAGAGATTCAGGTAAAAAACGGAGTACCGAAGGAGGATGTGTTTGCAGCGACAAAACGCTGGGGATACTTTTCGAATAAGGATAATGAAGTGCATGAATTTGAACTCTGCGAAGCGTGCTATGATGAGTGGATATCGACCTTCGTGATTCCGGTAGAAGTGAAATAGACAGGAGATAGGAATGTTAGATGTATGTTTGTTGGGATGCGGCGGGATGATGCCGCTTCCGTATCGGTGGCTGACGTCACTTATGACCAGATTAAATGGGAGCAGTCTTTTGATTGACTGCGGAGAAGGGACGCAGATTGCAATCAAAGAAAAAGGATGGAGTTTTAAACCCATCGATGTCATATGTTTTACCCATTACCATGGGGATCACATCAGCGGACTTCCGGGACTCCTCCTTACCATGGGAAATACGGACCGGACGGAACCTTTGACTTTGATAGGCCCTAAGGGGCTTGAACGTGTGGTAAATGCGCTTCGTATCATTGCACCGGAGCTCCCTTTTGAATTGAAATTTCGAGAGATTACCCAGCCGGAGGAGACGTTTGAACTCCATGGATACCGGTTGAAAGCCTTTCGTGTCAATCACAATGTATTGTGTTATGGATATACACTGGAGGTTTTGCGCGCCGGAAAATTCGATTTGGAACGGGCGATGGCGCAGGAGATTCCGAAGCCTTTCTGGAAACAGTTACAAAAAGGGGAGACCGTTTCGGACAATGGGAGAATCTACACGCCGGATATGGTGCTTGGCGCTCCCAGAAAGGGGATTAAGATTACCTATTGTACGGATACGAGACCCACGGACTCCATTCGGGAAAATGCTGCCGGGTCAGATTTGTTTATCTGTGAGGGCATGTATGGTGAAAAAGAAAAGGCGGCAAAAGCGGTAGAATACAAACATATGACATTTTATGAGGCTGCGACCCTTGCAAGAGAGGCGCAAGTGGAAGAAATGTGGCTGACTCACTACAGTCCGTCGCTTACAAGGGCAGAAGAGTATATGGAAGATGTGAGAGCTATCTTCCCGCATGCGAGAGCAGGGAAAGATGGGATGACGGTAGAATTGGATTTTCCGGAAAAGTAGGACGGCAGCAGAAAAGAGGAAAGAAAATGGCAGGAGAAAAAGACGTATTGATATTAGCGATAGAGAGTTCGTGTGACGAGACGGCGGCTGCGGTCGTGAAAAACGGGAGAGAGGTGTTATCGAATGTGATTTCCTCCCAGATCGAACTTCACAAGTTATATGGCGGGGTAGTTCCAGAGATTGCTTCGCGCAAACATATTGAAAAAATCAACCAGGTTATTGAACAGGCACTTACGGATGCAAATGTGACTCTGGATGATTTGGATGCAGTCGGAGTCACCTACGGTCCCGGACTTGTGGGTGCACTTTTAGTGGGAGTGGCAGAAGCAAAGGCCATTGCCTATGCGAAACAGCTTCCGTTAGTGGGCGTACATCACATAGAAGGGCACATTTCGGCAAATTATATTGAAAATAAGGAATTGGAGCCTCCTTTCCTCTGTCTGGTGGTTTCGGGCGGTCATACGCATCTGGTGTGCGTGAAGGACTATGGAACCTACGAAGTGATTGGAAGAACCAGAGACGATGCTGCAGGGGAAGCATTTGACAAGGTAGCCCGTGCAATCGGCCTGGGATATCCGGGCGGTCCGAAGATTGATAAATTGTCAAAAGAAGGCAATCCGGATGCGATAGTGTTCCCAAAGGCACATATAGAGGATGCTCCGTATGATTTCAGCTTCAGTGGAGTAAAGTCCTCTGTGCTCAACTATATCAATGGATGTAAGATGAAAGGGGAGACCTACAGTCAGGCGGATATTGCGGCTTCATTCCAAAAAGCGGTGGTTGACGTTCTGGTAGGAAATGCAATGCGTGCCGCAAAAGAATACGGCTTCTCCAAATTAGCGATTGCCGGGGGTGTTGCCTCAAACAGCGGACTTCGTGCGGCAATGCAGGAGGCTTGCGTAGCAAATCAGATTGCGTTTTATCATCCGTCCCCCGTCTTTTGTACCGATAATGCTGCGATGATTGGGGTGGCGGCATATTATGAATATCTAAATGGAACAAGACATGGCTGGGATTTGAATGCCGCTGCGAATTTAAAACTGGGAGAACGCTAAGATGCAAAAAGAAAAATGTACAGCGATTGTCCTGGCAGCAGGACAGGGAAAACGCATGGGAACCAAGGTTCAGAAACAATATTTGGAGATTCAGGGAAAACCGGTTTTGTTCTATTCTCTGGAAGCATTTCAGCAATCCGAACTAATCGACGAAATTATCCTGGTGGTAGGAGAAAACCAGGAGGCATATTGTCGGAAAGAAATCGTGGAAAAATATCAGATGACGAAGGTTGTGAAAATCGTTGCGGGCGGCTCGGAACGGTATGCCTCCGTCTGGAACGGGCTTCAGGAAGTGGGCGAAGGAGGGTACGTCTTCATTCATGATGGCGCCCGCCCGTTTGTGGACGAAGAAATTCTGCGCAGGGCATACGATGCAGTAAAGGAGTGCAAAGCATGCGTCGTGGGAATGCCTGTGAAGGATACGATCAAGCGCGCGGACGAGGAAGGATTTGTGGCGGAAACCCCTGACCGAAGTTGTCTGTGGATGGTTCAGACACCCCAGGTTTTTGAAATTGGGCTTGTGAAAAAAGCATATCGCATGCTGATGGAACAGGAAGAAATTCAAGTGACGGATGATGCGATGGTGGTGGAACAGATGCTGCATCACAAAGTGAAATTAGTCCCGGGTTCCTATGAGAACATAAAGATTGAAAAGCGGTTTTTTAAAATAATATTTATTTGGAGGTTTTAATATGAGCGAATTAAAAGGTGCTATGATTATCGGACAGTCCGGCGGTCCTTCTTCTGTTATCAATGCAAGCTGCTATGGTGCAATTAAG
>ONED01000051.1:0-3505 GCA_900316755.1 uncultured Eubacteriales bacterium
AAGTCGCAACTGTTTCCGGCATATCTGGACGCACACTCAGAAAATACTCCTTTTCCTGAGCCGTCATAATACCACTCTCCAGCAAAAAATGATACTTATTGTACAAATCCGCAAGAATTTGGCAAATGCGCTCCCTGGTCTGTACATAAGTGCGTTCTTTCACATTGGCAAAGGAAAGACTAATCACCGGATACGTCCCCTGAATTTTCCGATACTCCTCATCTTTCCAGATAGAAAGTCCCTCAAACAAATCTCTCCGTCCTGCATATTCCTGCGAAAAGAACTGCTCCACCATGCTCATATTCAGCGTCTTTCCAAACCGCCGAGGTCTGGTAATGAGTGTCACACTGTCCCCGCTATCCCACCATTCCTTGATGAAAGCGGTCTTATCCACATAAAAGTAATTTTTTTCAATAATTTCACTAAAGTTCTGTATGCCGATGGCTACGTTTCTCCCCATAAGAACACCTCCAAAACCAAATCCGTTATACGAAGTACATTTCTATACTTAGTATAACGGATTTCTCGGTTATCGTCTATAAGATTTTTTCTTATTATGACTGCTGTTTTCACTAGAAAGGTGCTGCCAGATTATCGCCTAATCTTATATTTATTGGGATGAACCATTTGCACATATCTGTAGTCAGTCAAATCCAATCTTACATCCTCCGGCTTTTGAACAATCAGTTCCGTCCATCCATCTTCCAGATTTTTCCATTTCACACAAATCTCTCCGGTGTTGCAATATGTACACCCTTGCGCCCATGTAATATGTCCGCTTGTATCAATAACGGGACGTATCACCGTTTCTTCTTGTGTATAATGAATTCCAATCATCATATCAAACATCCACTCGCACACAGAAACAAAAGCATAGTGATTAAATAAGCCAGATCATATTCCCCCAGCTTGCAAAGGACCTGCAATAGATACTTCACGCCCCCTCCAGACTATTTTAAAACCATATATGATAACGCGTTCTTCTGTGAGGAAACTATCATAGGCAGTTTCCCTTTTAGAATTTTTTTAGTTTTGTTTATAAATAGGCAATTTTATTTCCCTCGGAAACATGGTATGATGTGAAAAGAGGTGACAGATTATGAAAGAAAAATTACGTTCGTTTATGATTGGCCGATATGGTTTTGATGATTTTTCCAAATTCCTGATGGGAATTGCATTGATTTTGTGCGTGCTGGATTTGTTTGTGAACAGTATATTCTTAAGCTCCTGGTTTTTTGTGTTGATTTTGTATATCTATTTTCGTATGTTTTCAAGAAATTGCAGTAAACGCTATCAGGAAAATTTGAAATTTTTGAAATTCAAAAATAAAATCGGGGCTAAGCTCGATTCCCAGAAATGGATAATGAAACAAAGGCAGACACACCATATCTACAGGTGCCCCACATGTGGTCAGAAAATCCGTATTCCCAAAGGAAAAGGGCGCATTTGTATCACCTGTCCCAAATGTAAAACAGAATTTACAAAGACGAGTTAATCGGAATCGGGGACGCAGTAACAAATTTTACTGTGTCCCCGATTTTGTTTCATGGTGTCCTATTTGAATCCCTGTGAGAATTTTTGCTGTGCTTCTTTTACTTTCTTCTCCTCGGCCGCCGGTGTTTCGTAATACCCTCTCTCGTGCATCATGTTGAATACTTCATTCTGAATGCTGTGTTCCTGCTCCAGAATCTTGAGCATCGTACTTCTAACATTGTCGTGTACGCACTCATTGGAAGCCGTGTTAAATAAGTCTGTTGTCGCTTTCTGTGTTGATAATCCATCGCCTAAAATTTCTTTATCCGTATATTGCTGCATCAATCCTACCTCCTACTTTAAGTGCGCATACAATGCGTTAAAATGACCCTGATGTTGTTCTGAAATTCGTTCAAACTTCTGTTTGATTTCGGTGTCCTGCGTCTGTGCTGCCAGCATTTTGAATTTTTTTGTGAGTAACTGTTCATCTGTAAGCAAATCACCCAATAAGGATAATTCTTTTTCTGATAACTGTCCCATGTTCTACCTCCTGAATTTAGAATATTTCCATGCTAGTATTTGTACATTTTAAGATTTTATGCGGCATAAAAAGACAGAGATTACACAAACTATTTTCGGGTAATCTCTGTCTTTTTTAATATTTAATGTTTTTCAGCGGCTCAAGATACTGTGCTTTCCGATTCTCCTGTTCTGCCAGATATGCCTGATCTCCGGAAGCATGCAGCTCGTGAAGGTAAGCATGATGGTTTTTCATAATCTCTTCGTTATTTCTTCCCAACACCAGCATGGCAACACTGGAGCACTGATCCGCCGTACGCTCAAAATACGTAAGCATGTCCATAAAAATCAAACCGGAATTGATGGAACAAATACCCTGACACAACCGGTCTGTATGCCGGTTTTTTAAAAGCAGTACCATGTCATCAATCACCTCTTCCAAAGGCTCAATACGACGGGCAATATAATCATTGTCATTTTCCAGTGATTCCACCATAAGCCGAAGAATCTCCTGTACTGCATCCCCGAGAATTGCCAATTCTTTCCGGGCACTCTCTGAGAATGTAAACTCGCAGTCGTACATCTTCTTTGCCATCTCATCAAAATTGGTAGCGTAATCTCCGATTCGTTCAATATCACGGATACATTGCATCAGCATATTCCTCTGACGATTATCACTCTCCGTCTCAATGTTAGCAGACAACTCAATCAGATAGTTATCTACACTATCCGTCACAAAATCCAGTCGGTCTTCCATCTCCGCTATCTTTTCTGCACATTTCATATCGTACTTTTGAAACTGTGCAAGGCTGAATGCAATGTTTTCTTTTGCACCTACTGCCATGGCAGCCGCTACTTTCGTCACTTCCCCAAGTGCGAGCGTGGGAGCAATCATCAATTTTTTATCGAGCAATGCAAGTTCCGGATAAATCGGAGCTTCCTCCTCATCATCTTTCACCAGCCTGCCGGCAATCTTCACAAGCAGGTTCGTAAACGGAAGGAGTACAATCGCCGTCACCAGATTAAACAAGGTCTGGAAATTGGCAATGCCGCCGCTGTCCACCACGCTGCCCCACAGATTTGAAAATAACCCTGCGCTGCGTACCAGACTCATTCCAATCATAAATAAAATGGTACCGATACAGTTAAACACAATGTGGACAATCCCGGTACGTTTTGCGTCTTTGGAAGATCCAATGGAACAGACCAGTGCCGTCGTTACACAAGTACCCAAGTTAATTCCCATAATAATCGGATATACCAGTTCAAAGGTCATTACTCCCGTAGAAGAAAGCGCCTGCAGGATACCGACCATCGCCGATGAACTCTGTACAATTACTGTCAACACCAGTCCGGTAAAAATGCCAAGCACCGGAAGGTTGCTGAAGTAAGACAGGATATTTACAAAAGCGGCAGACTCAGAAAGCGGTTCTACTGCATTTGTCATAGAAATCAAACCGGTAAACAAGGTTCCAAAACCGAGTGCAATCATGCCGATGTTTTTGCAGCTTTC
>ONED01000051.1:3536-16250 GCA_900316755.1 uncultured Eubacteriales bacterium
GCCATAGGAGCAAGTGCATCCGGTTTAAAGAAAGACAGAAGCGAACCGTCCGAAGAATCAATATCCATCAGACGGATAATCTGCGCCGTCACCGTCGTCCCAATATTGGCTCCAAGAACGATACTGACAGACTGTCGCAGATTTAGGATTCCCGCACCCAAAAGTCCGACCGTAAGCACGATGGTCGCGGTAGAACTTTGAATCACCGCCGTCACTAACGTTCCCGTAAGAAGTCCCAAAAATACATTATGTGTCAATTTACCAAGAATATTTTTCAAGGCAGTTCCTGATCCCTGCTTCAGACCGTCTCCCATGATTTCCATGCCATAAAGGAACAGAGCCAGTCCTCCCAGAAGCTTGATTATAGTTAATATCACGTTCACTGTAATTTCTCCTCTAAAAGTAAGTTTTCACTCTATATCGTATATGAAATGAAAGAATTTTACAAGAAAAATTTTACATAAATTTTACGTGACTATCTATTTTAATTTTGTTTCAAATAAAAACCCCTGAAAATTCCCAATCTCAAGAATCTTCAGGGGTTTTTATCATTTTATACTGAAAATTTATTGTCCCATCTGCTTTGCAACTTCCGCTGCAAAATCTTCATTCTTCTTTTCCAGACCTTCTCCTGTCTCAAAGCGGATAAACTTCTTCACAGTAATGGTTGTGCCGTTTGCCTTTCCAACCTCTTCCAGATATTTTGCAACAGACTGTTTTCCGTCTTCTGCTTTTACATATACCTGATCCAACAGACAGATTTCTTTCATCTGCTTGTTGATACGTCCCATAATCATACCGTTGATTACCTTCTCCGGTTTCTGAGATTCTTTTGGATCGTTCATAATCTGAGCAAGAATAATCTCTTTCTCATGAGCCAGATATTCTGCATCCACATCTGCCTGGCTAACATATTTTGCACTCAAAGCAGCTATCTGCATAGCCACATTCTTCAGAGCCTCTTTTACTGCATCATTCACAACTGCTGTCTCAGCCGCAACCAAAACACCGATTCTTCCGCCGCCATGGATATAGGATACTACTACACCATTATCCATCGTGACTTTTTCAAATCTTCTGATGCTGAGTTTTTCTCCAATAACAGCAATCTTCTCTGTCAATGCATCATTTACTGTCTTTCCGGCATCTTCATTCCACGGCTCAGCCATGAAAGCTTCCATGTCGGTATTCTCTGTATTCAAAGCCTGTTTTACGACTGCCTTTACAAAACCTTGGAAATCAGCATTCTTTGCAACAAAGTCTGTCTCTGAGTTTACTTCTACAATTGCTGCTTTGCTGTCTCCTTCTACTTCAGCCATAACAAGACCTTCTGCTGCAATACGGCCTGCCTTCTTCACAGCCTTTGCTTCACCGTTCTTTCTCAAGTACTCGATTGCCGCATCCATGTCTCCATTTGATTCATTAAGAGCCTTCTTGCAGTCCATCATTCCCGCACCGGTCATCTCTCTTAATTCTTTTACCATACTTGCTGTAATTGCCATGATTCTTTCCCCCTAATTCGAAAAATTACGCTTCCTCTGCTACTTCTTCTGCTTCTTCATCTGCATAAACATCTTCGTAAGCATCCTCAGCAACATCTTCGTATTCTTCTTCAAAGCCTGTCTCGCCCTGATTTGCCTCGATTACTGCATCAGCCATCTTTGCAACAATCAACTTCACAGCTCTGATTGCATCATCATTACCCGGAATTACATAATCCAGTTCTTCCGGATCACAGTTTGTATCTGCAATACCAATCAACGGAATACCCAAAGCATGTGCTTCCTGTACACAGATTCTTTCCTTCTTCGGGTCTACGATGAAAATCGCATCCGGAGTTCTGGTCATCTCTTTGATTCCACCCAAATTCTTCTCCAGTTTTTCCCATTCTTTTTTAATCTGGATGACTTCTTTCTTCGGTAATACATCGAATGTGCCATCCTCTGACATTCTTTCAATCTCTTTTAAACGGTTGATTCTTCCCTGAATTGTCTTGAAGTTTGTAAGCATACCTCCAAGCCATCTCTCGTTTACATAAAACATTCCGCAACGTTCTGCTTCTGTCTTAATTGCATCCTGTGCCTGTTTCTTTGTTCCAACGAAGAGAATTGTACCACCCTCTGCTGCAATGTCAGCAACAGCTCTGTATGCTTCGTCAACCATACCTACTGATTTCTGTAAGTCGATGATATGAATCCCATTTCTCTCTGTGTAGATGTACTCTGCCATCTTAGGATTCCATCTTCTTGTCTGATGTCCGAAATGAACACCTGCTTCTAATAATTGTTTCATTGAAATAACGCTCATGTTGTTTCCTCCATTTTTTGGTTTTTCTTCCATATATGTTCTTCCATCCAACCCTCTCTTTTGCATTCCTCAAAAAATACGGCACCTGAACGGACAACCACATATGTGTTTTTTTGCAACGCCGACATTATAACATACACTCCCTATGTAATGCAAGCATTTTTTCCCGATTACCTAAGAACAACCATTACCAGTATCTTCGAACCGCCGTAATCGGCTGACTTGTCCCCATATAAACGCTGGCTTCTTTTACATTCTGTCCTTCGGTAGGAGCATGAATGACTCTATAATTTCCTATGTAGACTGCCACATGACCCGGATAACAGATGATATCCCCCGGAAGTGCATTTTCCAGGCCATCCACTTTCTTCCCGCTTGCTGCCTGATCACCGGAAACACGTGGGATAGAGATTCCAACTGCCTTATGCGCCGCCTGCGTCAAACCGGAACAATCAATCCCTTTATAGCTGGTACCACCCCATACATAGGGAACTCCGATATAGGTTCTGGCAGCCGCTACGATTGCCTGTCCCACACTTGCGTCCCCACTTCCGATATAGCTTCCGCCGCCGGAACTACTACTGTTGTTCGGCTTATTTTCTTCTGCCTTCTTCTTGGCTTCTTCCTCCGCTTTCTTCCTTGCCGCTTCCTCCGCCGCTTTTTTCGCCGCTGCCTCTTCTGCCGCCTTTCTTGCAGCTTCTTCAATCTGAGCATCTAAGTCTGCCACTTCATCCTTCTGATTTTCAATCATTGTGGCAAGCGAGCCTTTTCGCTCTTCCATCTCGTTATGAAGCGATTCTAACTGCCTCTGCTCACTTTCCAGAGACTCCTTTAAATTTGCAATTCTCTCTTTTGTTGCTACAAACTGTTGCAGCGCCTTTCGGTCATACTCATGCAGCGTCTGTACATTTTCTGCTGCTTTCAACATATCTGCAATACTTCCTGATTCAAAAACTACACTCAGGAAGGAGGAATTTCCATTTTCATACATGGCAACAATCCGGCACTTCATCGCTTCGTATTGTGCTTCTTCTTTTGCTTCTGCCTCTTCCAAATCAGATGTCGCCTGAATGATTTCCTCCCCCTTAGAAACCATCTGTGCATCAATCTCATAAATGTCAGCCATAACCTTCTCCAACTGACTCTGAAGGGAATTTAACTCCTGCTGTGCCTGATTCTTTTCATCCTCAAGGTCTTTCACAGTCGGTGCTGCATAGGCAGTTCCAACCACCAATGAACATGCAAGGAACAGAATCATTAGTTTCTTCGCGATTTTCTTCATATGTGTCTCTCCTTTACTTCATTATTTCTCCCCATATACATCTATAATATAGCGCGTTTTCAGTCTTTTTTCAATATTTTCCGACAAAATGGAAATACTTTCCGCAACCTCTTCCCACAACCTAAAATGAAAAAAGGAAATCGGACGCACAAAGTCCAATTTCCTTTCTGTTCTACCAATATCTTCTAAACCATGGTGATCCATATACATTTGCAACTTTCACCACATCTCCCGTCTGCGGTGCATGAATCATCTGACCATTGCCGATATAAATCCCCACATGGCCGGAATAGCACACCACATCTCCCGGCTGTGCCTCCGCTCTGGAGACTGCTTTTCCACCGCTTCCCTGCGACCCGGAATAATGAGCAAGATTTACCCCAATTGCTTTATGTGCCATCATTACAAGTCCGGAACAGTCAATTCCACTATAGCTTGTACCGCCCCATACGTAAGGTGTTCCAAGATAGCTCCGTGCAGCCGCTACAATCGCTGCTCCGCCGCCGGTTCCAACAGGCGGCACATAATTAGAACCACTGTTTTCATTTTTCTTTTTCTGTGCTGCTGCCGCTTCTGCTGCGGCACGCTGGATTCTGGAATCCAAATCATCTACCTGGCTTTCCAGCTCTGCAATCTTGCTGTTCAAAGATGCCTTGTCCTCTTCCAGTTTTGCCTGCTTGGATTCGAGAGATGCCATATCCTCCTCCAAGGTTTCTTTCAAATCCGCAATCTTTTCTTTTGTCTTTATATATTCATTTAACTGCTGTCTGTCATATGTCTGAATCGCCTGCACATTCTCTGCCTGTTTGAGCATATCGGCAACGGTTCCCGCTTCCAGCACCATCGCAATCATGGAAGTATTTCCATTTTCATACATCGCAACAATCCGACGCTTCATTGCTTCGTACTGTTCCTTCTCCTGTGCCTCTGCTTCTGCTAAATCTTCATTTGTCTTGATAATTTCTTGACCGACTTTCACCAGTTCTTCCTCAGTCGCGTTAATCTTCTCCATCGTACTGGTCATCTGACTTTGCAGATTTTCAATCTTCTTTTCTGCCGCTGTTTTACTCTGCTTTAACTCATTTACACTGGGCGCTGCCAGTACACTGGATACTGTCACCGCACTCACTAATAAAGATACAAGAAAAGCTCTACCGATTTTTTTCATATGTCACCCGTTCCAATCTTTTTATATCAAGTAAAAATAATTGCATTTCCACTACGAAAAAATTATACAATATAAGCCACACTTTTGCAACACATTTTAATAATTTTGTAACAGATTGTGATTACACGTGATTACAATTCCGGTTCTGTCTCCTCTATCTTCTGAATCAGGAGGAACATGATGGATGCCAATGCCGCACACCCTACGGTAATTGTTGCCATGCGCATCGTTTTGGAAAACATCCATGTAAACGCATCTGCCTCTGTCATCACACAAGACACAATATTCATCAGAACGTGTGCCAGAATCGGTGCCTTGATAGAGCCATATTTTTCATACAGCCATGCCAGCAGGACTCCACAAATCGTTCCGTAAATCATCTGAACCAGATTACCATGATAAACTCCGAAGAAAACAGCAGAAAAAAGAATGGCATAACGTGCCGGTGTATACCGTCTGATCCGTTTAAAAATCAAACCGCGGAAAAGATACTCTTCCATAATCGGGATGACAATTCCCACGCAGAGGATCTGTACCGGAAGCGACGGCATATAAAGCGTTTCTGCCGCTTTCTGATAGGCCTCACTGTATTCTGCAAGATTGCTGAGCAATATAAGATTGTTTAACCCAAGCGAGAGCGGGATACTGATGCCTGCCACCAAAACATACTTTGTAAGCGGTGCTTTTTTATGCTGTACAATCCCAAGCGCCGTTTCTTTTCTGGCATCCCTACGGGTCATCCAAATAAAAAACGGAATGGTACATGCCGCGGAAAGTGCCGCGATTTCCGTCGAATACTGAAGGATCTCTTCTACCATATCCATGTAAACTTTCATAAAATCCTCCATCGTTTGTATGGTATCGATGTAGGCCGGCATTTTCAGAAAATAATACACGCAGAATACAATCGTTTCTACCACCACTCCAACTATAAAATACACGAATATAGGACTGAAAAGTTCCCACATCTGCTTTCCTAAATTTCTCTGCTGCACGATTCTACTTCCTCTCTTATTTTTCTTTCTTCTCCGACACTTATTGAGCCCTGTACCATCTCAGGTTTTCCGCCTCCTCTTCCCTGAAATCTCTCATTGAGTCTTTTTGCAAACGGTCTGACATCCAGGGTTTTGCTTCCAACCACATACCGGTATCCATCTGCAGGAGTTCCGGCAAACACTGCTGCAATCTCCGTTCCTTTGCAAAGAATCCGGTTTACCAGTTCCCGCGGCGCATTTCCTGCCAAATCCGATTCAAACAGGACAACCAGTTTCTGATTTTTCTCTAATTCCCCTACCTTCTGCTCCAAAAGTTTTCCCTCAAGCCGGGCAAGCTTCCCCTTTTGAGCCGTCAGTTCCTCCTTCAGCCTCTGTACTTCCTCTGCAACTTCATTTTCTTTGGCAGATAGCATCACAGAAAGCCGTTTCACACTCTCTGCCTTCTCTTCATAATCTGCAAGGGCGCGAAACCCGCAGAGCATGGATACCCGCACTCCGCCTTTATAATTCTGCAGACCGGTCAGTTTGATGAGGCCAATCTCTCCCGTTCTCTTCACATGAGGTGCACAACATGCACAGGTATCATATCCCGGCACGACCACGATTCGCACCTGACCCTCAATTTCGATTTTACTGCGGTATGCAATTTGTGACAGCTCTTCTTTTGACGGATAAAGAACCTGTATCTCCAGATTTTTCACGACCGCTTCATTGGCCTCTTTCTCTATCTCCTTTAGCTGCGCTTTTGTAAGGATACCGTTGAAATCCATCGTAATCGCATCTCTTCCCATATGGAACCCTACATTATCATATCCAAAATGGCTGTGTACCAGTCCCGATACGATATGTTCCCCGGAATGCTGCTGCATCTTAGAAAACCGTTCCTCCCAGTCGATGAAGCCTTCCACCTGTTTTCCGACGGCAAGAGGACGCTTCACTCTGTGGAAAATCACGCCTTCCCGCTCCTTTACATCGACTACCGGGACTTTGTCAATCACGCCAGTGTCCGCATACTGTCCACCTCCCTCAGGGAAAAAGGCAGTCCGATTAAGAACTGCCTCATACTCCTCCCCTTCCTTTTCGCAGGACTCTACAACTGCCCTAAAATTTCTCATATGACTGTCTTGATAAAACAACTTTTCCGTCATCTGATGTTACATCCTTTCCGGTGCTTCAAATCCAAGCATATCAATGCAGGTCTCAAGAATTCTTTTCGTAATATCTAAAAGTGCAATATAACCCGCCTGTTTTTCTTCATTCTCCTCAGCAAGAATCTTTGTCTCATGGTAGAAACGGTTAAATGCGTTGGATAAATCATAAATATAAGCACAGATTTTATGAGGTGCCAGCTCGTCATAAGCATTCTCAATCACCTGATTAAATTTTGCTGCCTCCAGCATCAATGCCTTTGCACTGGCTGAATCTGCCTCCTTAAACTCACAAGTTTGCACATTCTTTCCTGTTTCCGCATACCGCCCCAGTATCGACTTGATACGCACAATCGTGTACAAAATATAGGGACCCGTATTCCCTTCAAATGAAGTAAACCGGTCTACATCAAACACATAATCCTTCGCGGCCTGATTGGACAAGTCCCCATACTTGAGTGCTGACAATGCCACCTTTCTTGCGGTTTCCTTGGCTTCACTTTCCGCCACTGTACGGTTTTGGGCAATTTTTTTATACATTTCTTCATTAATATCCGCAATCAGATACTCCAGACGCATTACACCGCCGTCTCTTGTTTTAAACGGTTTTCCGTCTTTCCCGTTCATCGTACCGAATCCGATAAAGGTAAGTTCGGTCTCTTTTCGTACAATCCCGGTCTTCTTTGCACAGCGGAACACCTGTATAAAATGCAGTTCCTGCCGCTTGTCCGTAATATAGATGACTTCGTCCGGCTGATACAGTTTCTCACGCTCAATCAAAGTAGCAAGGTCTGTGGTATCATAGAGTGCTGCTCCGTCGGATTTCAAAATCATACATGGCGGAATCTCTTTCGTATCCGTTTCTTCTTTCACGTCCACCACCAGAGCTCCCTGGTCAAGATGTGCATATCCCTCCTTTTTCAGGTATTCTACCATGCTCGGAATATAAGGCTGTGCATCCGCCTCGCCCTTCCACAAATCAAATTCCACATTCAGAGCGCCATAATTTTTCTTCAAATCAGTCACCGACACATTCATGATATGCTGCCATATGGCAGTGTAACCCCTGTGTCCATTTTGCAATAGATACGTTGCATGCAGGGCTTCCTCTTTATAGTCCCCATGCTCCTTTGCGTATGCACTGGCAGTCGGATAGATTTCCTCCAACTCTGCAATCGTAAACGGAGGCTCCTTCGGATATTCTCCGGTGAACGAATCGTCAAAATAGGAAAGATTGGGTTTGCGTTTCTTTAATTCGGTAATCACAAGTCCCATCTGGTATCCCCAGTCACCAAGATGAACATCTCCAATCACACGGTGTCCCACATATCTTGCAATCCGCTTCACGCTCTCTCCGATGACTGCGGAGCGCAAATGTCCTACATGAAGCGGCTTGGCTACATTTGCTCCGCCGTAATCAATGATAATCGTCTTCTGCTTTTCGGGAGCATTTACTCCTAATTTTTCTTCGGATGACATCGCTTTCAGATAAGAAGATACAAACCCGGCATCCAGAGTCATATTGATAAATCCCGGTGCCACTGCTTCCGCCTTCTGAAAACATGCACTCTCAGAAAGTGCCTCCACCACCTCATTTGCGATGAGAATCGGCGCTTTATGATATGCTTTTGCGGCTGCCATCGCCCCATTACACTGATATTCACACAAATCCGGTCTGTTGGAAAGCGTGACTACTGCATATTTTTTATCATATCCGGCTTTTTCAAATGCCGTCTCTAATTCTAATGTCAACTGTTCTACTAATTTCTTCATAGTCCCTCCACACTGCCTGTTTTTCCCATTCTAGCACATTGCCTTTTAAAAAACAACCTGAATCAGTATCATATAGAGCACGGTACCCACCCCGATGCTAAGCAGATTATTCCGCTTCCACACATGCAAAACGGCAACCACCGCCACCGAAATCAGCTCCGGAATCCCATGGGGAGCTGCTATCACCTGCGTATCTTTCAGACAATATACCACCAGCATCCCGATGACCGCCGGGGTCAGCACTTTCCCCAAATACTGTACCGTCTTCGGAATCGCCTTTCCTTTCGGGAAAACAAGGAAGGGAATCACTCTTGTTGAAAATGTCGTCACTGCAACTACAAAAATGATCAGAAGTGACTTTCCTGCACTTAACGGCATACCTCATCCTCCCCTTTCTCCAGTTTCTTTCTGCCTGCAAACAAAACAAGCATAATACACAGCATAGCCGGAAGGACAAAGCTGTCCGCCCCGAAAACCTGCAGACTGATAAATGCGACCACAATCCCGATTATCTCCGGAATCCGGTTCTTCTTTTCCATCCACTGTTCAATAAAAATAACAACAAAAAGCGCTGTCATGGCGAATTCAATTCCTTCTGAGCTAATCGGAAGCAGGGTTCCTGCAATCGCCCCGATGGCAGAGCCTAAAATCCAGTAAAAATGATCCATCAGGACAATCGCCAGAAGAAATTTTTCTTCGTCCACGTCCTTCGGAACCTTCGTCGTGCAAAGCAGGGAATAAGTCTCATCCGTCAGTCCGAAAATCATGTACCATCTTGCCCTTCCGAACCGGTTAAATCGCTCTACCAGAGAAATCCCGTAAAACACATGTCTGACATTGACCATAAATGTCAAAAAAATCACCTGTAAAAAAGAGATACCCGGCACAAAAAAATTCACTGCCAGGTATTGTCCTGAGCCGGCATACACCAAAACGCTCATCAGTATGGCCCACAGAAAAGAATACCCTTTTTCTGCATACATTACTCCAAAAGCAATCCCGATAAACAGATATCCCGTCAGAACAGGAATCGTATAGGGAAACGCTTTTTTAAATGCTTGTCTATATCCTCTCATCCGTCTCGCCTCTAAAATCTTATGTATCCTGAAATCCTATAAGAAAGCAATGAAAAACACACCTAGGCGGACTCGAACCGCCGCACCTGCCTCCGGAGGGCAGTGCTCTATCCACTGAGCTATAGGTGTATGTTCATGTCATCTCCTTTGACGACTTTACTATCGTATCACATTTACTTTGAAATGTAAAGGTTGCATTTTTTCTTTTTTTCAGTTATAATCATTTCACCATAATTTATTTCAAATCTTTTTCAAGACAGTTTTGTCACAATATCCATGTTTGATAATAAAAGAGTTTCTTCCAAAAGAAAGGAGAATCTATGAATTATCAACAATTTGTTTCCACGCTGAACCAAACAACCAGTCAGCTTTTTGAATCCGGCATCACCGTCCGCATTCACAGTGCATTAAAAAACAACGGCGCAAGACGCACCGGTCTTACGATTTCTCAGGAAGGGAGCAACATTTCCCCTACCATTTACTTAGAAGAATACTATCAGCAGTTTCAAAACGGTCGTAATCTGGAGGACATCGCACAAAGCCTTGTCCGTCTCTATCACGAGGTAAAATTTGAGCATCCCTGGGAGGTCAATCAGGTACAGGATTTTCAGTATGCAAAATCCCGACTTGCCTGCAAATTGATTCACTTCGAAAAGAATCAGGCTCTGCTAAAAGACATTCCTCACGTTCCGTATCTGGACTTGGCCATTGTATTTTTCCTTCTTCTGGAAACCACGGAAAAAGGGTCTGCCACTATCCTGATTACAAATGATATCATGGAATACTGGGGAGTCCCGCTGGAACTTTTATATCGACTTGCCATTGAAAATACGCCCCGGCTGTTGCAGGCGGAATGCAAGCCCATGCAGGTCGTAATCTGTGAATTGCTGGGGCAGCCATACCCGGAGGAGGAAGAAGAGAGCGGAATGTATGTGCTTTCCAACCATCACCGCCACTTTGGTGCTGCCTGCATCCTGTACGACCGGGTACTTGAGGATATCGGAAATCAGCTGAATGAAGATTACTATGTCCTGCCAAGTAGCATTCACGAAATGATTATTCTTCCCGTAAGCTGCCTTTCCGATCAAATGGATTTAGACAGCATGATTACGGAAATCAACGAAACACAGGTTTCAGAGGAAGAGGTTCTTTCCGACCATGCCTACTATTTTAGCCGAAAAGAAAATCGTCTTCTCCCAACCCAGTAAAGACATAAAATACAGAAAAACGAATCTAACGATTGCGAGACTGACCCAAGCCGGGTTAGTCTCGCAATTGATGTACACCTTAAACGTGCAACAAAAAAAGACAGAGTGAAAGACATTTAACACCTTTCTCTCCGCCTTTTCCATGTTCAAAATGAAATATTCATCCGCTCCAAATCGGATTATACACGTGAAAGATATTCCCCTGTACGCGTGTCAATCTTCAGAACGTCGCCCTGCTCTACGAATAATGGTACATTTACAACCGCACCTGTTTCAACCGTAGCCGGCTTTGTAGCACCGGTAGCAGTATCTCCCTTGAATCCCGGTTCTGTATCAATAATTGCAAGTTCTACAAACAACGGCGGTTCAACTGCAAATACATTGCCCTTGTGAGAACAAATCTTAACCATTTCATTTTCCTTAACAAACTTCAGGGAATCACCAATAGCATCCTGATTCAATGCAATCTGGTCATAGGTTTCCACATCCATGAAATGATATAATTCCCCGTCCGTATATAAATACTGCATATCTTTTCTCTCAATATGGGCTTTCGGGAATTTTTCTGTAGGTCTGAAAGTCTTTTCTACTACGCCCCCACTGATAATATTTTTTAATTTGGTTCTGACGAACGCTGCTCCCTTTCCGGGTTTTACGTGTTGAAATTCCAGAATCTGATAGATATTTCCATCAATTTCAAGAGTTACGCCATTTTTAAAATCGCCTGCTGCAATCATGTTTCTCCTCCTTATGTCACCCCACAGAATCATTCCTTGTTCTGCGAGTATGCTTTAGTAAGCATAAAAAATCATTTCATTTTTTTATTTTATAATATCTTATAGATTTTTTCAACCCTTTTTTCTTAACCTTCTTCCATTACAGGGGAAACGTTGAACTGCCTAATCCTCCAACTGATATTTTCGCAACATCGTTTTATAAAAGTCAGAATCCTTCGTAAGTTTCGGAATTGCTTCCAGTTCCCCAGCTGCTGTCATCTTTTGGATTAAAAACATCACTTTTGCTTCTCCTTCCGCTTTTCCACATGCTTTTCCACGCGCTTCTCCACTTTTTTCCCCAATTTTTATACCTTCCGCTTTTCCATCATCATACAACATCTTCCCTAAGGTTGTCATTTTGATTTCCTCCTTCAACTGTTCCATTTCTGCTTTTTCCAAAAACTTATCTGCCATAACGTATATCAATGCCTCTACTTTCCGAATCACCTCCGCATCCGTACCCGTCGCATTCCTTGTAATGTCATAGGCTGCCGATATCCGGTCTTTCTGGGACATCGCACCTCCCATCAAAGGACATAACACCAAGGGCAACAGATCCGCTTTCGTAAGTTCTTCTCCAGCTTCCACCTTTCTCTTTCGTTCTGCAATCACAGCATCCGCGTCTTTCCCTTTCATGATAATGGGCTGAATCCGGTATGTATTGATGCCTTCCGTGTACTCTGTCATCGGATTCTGAATGTTTCCCGAAAACAGGACATAGGTGGTGACTGCCTTCCCATGCTGATAGCTTAACTGGGATTCGTACATCCGAAACCGCTTGAGTCCTGCCTTTCCCTCGTTGGTACTCTGAAACTCGAAATGCTTTATCGTGTCATCACTCATCAGATAATTAAAATCTTCAAAGCCTTTCCGAAGCTCCAGATGAATACCTTCCGTAGGCAGGACACTGACAACCGTTCCTTCAATGTTCAGCACCGGCAGGATTTCCTCCTGAAAGAACTGTGCCGTTGCTTTTAGCAC
>ONED01000050.1 GCA_900316755.1 uncultured Eubacteriales bacterium
CTGTTGTTTAATTATCAATGTTCTTTGTTGTCTCGCGACAGCTTATTTAGATTATCACAGCTTTTTCGCGTTGTCAACCACTTTTTTTAATTTTTTTTGGGTTCTTTTCTAACTTCTTTATAAACCCCTGTTGCTCTGTTTCACAACACGCAACAGATGAAATAATACCACGCAAAAAAGGACGTGTCAACTACTTTTTTACTATGCTCCTTAATTCTCTGTTACCTCTTTATAAATCTCCTGCAACTCCTCATCACTTAGCGTAGCGATAGAGGCTCGAACCACTTCATAGCTCACACCGTTTTCAAAAAATTTACGGGCAGTTTCCCTTGTAGCTTTTTCCGCTGCTTTTTCCGCTGCTTCCTCCGCTCGCTGTTTTGCATAATTTTCCACCAAATCACACACTTCCTGCTTGCCTCCTTCACTTTCCTTGAATTGTTTTTTTCTTTTTGACACTTTCGGGAACTTCTCAAAATCATATAGCATCTCTTCTTTAAAAATACGCATTAATTTTGCAACATCCGTCCCGTCGTCAATCTTAGCATTTACATAAATTTCCTGCAGTCCATTATCCTGTATTTTTCCCGTCTCCCTTATGACACGGTCGATATGATACACCGTTTTCCCGGATTTAAACATATCGAATTTCGATATGTAGATTCCTATTACATTTGGCACCTCTTCAAATTTACTGCCTGGGTCCGTAATATTTGCAGTTATACAGGATGTGTTGTACCGCACCCTCTTCACATGATTGTCATCGTCTGCTTTCTGAACTTCAATATTACAGTCTTTTCCGTTTTCCAATACACAAAGTGCATCCAAAATTACAGAACGTCCCTGCAAATTTTTGATACTATTCTGCGGAGTAACCTTTTTCACAATCACCTTTTGCTCTAAAATCGTGGAAATCACTTCCTCGCAGAATCCGATATCCTCCGCCATCTTCTGAAACAGCGTATCGTCAATAATGTTCAGTTTTTCTACAATCTCTCGTACTGTTTTTTGCGTTTGCATTCCTTACCTCCTCATCATATCATAATTCATCGCTATGTAACAATATAAAATCAGAGATTTTTACACACATAAGCATCACTTCCTTTATAAATATGAAATTCTCATCAAAATTGAATTTCGCCGGCGGACACGCCTTGAAAATCGGATGCGCCACTCCCAGATAGCGCAAAAGGCATTTTGAATGTTTCGAACAAAATCATGCCTTTATTGATGTAAACCCAGTATAACATCACTCACAAGAAATTTCTTCTTTTATTTTGTGGATAACTCAAATATTTTGTTGATAACGTGGATAACAACAGGGAGACCCACAAGAATCCAAACCTATCCCGTTCTAGAAAACTATTGTAATAGGAAAGAAAATAAGATAAAATGAAAGTGTTTCAATAAAACAAAAATTGTATTGGAGAAGACCTATGAATTCAATGCCTATCGAAGAATTAATTGAAAAAGTTTCCAATATTTGTCAGAGAAACGGAGTAAAAAGACTGGACTTATTTGGCTCCTTTGCTACCGGAACAGCCACACCAACCAGCGATATAGACTTTGTAATCTATGGGTGTGAGAATTTTTCACAGCTTCAAGATGAGCTGGCGAAAATAGAAACACTCCGTAAAATTGACATTTTTGATTATGAAAACATTCACAACGCTTATCTAATAGAGGATATTAAAAAATATGGAAAACAAATATATTAACCGATATTATACTTTTTGCAAAAGTTTAAAGAATCTTGATAAAAGCAGATACGCAAACCCAAAAGCGGATTTTGTATTGGAAGGAACCGTACTAAATTTTAATCTTACATTCGATATCTCATGGAAAGTAATGAAAGATATACTGGTCAAGAACCTTGGCATACTTGATTTTGCGTTAGGCTCGCCGAAGGAAACCCTACAACAGGCTTTTACGAACGGAATCATTGATGATGACCAGTGGATGCAAATGCTCCTTGTAAGGAATCAATTAGCACATGATTATGATGGCAGTTTTGCGGCAGAGAAATTTCAGGACATCATAAACGTGTATTTTCCACTGTTCGAAAAATTAAAAGACCATGTCCAAAAATACTACCAATAAGCACACAACTATCACGCAATTAGAGGGAGGGTTACCCCTCCCCCTACACATTTTATAGCAAAAGTGATTTGTCCTTATAACAACTGAAATGCTTTCAGCCATTCTCTTTTTATCAGTTCATGTCCCATGGCAGTGGGATGCACCCCGTCTATCAGCCAGTAACTCTCCGGCGCTTTCTCACATGCTTCCTCGAATTTATCCTGAAGAGCAACAAATGGAAGCTGATACTTCTCGGCTGTCTTTCTTGCCAGTTTTGCCATCGCAGCTACTCCGCCTTGGAACTTCTCCCATCGGTTCGGATCCTGCTCCGTATTGTCCGTTGCGATTCCTTTTAAAACAAACGGTTCCAAAATCATAATCCTTAAGTCCGGCAGTTCCTCTCGCAGTTCCTCTATCAACATACTATAAAGCTTCTCAAATCTCGCTTCTCCGGTTCCGTTTCCCGAGTCCAGACCATGCCATATATCATTCACACCAATAAGCAGGCTCATATAATCCGGTTTTAAATTGAGGATGTCTTTCACAATTCTTGCATAGACATCCGGTAGGCGGTTTCCGCTGATTCCCCGGTTATAAAATACATATTCTCCCGGATGTTCAAAGCCAAGATCTGCCTTCACCAAAGTCGGGTAGCCACATCCTGCGTAATGGTCATCCTCTCTGGAACGTCCTGCATCCGTAATCGAATCCCCCTGAAATAAAATTATTTTTGACATTTCTTCTGTATTCCTCTCCATTTTTAGTTTTTATGTAGTACTGTAAATACCATATGCTCCTATTATTGCACTTTACATATCAGATAGCAAGCTCTCTCCCAATTTTTTAAACCTTATCCCCTGAATTTCGTTATGTAATTCATCAAGATATTATTATCATACAGACTCGTAAGGAATTTATTCTCCGCAATATTTGCAAAACAGGTTCTTCCTATTTCTGTATCGTACAACAGGGTAATCGCAATAAAGAGAACCCATACAATCAAAAGCCCTGTAACAATTCCGAGGGCAGCACCGGCAGCCCGGTTCAGTCCGCCTATCAGCGGCAGTTTTCCGATAATCCCCAGCGTGCCAAGTACGATGCGGACGATAATTGTCACAATCAGCATCGTAAGGAGAAATGCCAGAATATCTGCCACCATTTTCGCCAGATAGCTTCCCACATATTCGCTAAACGTATTGATTCCTAACGCTTTGTAGATTTCGTCATTATTGTTTTCCAACAATAATTGTTTCAGCATATCCGGCAGCTTTGCATTTTCAATCAGCGCAATCTGGGATTCTCTCGAATTTTCCACTGATTCCGGCAACGCCAAAGTCTCGCTGCCTGCTGCATCCGGCATCAGAAATTCCACACATTTTTTTTGCACCTTCGCCTCAATCGGGAATGTCTTTAAAAGAATTCCGCTGACATACGGTGTCAAGAACGCAACCAGCACAATCGTCGCCAGCGTCGCCGCCAGAGATGCCACGATTTTAATGAAACCGCGCATATACCCCACAACCATGCAAACCAAAAAAATAATTCCTACTACAATCAATAATCCATTCATATCTTTCTTCTCCTATTTTGCGAGCTGGATTTCCTGAAATCCATCCGCATTTATCACCATGTATTTATGAAAACCTGTCACAGGGAAAATATCTGTGACATACATTTCCATCGTTCCTTGAAACTTACAGACACCTGCATCATTAAAAATCGCACATTGATTTTCCTCAAACAAGAGGACTTGTCCATCTGCCACTTTTAGATTGGAATACTCCCTGTCTAAATCTGCTGTCATCTTCTGTTTGCCGTCAGTCCGGTATAATCGAAGCTCATACCCGTCTGTCTCTGCATTTTTTAATACCAGTGCAACATATTTCTCGTTATATGCGACACTCCTGATTTCTTTATCCAGCTCCACGACTGCCGCCTCTTTTGGCTCGTTTAACCCTTCATAAAAAATCAATGCATGGTCAGACACCAGCATCGAAGTGTCCTTGTCCAAAAATACAGTCGTCGGCACAATCGTGTCCGAATATTCCTTTTGCGCAACCTGATGGTCCGGCTTGTCCTCTCCGGCTTTGCCGAAGTGATAATAGGACACCTTGGAAGCGAGCCCGTTTCCTTTTGTACACAGATAGGAAACCAGAAGCACATTTCCGTCAGGGGAAATCGCCAAATCTACCGGATACCCTGTATTCTTAAGAGAAGTCTTATGTTCTACCAGAACATTCCCCTTTGCGTCATAACACATCACCATGGGATTCTCTTCATCCTGCAGAACAGCTGCCACAATTCCCTGTGCCGAAACGGTAATCTTTTCAATCGGTCTGGTTGTTCCGATTTCTCCTTTTAACCCGTTTTTTTGAAACACATAAATGCTTGTCCCACCCTGGTCTGCCACAGCGGCTGTCTCATTGCAAATCTCCACAATAGGACTTTTCATCTGGCATGCCTGATTCCAGAGCTCTTTTCCTTCCTTCGTCAACATGGCAATGCCATCTCTGCTATACTCCAAAACGCCGTCTATGTACTGTATGTATTTGCCGTTATCCGTACTTTCACTCTCGTAGTTCTTTACGATATGTACATAATCATACGTCGTATAACGAAATGCATAACCTGCGCCAAGCATCGCAAGGAGCACTATCAGTACCACAATCCCGATTCGTCTAAGCAATCGGTATCTGCGCACTTTCACCTGCGTTTCCATCGTATTCATTTCTTCCATACAATCATGTTCCTTTGATACTTATTCTCCTGTGTACCAGTATAACATACTTTTGCTCTATGGTAACAATAATTTTTGACCGATGAAAATTAAATTTCCATCCTCCAGCCCATTCATCCTGCAGATTGCATCCACATGACCCGTGTCGCCATACACTTTTTTGCTAATCGATGCAAGAGTATCTCCTTTTTGTACCGTATATAGCTCCTCCTGATTTTCTTGCGCATTGGGATTTTCTTGTGCAGTAGGATTTTCTGCGCCCGGAACATCCCCGGTACCTTCTGCAGGGTTTGCATCTCCTGCGCCCTCTGCCGGATTCGCGTCTCCTGTACCTTCCGTGTTATCCGGATAATCTGTGCCATCCGCACCCGGCACTCCGGCTTTATCGTCGGTCTTGTCTTCCTTGTCCGCATCGGGCTGCTCGCCGTCCGGATTCTCCAAATCTCCGGATACAAGCGTTCCTAATGTCTCTACAGCCTTGTCCTCATCCGAAGTATCCTTTCCCATCTGATTCAAAGAACTTTGCACATCCTTTATCTTATCATAATTATTCATCATTGTCACTCCAATCACAAGCACTACCAGAACAAGAAATGTACTCAGAACGTATACATATCTGGAATGACCTTTTTGCTCATTCTTTTCCATCTTATCCCGGATTACACTTCTGAAATTTTTTGTGACCGTGTCCTCAATCATCTCACTGGGCGTCATTTGGCCTTTCTTGCGGGTTGCAATCATATAATCCTGCATCTCCACATTTTTTTCATAATAAATGTAGTGCCCGCCGCATTCCATCAAATTCTTATATTTATAGATAAAATAGGTTTCCTCTTTTTCTCTCGCCTCTTTTACGACAAAAAGACTCTTTTCCCGCGGGAAAAACTTTTGATGTACTTTCAGAATATTGTGGTTGACCTCAGGAGCCTGTCCCGCTGTTGCAAGGAACCATCCGAGTATCTCAGCATCGCCAAAATATTGTTTGCACATCTCGCAGGCATTTTTCCAGGTACTCTCATTGATAAAAATGTCTTTCCCCTTTTGTACAATCTCCTTCATACGGATAGCTCCGTATACATAAATGTAATCTTCCTCTTTTTCCTGTACGATTTCCCCGACCAAAAATGCGCCTGTCAGCGTCTGGTCTGCTTTCTCACAAAGTTGGTTAAAAAATGTATCCACGTAATCTTCTATGTAAATTTTCGAGCTGTCACTCACATTCCCGATTTGTCGAACGTTTTTTGGAAGTTGTCTTTTCATTTCTATCACCTCATCTGCAAATTTTTTCTCATCATAGCACAGAGGTTATGCTGAATTTATCATTTGCTGTCGGGTGTTTCAAAAAAGTTTCGACAAATACTGAACCGAAGATACCCAAACGGTTAAAAAAACGGCAGCCGGTCTGCCTTAGACATCCGGTTGCCGATTTACTTATGATTCCATGTCCTTTTACAGAAATGCTTTCACTTTTTCGTAAATACCGTCTCCGTCCAGACCGTATTTGTGAAGCAATTCCAGTGCCGGTCCGGATTCGCCGTATACATCATTGATGCCGATTTTTAATACCTTCGTCGGTGCTTCTTCGCACAACACATCACAGACTGCGCTGCCAAGCCCGCCGATTACAGAATGTTCTTCCACAGTAACGACCTTACCGGTTTCTCTTGCGGAAGAAATCACAAGTTCCCTGTCGATTGGTTTGATGGTATGAATATTGACAACTTTCGCTTCAATGCCATCCGCCGCCAGTTTCTCAGCAGCTTTCAGCGTCTCCGCAACTTCCAGTCCGGTAGCAAAAATTGTGACGTCTTTTCCTTCCCGGAGCACGACGCCTTTCCCGATTCGGAATTCATACCCCTCATGGTCATTGATAACCGGAACTGCCAGTCTCCCAAGACGGAGATACACCGGACCCTCGTGCTCATATGCAGCCTTCACAGCCGCTCTCGCCTCCACGTCATCCGACGGATTGATAATCACCATTCCCGGAATCGTACGCATCAGGGCAATATCCTCGTTGCACTGATGGGTGGCACCGTCTTCCCCTACCGAAATACCTGCATGAGAAGCGCCGATTTTGACATTCAGTTTTGTGTAGCCGATGGAATTTCGGATTTGTTCATATGCACGCCCTGCCGCAAACATGGCAAAAGAGCTTGCAAATACCACCTTCCCCGTTGCCGCCAGACCTGCTGCCACCGACATCATATTCTGTTCTGCAATTCCACAGTTAATGTGGCGTTCCGGAAATGCTTTCCGAAAGATTCCTGTCTTTGTAGAACCGGCAAGGTCCGCATCCAGTACAACCAGATTCTCATGCCGGGCACCCAATTCTGCCAATGCATTTCCATACCCCTCCCGGGTCGCAATCTTCTTTACATCTGACATAACGCTTCACCTACTTCCTCTAACTCCCGCATCGCCATAGCATATTGTTCTTCATTCGGAGCAACTCCGTGCCATGATGCCTGATTTTCCATAAACGATACATTTTTTCCTTTGATGGTCTTTGCAATAATTGCCGTCGGTTTTCCTTTGACCGTCCTTGCCTCTTTGAAAGCGGCTTCCAGTTCATCAAAATCATGCCCATCCACATGAATCACATGGAAATTAAATGCTTCAAACTTCTTGTCAATCGGATATGGCGAGCAGACCTCGCTGATATCACCGTCAATCTGGAGACCATTGTTATCTACGATAACGACCAGATTATCCAAATGTCTGTGTCCTGCGAGCATTGCAGCCTCCCAGACCTGTCCTTCCTGAATTTCTCCGTCTCCCAGAAGCGTGTACACTCTGTAATCTTCCTTGGAAATCTTTGCAGAAATCGCCATACCTACTGCTGCCGAGATGCCTTGTCCCAGCGAACCGGTCGACATATCTACTCCCGGAGTACTCTTCATGTCCGGGTGGCCCTGCAGATAAGAGCCCACCTTTCGGAGCAGCTTCATATCCTCAATGGGGAAGAAACCTCGAAGCGCCAACGCCGCATAGTATCCGGGTGCGGTATGCCCCTTTGACAATACAAAACGGTCTCTGTCTGCTTTCTTTGGATTTTTCGGGTCAATGTTCATTTCCTCGAATATTAAATACGTGAAAATATCCGCAGCGGACAGAGAGCCGCCCGGATGACCTGACCTCGCATGATACGTGCCGACAATGGCGCCTTTGCGAACTTCATTTGCAATCTTCATCAATTCTAGCTTGTTCACGGATTTGCCTCCTATACTTCTCTCATTTTAATTTATATAATTGTGCGGCCTTCTAAGGCACGCAGCAATGTTACCTCATCAATACACTCCAAATCTCCTCCAACCGGAACTCCGCTGGCAATTCTGCTCACCTTAATGCCGGTCGGTTTAATCAATTTACTGATATACATGGCAGTCGTTTCGCCTTCCAGACTGGAATTCGTCGCAATAATCACCTCGTCCACATCTTCCCTGAGCCGCTCCATTAATTCCTTTAAGCGGATATCACCGGGACCGATGCCCAGCATAGGAGAAATGGCACCATGGAGTACATGGTATACCCCGTTATATTTTCCGGTTTTCTCATATGCTGCCAAATCTCTTGTGGTTTCTACCACCATAATGGTTTTTTTATCGCGGTCGCTGCTCCTGCAGATGGGACACTCGTCCCCGTCTGTCAATGTAAAACAGGTCTTACAATAACGGACGTTATTGCGTGCGGACTTCATCGTGTCAGCCAGCTCCTCCACCTGCTCCTTTGGCATATTAATAATATGAAACGCCAGACGCTGCGCTGACTTTGGACCGATTCCGGGAAGTCTCGATAATGCTTCAATCAGCTTGCTAATCTGGCTGCTATAGTAATCCATTCAAACCACCACCAAGACCGCCGGTCAATTTTGACATTGCAGAAGCAGACGCTTCCTCCACCTTGCGGAGTGCTTCATTGGTTGCAGCCACAATCAAATCCTCCAGCATCTCCACATCATCCGGATCTACTACTTCCTGAGCCAGCTTCACCTTAAGCACCTCTCTGGTTCCGGAAACCGTCACTTCCACTGCACCGCCGCCGGCAGTCGCAGTAAATTCCTTTGTCTCCATCTCCTTTGCCTGTTCTTCCATCTGTCTTTGCATCTTCTGTGCCTGTTTCATTAAATTTGCCATGTTTCCCGGCATTCCGCCGCCCGGAAACCCTCCACGCTTTGCCATGGTTTTTCCTCCTACTCTTCCACTGTCAGATCCATATGGATCACTTTTTCTATATCCACAAAACTGTCTTCAAATCGATGTCCTTCTTCTACATAGCGCACTTCAATCTCAACCGTTTTGCCGATTTTCTCTGAGATCAGGTTTCGGAGCTCTTCCTTATGCCCCTCTGTCCCGACGACTCCCGCACTCACTTCATCCGGCATGACAATCAGAAGCTGATCCTGATTTCCCACGCTTAGTTTCGCGGACTTTAAATACCCTCGAATGAGGGGCGATGTCTGATTGACGATTGCACGAAAATTCTTCACCACTGCCTGCACATCCTCATGGAGTGCCTTTGTAAGTGTAACTTTCGGGGCAGGCTCTCCTGCCGGCTCGTCCTGCCGGACATTCCTTGTCTCCAAAGATGTGCATACCACGCCTTTTTCAAGCTGCTCCTCCACTGCTCTAATCCGTGAAAGGAGGCTGTCCCTTTCCGTCTCCATCTCCGGTTTGCACAGCTTAATCAAAGCCACCTCAAACAGTACCCTCTTTTGCGTGGCATATTTGAGCTGGTTCGATAATTCCGAAAAAATACGGATATAGCGAATCAGCGCGTCATTTTCAATCATCTGTGATTCTTCTTTTAATTGTGCCAGATTTTCACTGGAGACATCCAGCACGTCTTCCATATTATCAGAACTTTTGACAAGAAGCAAGTTTCTTAAATACCAAGTGAAATCAATTGCAAGCTGACTAAGCTCCCTGCCCTGCATCACAAGCTCTTCCACGCTTTGTAAAACCCTCGCCACATCCCGGCTCAAAATTTCCCGAAGAAGCCGGCTGAACACCTCGGTATCCACCGCTCCTAAAACCTCCAGAACATGGTCATAGGTCAGCTTCTGCCCCAGATAAAATGCAATGCACTGGTCGAGGAGGCTTAGAGCATCCCGCATAGAGCCGTCTGCCACCTTCGCAATATAGCGAATCGCCCTTTCCTCCACCTCGACCTGTTCCTTCTCCATCAAATCCATCAGACGCTCAGAAATCGTATCAATCGAAATCCGTTTGAAATCATATCTTTGACATCTCGACAGAATTGTAATCGGAATTTTATGCGCCTCTGTCGTCGCCAGAATAAATATAACATATTCCGGCGGTTCTTCCAAGGTTTTTAATAACGCATTAAACGCTCCGATAGAAAGCATGTGAACCTCGTCAATAATATATACCTTATATTTTCCCTCCGTCGGACGGTAAGCAACCTCCTCCCGGATTTCGCGGATGTTATCTACGCCATTGTTGGAAGCCGCATCGATTTCAATCACATTCATGGAGCGTCCCTCACTGATGGCACGGCACATCTCACATTCCCCACAGGGGCTTCCGTCCACCGGATGCTCGCAGTTCACTGCTTTTGCGAAAATCTTGGCAACCGAAGTTTTCCCCGTCCCTCTCGTTCCGCAAAAAAGGTACGCATGTCCGATGCGGTTTGCTTTTATTTGATTTTGTAAGGTCCGGCTAATGTGATCCTGCCCTTTTACGTCCTCAAACGTTCCCGGACGAAACTTCCGGTATAATGCCATATACGACATAGTACAACCATCCTTTTTCTCGCTTATTTATTTCCAAAACTGATTCCGGTTAATTTTGCTTCCTTGATAATCTGTGAATCCGGGTCTACTGTCTTTAACTTCCCTGCCACCTCCGAAAGCGGCACTTTCACAATCTCTCCGTTTTGGATTCCAACCATGTAACCATACTCTTTGTTCAAAATCAATTCTGCTGCCGCCGCACCAAATCTGGTCGAAAGCACGCGGTCATACGGACAGGGCGTTCCGCCTCGCTGCATATGTCCCGGAACGGTAATCCGCACTTCCTGATCCGTCTTCTTTTGAATCTGCTCTGCCAGTTCATATGCGATGGAAGGATATTTCCGTTTCTTTAATTTCTCTTTGTACTCCTTCTTGGAAAGCTTTGCATCTTCTTTGGAAATGGCTCCCTCTGCCACTGCGATAATCGTAAAATGCTTTCCTGCTTTTGTGCGGTTCTCAATTGCCTCAGAAATCACATCTAAATCATACGGAATCTCCGGAAGCAGGATAATATCCGCTCCACCTGCAATTCCTGCGTGAAGCGCAACCCAGCCGACTCTGTGCCCCATAATTTCCACAATAAACACCCGGCTGTGAGAAGTCGCTGTCGTATGGATACAGTCGATGGTATTCGTCGCAATATCCACCGCGCTCTGGAAACCAAACGTCATATCCGTTCCCCAAAGGTCATTATCAATGGTTTTTGGAAGCGTAATGACATTTAAGCCCTCTTCCCTCAACAGATTTGCCGTCTTATGCGTGCCGTTTCCACCCAGCACCACAAGGCAGTCCAGATTCAGCTTATGGTAAGTGTGCTTCATCGCCGCCACCTTATCAAGTCCATCCTTATCCGGCTCTCTCATCAATTTAAACGGTTGTCTGGAGGTTCCTAAGATTGTCCCGCCAACCGTCAAAATACCAGAAAAATCCTTCGAAGTCAACATAGAAAAATTACTGTAAATCAATCCTTTGTAGCCATCCTTGAAGCCGTAAATCTCCACATCTGCGCTTTTTGCAGTCAACCCTTTTACCACACCGCGCATCGCCGCATTTAATGCCTGACAGTCACCGCCGCTGGTCAACATTCCAATCCGTAACATTTCTTTATTCCTCCTGTCTTTTTCCTTTTCTTATCAGTATACCTCATTTTTGTGGTGCTAACAACAGAAAAATGAGGTATACTGTATTAGAAAATAAATTTTTGAAAAGAGGCTTTCCTTATGAAAAAGACATCCATTGACTATAAACTCCGGCTTTTGGCGCTTCAGGGACAGATTGTTCCCGACAAGAGCCTTTTAAAAACGCCCAGGCAAATCGAAGGAATCCGAAAAAGTGCAGAATTAAACACGGCTGTTTTAGACCATGTGGCAAAACACATCCACGCCGGCATGAGCACTGCCGAAATCGATAAACTGGTGTACGATTACACCACACAGCATGGAGGAATTCCGGCTCCGCTCGGATACGAAGGCTTCCCAAAGAGTGTATGTACCTCTTTAAATAATGAAGTCTGCCACGGAATCCCGGATGAAAACATTATTCTGGAAGAAGGCGATATCCTGAACGTAGATGTCTCCACCATATTAGACGGATATTATTCAGACGCTTCCCGCATGTTTGCAATCGGGAAAATCTCAAAGCAGGCCGCCCGCCTCCTTCGGGTCACGGAAGAATGTGTAAAAAGAGGGCTTGCTGCCGCCAGACCATGGGGGCATCTGGGTGATATTGCCCACGCCATCAACAGCCATGCGCAGGCAAACGGGTACTCTGTTGTAGAAGACATCGGAGGGCACGGCATCGGACTTGAATTTCACGAAGAACCTTATGTGAGTTACGTTGCCCCGAAAGGAACGGAGATGGTACTGGTTCCCGGTATGACTTTCACCATTGAGCCTATGATTAACGAGGGAAGCCCGGATTTCTTTGTGGACGAAGACAATGAGTGGACCGTTTACACGGAAGACGACGGACTGTCCGCCCAGATTGAGTACATGGTGCTGGTGACTGAGGACGACGTCGAAGTACTGACGAAATAAGAAGCATCTATCAAAAAACAGGCCGGTAATTTCACCGGCCTACGTTGCGGTTTCAACAGCGTAAGCTATTTTTCAAAACTATATAAAAAGCATTTTGGAATATCCCCTAAAGGATGACAACCATTATTCTTAACGCTTTGGGCA
>ONED01000049.1 GCA_900316755.1 uncultured Eubacteriales bacterium
AAAAAACATATCGCGTATCTTCCATCTTTTTTAAAAGGACCACCAAATCGACTACCGGAAATACCATACATGTCACCGTTGTATAATCCGCAATCTCAGCAGTTTCACCGTCACTGCCATGCCGCAATATCGCACCTTCCGGACTCAAATCCTGTTCCAGCCTTGTCCGAAGCACTTTTTCTGCATATTCCAGATACATTCTATCTTCAAAAACCTGATAGGCATCCAGCAGAAGATTCACACCGCTGTATGCCTCCTGAATCCGGGTTGAGTTTTTGGTACGGTAACCCTGCTCTTTGGAAAAGGAACAGCAATTTAGGCAAACACCACTCTCATCCGCCAGGACAATCCGCAAAAAATTCCGCACTTCCTTCTCGAAAGATTCCACCCTACCATAGGCTCTCATGTACCGGAGCATTGCAAAACACCACATCCCATGCTCACATAAATTGTGGTCATGATATCCTCTGTAAAAAATATGAGTCGGACGCCATACCTTCGTGCCATCTTTCGTTTCTCCAATGATATCCTCATGGTAAGTTGTCAGACTGTCCATTGCACGCCGATACATTTCTTTCGTATCGTCCCACGCAAACATAGACGCATCCATCCCAGCCTTCCCAGCCTTAATGGGTACAATCGTATAAAACCCGTATTCCTCCGGAACAAAATCAAGTTCCTGTGAAGCCATATTTTCGGACACCGAGACCCTCTTCCCGGACGGCGAAACCACTCGAACAGAGTCCACCTCTCCAATCGTCCGGAACAGAAACCTTGTCCCTATTTTCCCGGACGCCACATCATAGTAGACCGCCGGCAGTTTCCAGATGGCAGATGACTTCTGAATTGCCTCCTCATAGCTTTCCACCGGGAGAATATGTACCCGCATCCTGTGCTCCTTTTTCGGTGACAGTCCATATGCCCGGTCAAGCTGCCATAGGAAAGAAAATCCTCTGATAAAATGTCCCGAAAGATAGGGAGAGTAATTCACTTTGTAGCCATCTAAATCTCCCTCTGCCACCAGCACAAGGTTCTTCCCGTCCGGTCTGGTAAAATAATGCATCCATTGCTTTTTATCTGCTGTATGATAAGGGGAAGAAATCAAAAACTGCGACTCATACTCTCCATTTTTACAGCTCATAAAATTAAGAGGCAGAAACATTCCACAAGAACTCACCTTTTCACTCTTACACTCCATGTCAAGCACCAGACGGTCTTGATACTCTTGAATCCGCAATTCCGTTTCAAACTCCTGATTCAGAAAAATCATTCCATCCGACCCCTGATTCAGAGTATCATAACCGGCATAGTGCTCCTCATACGGTACAAACTCCGGCTTATCTGCAGTCGTAATATCCTCCGACAACAGCGTATAAACCAAACTGCCGAACCGTCCGCTCCCATCCGTGATATCCTTTGGACTTTCATAACGGTAGTCTAATATGGCTGATAAATTGCAGTCCTTGCAATGTATTTGAAATATGGACATTGTGTTTTCTCCTGTCTCTCTTTCTAAGTATGTTTCCAGTGATTTCCGTTCCGTCACACAAAATTTTGTTTAGATCTGAATGACAAATCTGAACCCGCAATCACCGGATAGTCTTTGGTGTTCCGCCTTCCAGACGGCTCTCCTCTGCCTTAAATCCAATCAGATGGCTCTCAATGGAATCATCGATTGTCGTACGGGTGAAGCTTGGCGAATTTATGGTAATGTAGTCCATAAAATCCCGGTACAGGAAATAATCTCCGCCGCCGTGTCCGTCGTCTAAAGAGCGGTCCGTCATCTCGTTGACATTGATGGTCTGCATGGGCTTTCCAAATTCTGTCAGATACAAGATACCCTCCTCGGCATCCCCGTACACCTCGCCTTTCGTACCGTGTACCTTGATGTAGCGATAACAACGCTCTGAAAAAGCACACATGGTCAAATGAGCGGTAGCGCCGTTTTCAAAAATCATATTGACCACCTGATTGTCAATGGCATCATTCTCCCCGCGGAATACGCAGCGGCCGATTACATCCTCTTTCTTATCCAACACTTCGTAGATATCCCTGTCTTTCAGTCTGGCAGTGCCGCCTACCACAAAATTATTCATCCTCTGGGGATAAATGTCATAGGCATTATACAGGCACTTTTCCTTCACTTCCGGTGCACAGTCCACACAGTAATCCGCACTGCCCTCCGGAGCATGAGCCTTATTAAAATAGAATAAATTGCCATAGGAACTGACGCTGGTACACTTTGACGGAATCAGCCAGTTCAAAATATCCAAATCATGACAGCATTTGGCAATAATGGTAGGACTGCTTTCCTCCATCTTCCGCCATGGTCCCCGGACATAGCTTAATGAAAAATGCCAATAGGCAATGTTCTCCGTCTGGTTTATGGTAACCACCTCGCCCAGCGTGCCGTCATCAATCCACCTCTTCACCTGCTGATAGAACGGTGCATAACGCAGCACATGGGTCAGCATAACCTTTCTGCCTAAGCGGTTGGCAGTATCCCGGATTTTCACACAATCCTCCATCGTTACTGCGGCAGGCTTTTCCAGACAGATATCATAACCACGCTCCATCGCCTTTAAAGCCATATCAACATGCTGCGCATCCTGCGTGCAGATAAACACGGCGTCACAGAGTTTCCCCTGTGCAAAAAAAACATCTGCGCTGTCAAACAGCATCTCCTGTTTTACACCGAGCTCCAGAGCAAGCTCTCTGCTGGCCTTTACCACTTCTGCCACAGCCACAAGCTCCGCATTTTCATCTTCCCGAATCAGATTTCCAAACATCTGACCGCGGCTACCGAAACCAATAATTGCTACTTTTATCATATTCTCTCTTCTCTTTTCTTTACTTATTTTCAAATCCTGAAGTTGATTTTCGGAATGCCTCCAGTTCCATTACTTTTCCGCCCTGCACTCTGGACTCCTCTGCTGCCATGCAGATAAAATGACTTTCCAGCGAATCCGCAAGAGACGTAATTCCCTTGCACTCTTTCCCGTTTAAATAATCCAGAAAATCCGGTACAATTACGGCATCCCCGCCGCCATGTCCTTCATGCCCTTCAAGCGTTCCAAGGTCTATGATTTCCTTTGGATAACCGAACCGCTCCACCTCAATGACGTTGGTTTTCATATCTGCAATCATCTGCCCGTGCGTACCCATGTACTTGCTATAACGGCTGATTTCCTCTGTAAATGCCGTCATGGTAAAGTTAACTGTCAAGCCTCCCTCCATGAGAAGGTTCACCACCTGATGGTCCACTACGTTATTATCGCAGTGAAACACACATCTCCCATATTGATTGGTTGGGAGTGCCGCCCGCACATTTTCCACCGTCGGATACTGTTCAATCATATTCACCGGCCACTCCGTATTCCCGTTGGCAACGCCTTTCTCCGGGTGGTTAATATAGAACTCTTCTGCATCGTAAGGACACCTATCTTTCGCCTTACATCCGCCCATGCAGTATGCTGTCGCACCCTCCGGTGCGTGCTCTTTATTAAAATAGCCAAGGCTTCCAAAGGAAGACACGCTTTCACACTTTCTTCCGGTCAGCCATACCATAAGATCCATGTCATGACAGCATTTCTGCATAATCATAGGCGTGGTTTCCTCGCTGTTTCTCCAGTTTCCCCGGATAAAACTGTGGGCATAATGCCAGTAACCTACATTCTCAATCGCTTGTATGTTCATCAGCTCGCCAAGCGCTCCGCTGTCCAATATCTCTTTTATCTTGCGATAGAACGGAGAATACCGGAGCACATGGCATACCACCACTTTTCGTCCCAGCCGCCTGGCTGCCTCTAAGATTTCCTGACATTCCTTCAAATCACCGGAAATCGGTTTTTCCAAAAGGAGGTCATACCCCTTCTCCAGTGCTTTTACCGCCTGCGCTACATGCTGTCTGTCCAGCGTCGCTATTACCATAGCATCCGCCAGCTTTGGCATGCGAAGCATCTCCTCTGCACTGGAAAAACATCTGTCCTCTGCAATCTGAAGGCTCTCTTTTGCCTCTTTCACCTTTTCTGCATCCACGTCTGCCACAGCCACCACTTTAGCACGCTCCGGCATACTGTGAAACAAAGTTGCATAGATGCGGTATCCCCGTTGTCCCAGCCCTGCTACTGCAATTGTTTTTTTCATCTCCTCTTACCTCGTTTCTATCCTTTTTGATCTCTACCACTACGATGCTTCTACCATCACACGCTCGTTTGCGGAAAGTTTGTATCTTTTCCCGCCATAAACCAGCGTTCCGCCCGGCACGGTTGCCATAACCTCCAGCCGTCCATTTTCCAAATGGACTTTCACAACGCCATCCTTTACCGGAACTGTGGCACGGATTTCCTGAAACCTTCCAAAATCCGGTCTGACCTCAAAGGTCCGGTAACCCACATCTGTGGCAGCCACCCCGCAGCAATATCTTCCCAGCAGGTAAATTGGTCCACTTCCCCACGCATGGCACAGAGATGTCCCATACTTCATGCCATACATGGCAAGCGCCTCTTCCTTTGTAGCCTCCGGATCATACCGCTCCCAGACGGTCGTAGCACCTTGCTCCAGCATCCCGCCCCAGTAGAAACGTATGTAATCCTGTACTTTCTCGAAATCCCCCAGTTTGCACATCGCAATCAGCTCATATAATTTAAAATAAGGAGTCGTAATCTGTACATACCTGTCGCTGTAAATCACGCTCTCTGCAATCCTCTTTACTTTTTCCTCCGGAACAAAATCATACATGATGGCAAAGATATTCGGATGGCGCGTAATCTGACGACTGCCGTCAGCCTTATCATCATAGAAAAGTCCTCGTTCTTCCTCCCAGAAATCTTCCATGATATTCTCCTTCAACTGCGCTGCCGACGCTCCATAGACAGAAGAATCTTCCCCCATCAGTTCCGCCAGTCTGCCCATAACCTGGTGTGCATTCCACAGAAGAATCTGCTCCGCACAGAGGATTCCCTCTTTGTCCATCTCCGACCAGTCAATAAAAATCCAGTCTCCGTCCCGCTTCACCACATATCCTTTCTCATTGGTTCGGGAAGTCATAAACGCATACAGGCTTTTGAGATTGTCCCAGATTCTTTTCACAAATACCGCATCTCCGGTGGCATAATAATAGTCCCAAACCGCTGCCACCAGATACGCGGAGTAATCGTTAATCGTATTAATATGCGTGTAATACGGCGGTTTCCCAAGCAGTCCCAAAATCGTCCGTTTCACAATCTGTGGGTCAAAATACAGATAGTAATTTGCCCAAAAGGATTGGTAAGCATCCCCGGACCAGCACCAGCGGTCCCGCTTGATTCCATCCAGATAGACTTCTCTGGAATTCAAATGAAATGTATAAGAACAAACATCCCATATCTTATTTATCGTCTCATCCTCGCAGTGGAAGGACGCAATGTCCTCCACCGGAAGATACTCATAAGAAGCGCAGAGCTTTACCGGACATCCCGAATCGCTCTGCGTGTGAATATATCGGAAGGCCCGACCCGGACGAACCGGGTCGAAGCCGGGCCTTAGGTTCTCCCAGATAAGTGCCTCCGGGTAATCCAGCGCCTCTTCTTTCGATTCGCCATAAGTCAGACGCACCCCTTCGTTCTCCGGGTATTCTGTAATCGTCACCGGACCGAACAGTTCTTTTCCAAAATCATAGAGAAGCCCGCCGTCCGTCTCTGTGACAGAGACCGGAGTTACCTCTTCGTAAGAAAATGGAAACACTGCCGGGTTATCATCCGGACTGTAAAATGCCGGTTCGCACGCTACCGGAGCATCTGGAAGGTCAAAGGACATATCCACCCAGCTCTCATCCGTCTTCAGGTACTCACTGTCAATAAAACAACTTGGAAAACCCTCCAAATCATAAAGCATGACAAACACTTCATAGTCTCCGGCAGGGAAAAATAAATCTTCGTTCACCGGATATTTCCGGTCGCCAAAATATGCCATTCCTTTCGAGTGGGTAACAATCCGAAGCGTCGTGTCCGTAAGGGCATGCATTTTCGCAGCAAACCGCACACTTACCTCATTGGGCGCTATCCTCCAGATAACGCCCGGATAATCACATCCCATCTCCTGACGACGACACATCAGAAGCTTGTGATGGTAAATCTCATATTCCCCGTATTTCCATATCCACTTTGCCTTTTTTTCTGTCATTTCTTTTTCCTTTTTCTGTACCATACAAACCAGATACCCAATGCTGCTACTACAATCAATCCTACAACAGCCGCTACAATCCATGCTATGTATGAAACAGAATCTTTCATTGTTGGTTCTGCCGGAAGGGGCTTCTTAAATACAGCCACTACCCTGGTATTCTCCTGCACGTTAGTGAGTGTCAGCACTCCGTCTTTTACCTCGGTCTTTTCATTGTTTACCATAACCGTTCTCAACTCGTACCCTTCCTCTGCAGTAAAGGTTACCGTGTAGTCTTCTCCCGGTATCATCTCTTTCATTCCAGCCGACTCAATAGAGCCTCCGCCACCTTTTACATAAGTCAGCATCGTAATCGTGTCTGCCTTGGTAAGACGGAACAGTGTCGTAGAATTATCCTCTGCTGTAAAGGTAATCTTATCTGTATTCAGACTAATTGTTTTTTCATTCACGACATCATACACACTGTAATTCTGTGGCAGTGTGAGCGTCTTCTCTCCACCATATCTGCAATGCAGCGCAATATACTCTCCGTTGGCAAAAATAATATCGTCCCTGTTATCCGAATAAACATGCACTCCCGCCTGTGTCAGGATATTGGTCAAAAGCTGTGCCGGAAGCTCCAATGCTGCTGAATAAATGCTGGTCCAGTCACCCATGTTCTTCACTGCAAGGCTGGTTCCCTGTCCATCAGAATAAGTACCAATCACTTCTGCATTCGCATCTCCGATAGAAACCACCGGAAGAACGGAATTGTATTCCCTCGCTCCATAGGTCTTTCCTTCTACTCCTTTTGTATAAGCAGAGCCAGCTTTCAGTACACTGTCTCCGGAACAATCTTTGGTAATCAATGTCAGATTTTCAAATCCGGTTACTTTTTGGATATTTGACACATCCATCTCTTCTCCATCTGAAAATCCCGGAAGATAAATCCAAAGAATAGTCTTACCATCCCGTTTCAATTCTTTTTCAATGGCTGCCCGTTCCGTAACATCTATCTCTATCGAATCTAAAATAATATTCACCTTATAATCCTTTGTGACAACTCCATTCTCTAAATCCGACAAAAAATACATATCGTAAGGTGCGCCCATGGTAGCAAGTTGCTGCCGTTGCAAAAGATTTCCACTATAAAGCCAGTTATAGGTAGGTCCGAAGTTATATGCGGTATAAGCATACATATCTTCATCCACAAATACTGCCACTTCGCTGGCAGATGTCCGGCTGCGGCTTAAGTTTGCAGTCATTTCCTCCTGCATAATGGTCAGCATCGCGTAAATCTGCTCATCATTGAACCAGCCACCGGACATATCATACCACCAGAGCCCAGTTCCCTTAATGAGCTCATTTGCAAACTCTCGAATCAAAGCAGAACGTGTGTCAGTCATAGTATAGCTCTGCCCATGTGCAGATGCATCCTGCTCGTTGTATGGTGTCTGGTATGCCACGGTACGAATATCGTTTTCTGAAATCCAAAGTTTTCCATTGGCTGTCAGACTGTCCACCATACTCTGGAAAGGTGCTGGCTCACCTTGCTGGCGTTCGTTGTAACAGAGCGGTCCACACAAATAATCTACCGCATCACTCTGAAGCACCTTCGATACCGAAAGGCTCAAAGTACCATTGGCTTCATAAGAATATGCATTCCAGATATAACCGAAATAGCCGCCGGTAATCCATTTTCCTTCTGTCTTTTCCTTTACATAACTGCAAAGCTCGATAAAGGCATCTGCCGTCGTATCCGCAAGGAATTTGTGATAGTCAATCACTCGCATCTGGGTTTCTGTGTCAAACAGCGTGCTGTATGTAGTCGAGCCCGCCTGTTCCACCGTCGGCTGGGCAGCAGTCTTTAAGGTCACACTGTTATCATTCCATGCGCGTTTTAAGGATTCATCCGTTTCATATTTTTCTGTCAGCCATGCACGGAATGCCTCGTCTGTAGCCGGACACATATCAAAGATATTGTCAGACCATGGAAGCCATTCTAAGGTACGACCTGCAGTCACACGGAACCCATATACATATTTTGCATAAGACTGGCTTGTGATATGATCAATCAAATCACCCATTACCTGTTTCATATCTGCACGCCACTGCTTTGAAGCAAACGATGCACCACTTGTAGTGCCCGTTTTATTCATAGAGGCCTCCTCCGGATATTTTGTAAGCCACCAGGAAGGTACACTGGCATCAAAGCTCACCAGAAGCTTCGCCTGTGGATTTGCCGCAATACACTTAATGATTTTTTCATCGTAGGCGGTCCAGTCATATATATTATTTCCGTCTTCGTCTACTCCAAGCCAGATTTTATTCGCTCCGTTTGTACCACTTCCAATCATGATTGGAATCAGGCTAATGCCTGCCTCCCCCATTTTTTGCACGTAGTCACTACGCAAGGATGAATAGCTGTCCGGCGGATAGTAAAACATCGGGCTGACTTCTTCCTCATTCATATACAATCTAACACTTCCGTCTTCCGTTTTCACAGAAGAAGTATTTACATAACCGGTCGGATTTTCTCCTTGAGTTACTTTGAAAGAGCATATCTTGTTATTGAGGAATTCATCGCTTACTACCGTAACAGAAGTTGGGTCAAGTTGCAGGGTATAGCTTCCTTCCGGAATAAAATCCGGAACTTCAAAGCTCATTTTCACCTCATACTCTTCTCCCACCGGCCATTCTTTCATAGGCGTACTTAAGGACACTTTCACATCACAGACTTCTGTGGTAGTATTTTTCTTCCAAAGAGTACCCCAACTGATGAATTCTTTCTCAAATGCATGCTCTGTATTGACCTTCAGGGTTGCCTGTACTATCGTTCCACCCTGCACCTGTTTCTCCATGGAAACGTCTATCAAATCAAATGCACTGGCAGACTGTACGGTAGCATCATAAGGAATAAGTCCCCACGGCTGCATCCCCGGTCTTCCTTTTTCTTTCGCATAATACCACGTATCATCCTCCTGATACTCTACCGTATTCCAGTTATCAGCAGGAGTCCGCTTGGTGCTCATAGTTTCATGGTCAGAAACAATAAGTCCCAATACATTTCCTTCTGCATCCAGAGGCATCGCCTCGTACAAAAGGCCACATTCATAATCTACATTCAAGACCGTAAACGCCAGTACATTGGTTCCCTTTGTAAGATATTCCGCAATGTCCAGTACCTTGATGCCTTCCCATGATTCGGCATCCTCCACTTCCACTTTGGTTCCGTTCACCCAGAACTCCATGATATCATCCGCAGTCATCTGAATAACACACTTAGAAGGTGTTTCTGTCAATTCAAAGGTATCACGGAAGTAACGAAGCTGATTTAAACTGAGAGAATAATCTTCGCTATACCAAATCCACTTTGCTGACCATTCTGCCCCGGGTACAACGTCTGATGATACAGATTGTATCTGCAATCGGTCAAAGCTGACCTTTCCTCCACTGCCCTTTAAAGCAATCGTTGCATAGGTAGCAGAAGGCGTTTCCAGTTCAAATTCAAATGAGGTTTCTGCCTCTTCCCCATTCCCGGAAAGCGTTTCCAAGTGGCTTCCCAAATTCTGGTTCTTATAATCATAATAGGTAATCTCAATCTCTGCCCTGCTATCACTGTCTGCGGTGAAATTTCCGGTAAACTGATACGTGTTATTGTTTTGCAGTTCCGTAAATCTACGTACGAACGCTCCTGTTCCATCCAAAGTAAGATTGTCACCGTCTGCCGTAAACTTCGCATCTCCTTCTGTATTCCAGTCCGCAGGAAATCCACTTTCTGATAAAGAAGAGAACTCCTCTACATACTCGGCTTCGTTCAGATTGAGAAGATGTATGTCATCTACAAGCAAGTCTGCTGATACACACTTGGATACTTCAATACGCAAATGTACATTCGTCACATCCGCGCCGGGAGTATATTTTACGCTGACGGGTATCCATTCCCCATATTCAGATCCCGCGCTTAAGATGGTTTCTGCACCCTTCACGCTGTCAATCACCGCATGGTTCTTGTCTGTTCCCGTAGCAGTCAGGGCTATTCTTGCTCCAATACTGTTCCTACTCTTGACATAAACGGTAAAACGATAGCTGTTTACATCTTTCACCGGAACTCCTGCACGGCAGTTATAATAAGCTACTTCCTTCAGTTCGCTCCCAACCAGATTTACAGATTGTTTTCCGCCATGGTAGGTATCTGTATTGATAGAAACAGAATCAAAATTGATAGCACTCCAATTCTTTACCATAGAGCCTTCCATCTGTTCAAAACTCAAGTTACACTCATTGACGTCCCCCAGATAATCGTTGCTGCACTCTGCGATGGACACATTATCAACCAGTACATCACCGCCCCATGCATTAAACCAGAGCAGAATATTTGCAGCATCCTCCGAGGTACGGAAGTAAGCTTTCACTTCGATATAATCACTGTTCTTTCCCCCAACCGCGTAGAGAGAAAGCTCATTGAAAGGATTCTCTATCGTTGGATTTCCGGCACTGTCTTTTTGTGGTACCGTCAAAAACAATCTTGAGGACTGGGATAGTCCCTTTACATAATACGTCACCACGTAAGAAGTCTTCGGCTTTACCGCTATCAAAAGGTCATCCGGCGTACGCAATGCATAGTGTGCAGAAGTCGGATGAATAAGTGCAGCATTGCTACCGCCGATACCCTGTCCTACAGCCGCACTGACCGTACCTTCACCACCGTTGACTGCGAAGCCTTCCCAGCCTGCAGTGCCCCCTGTAGTGTTTATTTTTTCAAATCCCGGATTAAAAATTACACCTTCGCTCGGAAGCGCTGTCAACCGGATGTTATCTAAGAGTACCTCACCGCCCTCCGCAATCAGCCAAAAGTTGATGTTAGTGGTATCTGCATCTGTCTTAAAGTAAACCTGCACCGTTCTCCATGTGCCATTGGTTCCGGTCACACTATAATCCTTCAATTCATACCATGGTCTCATACCGGAATTGTTTTCTCCATTCAACTGACGAATCGTTGGATGCAGACCGGCATTAGCGGAACGACATTTGATGTCATAAGTCAGCATATACCATGTATCTCCCTTTACAGTAACCGGGGCTTCTCCCCCTGCAATGCGAAGTGCATACTGCTTTCCGTTTTTCGGAGAAATCTTCGCTGCAACGCTTCCATCGGTTCCTTCTCCGAATACCGGGGAAATACTTCCCTCGCCCTCATTGACTGCAAATCCTTCCCAACCTGCAATACCACCGGATTCACTGAGATACTCAAACTCTGCATTCGGTATTTCCCCTGCAAGTGTATAGGCATCTCCTGTCTTCGCCGGAATCTCGCCTGCCTTTGCCACATGCAGATCAATATTATCCAGAAGGAAGTCTCCACCTTCTGCAATCAGCCAGAGATTTCCACACGTAGTATCCAAATCTGTTCTAAAATAACAGGTAACCGTTACCCATCTTCCATTTGTTCCTGTTAACTCATATCCTAACAAATCAAAAAACGGATGTGTACTTGTATTTTCTACCCCATTTAACTGACGAATCGTAGGATGCAGGGATGCACTGTCAGAAAGCGCCTTTGCTTCATACTTCAGCACATACCATGTATTTGCCTTCAAATCCAACGCATTATCTCCGCCTGCCACACGCAGAGCATACTGCTTGCCACTGTCCGGAGAAATCTTTGCTGCATTATTGCCGGACGGACTGCTTGCCACTGCTGTTGAACTCGAACCAGCCCCTTCATTCACCGCAAAGCCTTCCCAATCTGCAATACCGCCTAATGCATTCAGACGTTCAAAGCCGGGGTTCGGCACCAGCCCCTCATCTTCCATCAGGGTCAGGGTAATATTATCCAGAAGCACTTCGCCGCCCTCTGCAATGAACCAAAGGTTCCCTTTTGTGGTATCGGAATCCGTTTTAAAATAACAGTTGACGGTTTTCCATTCGCCATTTGTCCCGGTCACCTTGTAGCCTACCATATCGTAGTACGGATTTGTGTTCGAATTCTCCTCTCCGTTTAACTGACGGATGGTTGGGTACAGGGACGCACTGTCAGAGAGTGCCTTTACAGCATAGCTCAGCACATACCATGTCCCGGATTCCAGCGTCAGGGCATTATCTCCTCCTGCCACACGCAGGGCATACTGTTTTCCCTCCTCTGTTGAAATCTTTGCCGCATTGGTACCATTTACACCCACTCCTTCTGCGGAAGAAATGCTTCCTGCACCTTCATTAACTGCAAAACCTTCCCAATCCGCAGGACCTCCGGAGGTATTTAAACGTTCAAATCCCGGATTCGGAATATTTCCCTCATCCGCCATCACGGTAAGGCTGACATTGTCAACAAGAACTTCTCCATCAGCCGCGCAAAGCCATACGTTCCCACGTGTCGTATCAGAATCTGTCTTAAAATAAACCGTCACCCGCTCCCAATCATCATTGGTTCCGGTAATCCGGTAGTTCCCTAACTCATACCATGGATGCGTATTCGAATTTTCTTCACTGCTTTTCATCTGGCGGATGGTCGGCCAGATTGTGGATGTGTCAGAAAGGCACTTCACATCATAAGACAACACATACCATGTGTCCGGCTTGAACGTGAGCGTATCGTCTCCTCCTGTCACACGCATTGCATACTGTTTATATGTTACAATCACATCCGGTTCTTCCGGACCAGGTTCCGGACCAGATTCCGATGCTGAGACACAGAAGTTTCCGGCTCCATCCAGCATATCCTTTCCTTCGGAATCCAATATTCTGATATTATCCACATAGACATCACTGGTATAGTTTCCACCGTTTAAGAACATATAGATTCCAGACTTATTCGCCGTAAAAGAAGCACTTACTTCATGCCATGCTCCATCATTCGGAACCGTC
>ONED01000022.1 GCA_900316755.1 uncultured Eubacteriales bacterium
GGTTGCACGGTCTCCACAACCGATGACTACCACTTTGATTTTCTGTTCCTGCATGCTCATATCCTCTTTTCTCTTTGTTTATAGTATCTGAAATTAATCATCTCCTTTTTGCCTGATAATCTCAATGGACAATTCTGCTAAATATAACTCATTGTTAGCGTTTCTTTCATTCTTTTTTCTACGGGATTAAACTATAATAACAGTAATATTAATAGCATACATGCTGCTAAGGGATTGAGATAAGGAGAAATTTTATGCGTATATATGAAAACCCTGAACAAACAAGCTTAAACCGGCTGCCTTCCCGCAGTTACTACATACCGGGAGGGTGCAGCCACTTCACATCACTCAATGGTACATGGAATTTTGCTTTTTTCGAAAATGGTGATTACATAGATGAGATAACAGACTGGAAACCCATTCCCGTTCCCTCGTGCTGGGAAGCACAGGGATATGAGTTTCCCAACTATACCAATATCAATTTCCCGTTTCCATGTGACCCACCCTTTGTGCCGGACATCAATCCGACAGGAGTATATGAACGGACTTTTCTGATAAATGATACAGACAACAAACACTATATTGTCTTTGACGGTGTGTGCTCCCTGGCAGAACTGTATATCAACGGCAGCTTTGTCGGCTTTACACAGGGTTCTCACCTGACTGCCGAATTTGACATTTCTGATTTTGTACAGAAGGGAGAGAATACCATTCGTGTATATGTACGCAAATGGTGCTGCGGAAGCTATCTGGAAGACCAGGACTTTATCCGTTTCCATGGCATTTTCCGGGATGTGTCTCTTCTATCAAGACCTGCAGGACACATTTTCGATATTGATATCCGCACTTCCGAAAACAAAGTCTTCTGTCAGGCGGATAGACCTTGTCAGATTGCACTTTATGACCATGGCACACTGATAGACTCCACATTTTCCGAAGATGGAAATTGCGAATTTTCAGTAGCACAGCCCACTCTCTGGAATGCGGAAATTCCTTACCTTTACACGGTCGTCTTCAGTGCTATGGGTGAGGACATCCGGCGCAATTTCGGATTCCGAGATATTTCGTGTTCTGAAGAATATGAAATTTTGATAAATGGCTCTCCAGTCAAATTAAAGGGGGTCAATTATCACAGTTCTCATCCTACAAAGGGATGGACAATTTCAGAAGAAGATATGCGGAAGGACTTACAGCTTATGAAGCAGTTAAACATCAACTGCATCCGTACATCCCACTATCCTACCCCGCCATACTTTATGGATTTATGTGATGAAGTGGGAATGTATGTCATGGTAGAAGCTGATTTGGAATGTCATGGTTTCCTTCGCCGTTATGCACGCGTCAACTATGCTTACGATATAGAAAGTGGTGAATGGCCATCTACACAGCCACAATGGACCAAAGAATACGTAGAACGCATGGAGCGCACATATGAGCGTGATAAAATCCATCCTTCTGTTATCATGTGGTCAACCGGAAACGAAAGTGGCTACGGCTCCAATCATGATGCTATGATAAACTGGTTACGCTCCCGCGATTCTGAGCGCCTGATTCAGTGTGAAGATGCTTCCCGTGCCGGAAAGCCGGAAAACACCGACATTTTTGCGTATATGTATACCGGGCACAGTCTGCTTAAGGAATGGGCAGAAAGTGATGATATTAAGCAACCTATTTTCCTGTGCGAATATGCTCATTCCATGGGAAATGGTCCCGGAGATTTGTGGGACTACTGGAAATTGTTCCATCAATATAAGAAACTGGCGGGAGGCTGTATCTGGGAATGGTGTGACCACACTTTCCTGGTAGACGGTATCCAAAAATACGGTGGAGATTTTCCCGGAGAATTGACAAATGATGGGAATTTCTGCTGTGACGGTCTTGTTTTTTCAGACCGCTCACTCAAAGCAGGTTCTTTGGAAGCCAAGGCAGCTCATGCACCTTTCCGGCTTGCTTATGAAGATGGTCTTTTATGGGTGACGAATTATTATGATTTCCTTTCTTTTGAAGGTTGTAAATTCATCTATACTTTGACTTGTGACGGAGAAATTTTGGAAACAAAAACAGTATTATCCGACGTATCTCCTCGGGAGCGTTTTTCCATTCAGCCGGACACGCTGCCTGAAAGCTGCACCCTCGGATGCTTCGCATCTGTACAGATGTTTGACAAAAATGGGATGGAAACTGCTCTCTTTCAGGTGTCTCTGCCGGTTCCTGTTGTAACAGCAGAGCCTGGAAAGACTCTGTCATTGCTGGAGACAGACCGCGAGATTATCGCCTCCGGCGAGGACTTCCGATATGTGCTCTCCAGACAAACCGGCATGCTGACAAGCATGGTTTTAAGTGGCGAAGAGCAGCTTGCCAAGCCTGCTGAGTTCAGTACAGACCGTGCCTGCATTGACAATGAAAAAACTATGGTCGCATGCTGGCATTTTGTAGATGTCTGGCAAGGTGAAAATATTGAACGTGCCTTTCACAAAGTGTACGACTTGACTGTATGCGGAAATAAGGTAACCGTGACCGCCTCTGCCGCCGGTGTATCACGTGCTCCTTATTTCAGATACACGTTGCAGTATGAATTTTTTGAGGACGGTCGCATTCACATGGCTCTGGATGGAAAGGTGCGTGAAAATGCGATTTGGCTCCCGAGACTTGGATTCTCCTTTACATTGCCATATCAGCATGACCGCTTCCGCTATTTTGGAAATGGCCCCTTGGAAAGCTACTGCGATATGACTCATCATGGTACTGTAGATTGGCACACTTCCTGCGCAGATGACGAATATGTCAATTATGTGCGTCCGCAGGAACACGGCAACCATACCAACACGAAAAGGTTGCAGATTGGCAGGCTGGAATTCTCTGCTGACACTGAGATGGAAATCTGTGTTTCGCACTATGATGCAGCAGCACTACAAGCGGCAAACCATACAGATGAATTGAAAAAGAGTGATGCTACTCACGTTCGTATTGACTATAAGGATTCCGGAATCGGCTCCAAATCCTGTGGTCCGGATTTGCAGGAAAAATACCGGCTTTCTGAAAAAGAGATTCATTTTGGATTCACGATTGGCGCACAGAGATAACCCATAGGAAAAGAGTATAAAAAAAGAGACAAGGTTTGATTTAAAAACTTTGTCTCTTCTTCTATGTTGTTAACGTTCTGCAATCAGGCGGAATGCATCGAACACAACTTTTTGCATATGATTCAAAATACAGACATTATCGAAAATAGGAGTTGTATTCCAAACACGCTCACTCATTGCTCCGATGTTTTCTACTGCTCTGGAAATTTCCTGCTCATACGTCGTTCCCCAGATACATATCTGTGCTCCCAACACTCGGTCTGTAGGCTCTACTCGTAGGGGATCCGGGTATGCTGCGGACTGTTCCCAAAAATGTTGCCACTCGTACACATTCCAATTCAAAATATCCTCAAAGTTGAAGCGATCTATTTTGTAAGTGTTTACATTTCCTACGATATACAAGGGTTTCCATGCGCAGTTTATCACACGAAAACCATTTTTCAACAAAGTATCCGCTGTCTGGTAGTGATTCTCCCATCCGATGACAATTACGTCCTTTGAAATCCGGTGTGCATATTCAGAAGCAAATCCTTCCCACACAATCGGTGTCCTGCCTTTTTGCAAAACGTAATCCGTAGCTCTCCCGAGAAAATCTGCATAAAGTTCCTCCGTATCCAGTATGTCATGTTCCTTCATATAAGCAGCACAACAACTGCACGGCTCCCATACATGATGATTTACCTCATCTGCCCCCAAATGAATATATGGGGAATCCGGAAACAATTCTAACACCTCATCAATCAATGTCTGAATCCCTGCAAATGCCTTCTCGCTTCCGGCACATATGATAGACTCTGCGCGGATTTCTTCCCCATTTTCCGTAATCGTCTTTCCTTCGCTGCTTTTTTCTAATGTATCATCCCATGTATTAGAAAACCATTCCGGATACGATTGAGTTAATACCCTGGCATGACCCGGCATCTCGATTTCCGGAATAAGTGTTACTCCTCTCGCTTTCGCGTATGCCCGAAGCGTTGCAATCTCCTCTGCCTTGTATGACCTTCCCGGAAGAGAGAGCTTCGGGAATTTGGCAGACGGCAATGTGTAACTCTGATCGTCCATAAAATGCAAATGCAGACATTTCACCTTATAGAAAAAACACAAATCTACATAATGTAACAACGCAGCAAACGGATGCCATTTTCTTGCCAAATCCACCATAACTCCACTGTACTCTTTATCGGGCCAGTCCTCTATCTGCCATCCTTCAATATGACACTCCAAGTCTAAAAGCTGTAAAACACTGGCCAGACCATATGCTGCACCTTGATAATCCGGTGCTGACACCCTAACACAGTTTCCCTCCTCAGAGGCATAGGTCTCAAGCGTATAGGACTCTCTTTTCAGTCTGTCATCAAAACAGAGTTCCACTCCTCCCGCCCCTTCTGTGAATGTAAGACCCTGTATTTTTTCTGCACAATCGCAAAATACGGAAATAAGTTCTTTCCACTCTTTTCTTTCGCAGCAGATATATGGCGCAAGAGCAATCTTTCCTCCTTTATCTACTGCCTTTTTTGGTGTAGGTATCAGCATAATATCTTTCTGTTCCATCTCAATCACCTTTCTTATTATACTACTTCAAATTCTCCGCTTATTCCTTCCTCCCGGGAGTCCTTCGAAACCCACAGTCGAAATCTGCCCGGTTCAACCACTTTCTCCATTTTTTCGTTATGGAAAGCAAGCTCTCTCGCCTGTAGGATAAAAGTGACGGTGCGAGATTCTCCTGCATCCAAATCAATTTTTTCAAACCCTTTTAATTCCTTTATGGGGCGGACACGACTTCCTACCAAATCCCTGACATAAAGCTGTACAACTGTCTTTCCTGCACGTTTCCCTACATTTTTTACCTTGCAGTTAATGGTAATACTTCCATCTGCTGTCATCTCATTTGCAGAAAGCCTGAGATCCGAATACTCAAACTCCGTATAACTCAGACCATAACCAAATGGGTACCGAGAATGTGCATTCTCATCTATATACCCGGTCTCATACCATATTTTTCCCAATGCCGGTCTTCCGGTACTTGGATAATTATAATATACCGGTATCTGTCCTACACTTTTGGGAACAGAAACGGACAGCCTGCCGCTTACATCACACCTACCGGTCATTACCTCTGCCACTGCATCTCCTGTGGACGTACCAAGCTGCCAGATATAAGCCAGCGCTGCTACCTTTTCCCGGAAATCCTCTACCACAATCGGTCTTCCCGCGGATATCAGCAGTACCACCGGAACACCGGTTTCCAGTACGGCATCCAATAATTTGAGCTGTATTTGCGGCAAAGATATATCTGTGCGGGACTTTGCTTCCCCACTCATATCCTCCCCTTCGCCTAAAACCAGCACTGCAACATCACTCTTTCGAGCAATCTCAACTGCTTCGGACAGTTTCGCATCACAGCCTTCGCAGATATCACACCCTTTTGCATAAGTAACATCTACTCCCGCCTTCCGGAATCCCTCCAAAATAGAAACCGTCTTTTCCGGGTCTTTCCGGCAGCTCCATGTTCCAAGCACATGATCCTTCTCATCCGCAAACGGACCAATCAATGCCACTTTTTGATTTTTCTGCAAAGGCAAGATTCCATTGTTTTCCAAAAGCACAACGCATTCCTTTGCAATTTCCCGGGAAACTGAAAGGTGCTCCTCACAGAAAAAGAATTTTGCTTCCTCACTTTCGTCCGTATACGGAGACTCAAAGAGACCCAGCAGGATTTTCAGTACAAGAATCGGAAGCAGTGCCTCATCAATTTCCTGCTCTGTTAGTTTTCCCTCTGCAACCAACTGCGGGAGATAATCATTGTAAAAGTCACCCGCCATGAGCATATTCACTCCCGCCTGAAATCCTTTCTGTGCTGCGTCTTTCCAGTCTTCGGCATAGCCATGGGGAATCAGTTCAGGAACCGCTCCTGCATCACTGACTACAAATCCGTCAAACCCACATTCGTTGCGCAACACTTCCGTAAGCAAATGCCTGCTTCCGGTGCATGGTACGCCGTTCATAGAATGAAATGCTGACATTACTGTAGCTGCTCCTGCATCAATTCCCGCCTGAAAGGGCGGCAAATAAATGTCATATAAAGTCTGCGGAGACATATCTACTTCATTATAATCCCTGCCCCCGATACATGCGCCATAACCGATAAAATGCTTCATGCAGGCAAGAATATGGTATTTCTCACCGATTTCTTTTCCCTGATATCCCCTCACTGTTGCCTCTGCAAAACGGCTGCAAAGGTATGGATCTTCCCCATATCCTTCCACAATTCTTCCCCAGCGTGGATCCCTTGCAATGTCCACCATAGGTGAAAATGTCCATCGGAGACCTGCAACATATGCTTCTTTTGCAGCTACTTCTGCGCCTCTTTCTGCAGCACTCGGATTCCAGGAACAGGATTGTGCCAACGGTGTTGGCATGGTGGTTCGATAACCATGAATCACATCATCCGCAAACAACAATGGAATATGGGTCGGAAACTTTTCTTGGCAGTCTCTTTGCAATTGATTGGTAATCTGTGCACCGCTTACCGTAAGATAAGAACCAATCTTTCCCTCCGGATAGTGTTCCGGAAAATATTCCCGTTTATTATTATAAATTGATGTACCAAACTGAGAAAGCTGCCCTATCTTTTCTGTCAGTGACAACTTTGACAGTAATTCCTTTGCATGTGCTGTCGCACTCTCCATTCTTTCATTTAATACAGGTAACATAGTTTTCTCATTTCTCCCTTATTGTGATATTTTTGATTATTGTTTTCGTAGTTCCTGATTCGCCCTGATTACATACAATCTCCGGCACAAACGGCAGGTTAGAAAAATCGCCGCTCAGGCAAGTACCTAGGCGAATATTTTCGTAAAAATAAGCATCATTGACCTTTACAAATACGTTATCAGGTTCCGTCTCTATGGTTATGTGGTATGTCTCTTCTGCACGCCGTCCTGCAAAAAGCCATGTGGTTTCCGCAGCTTCATCCGCTATTTCGCATCCGTTGGCATTTACCAGCCCTGTATAGTTCCCACCACAATAAAGTCCGATTTTCTGTGTCGCATCCTTTCGGAAATATATGGTAGGGTATGTATCGTCTGATTCCGGATGGCAGACCGTAAGATCCATCTCTAATATATGACCTTTCTTATCTTCCTTTCTTGGCTCAATCTGGTAGGTAATTCTCCCCGCGGCTTCCTCTGTGTAGGTATCCGCGCAGGCAATTTGCTTTCCATTCCGGCAAATGAGATATTTTCCCTCCGGGAAAACCACTTCCTGCCCTGTAAGGTCTCGAATCTCCAACTGATAAAATGCAGTTCTGGAATGTTCCGATACCAGACTCAAAACCCCACCGTTATACTCTGCATCCTGCCATGTCAAAATCGGTTCTTTCTTATCATAGAGATAAACCTGATAAAGACCCGCCCGGACAACAACGGACAGATACACAGAAGGAATCTCCGTATGCAGTGAAATGCTCTGCTTTACCTCTCCCATTTTCGACAGATATAAAGTTCCTTCCTGATTCAGTGCAACTAATACACCGCCAAGCTCCGGCTCCACATCCTGCGAAGTTCCGAACAAGAATCCTGCATATGCATTCTTTTCTTTGTCTTCCGGATGCAGTATCACACGCGCAGACACCTGTACATCCGTATATGCTGCTCCTTTCCGATTTGCCATTACCAGACCATCATTCTGTACAACCAGACCATTTCCGTCACTCTTCACATTTTGTGCCCATGGACTTACCGCCTCCAGCCACGGCGAAAGATAATCGCAAACCATATAGTTGTTGATATGACCACAGGTGTTATCCATATAAAAGCTCACATAGCCCGACTGCTCTGCAACATCTGAAATGCAAGTAAACAATTCGTTGCCCTCTCCAATATAGACATAAAGATTCTGCTCTTGGCGGATAATATTTAGTTTCAGACCATAAGGACTGATCTCCTGCAGTCTGCGGGAGATTAGCTCCTCTTTGCCCCGAACAAGCGAAAGCCTACCATCTGCCGCCAGTACAAGGCGATATCCGTCTCCGGTGGTTTTGTCCATACTGCTGCGCAGCATGGTAACACCCATAGTCCCGTCGCCGCCCAGCCGCAACAAAGTACACTGTATCTTAAAATTGTGATAAGTCTTATTTGCAATTGCAAGCTGGGACAATCCTTCTGTATGGTTTCTCCGGATGCCGCCAAGGGCATATTCCCACTCAGACTGGTCTCCGACAATCTCATATTGCTCCAGTTTTCTGCTCCTTAGCCCCTCTTCGGATGCTGCCAGCCAGTGCTTACCCTGACAAAGGGTTACCGGCGTATTGATGGTATGACCGTCCCGAATGCTGTCCCCGAAGCAGGCATAGGAAAACTCAGCTCCTGCTCCCTTTGAGCAGAGAAGACCGGCTCTTGTCACACTGAAGTTTGCCATGATTGGAGTCGAAAATCCTCGCGTCTTTCCGTCCTTTACATAAACTGCTGTGTATACATTCCCCACACGCTGAAGCTTTAGTACTACTCCACCGGTGAAATCACCTGTAATGATTTCACACGGAATGACGGCTCCGTTCCTCAAATATCCGAAAATCAGGCAGTCCCCCTGCGTTACGTCTCTTACAAGAGCTACCCCATTCTGACCATCACAGTAGCTTGTAATCCCCGCAAATCCATCTCTCACTCCAGTCAGCTCTGCCTGGAAAGTAAAGTCAAAGGAATGCTCCTCGGTAAGCAGCAGAGAAAATTCCTCCGCCTTAAGGTGCAGCCTTCCGTCCGCCGTCTCGTATGTTCCCTTCAGTTCGGAAACCGACAAGAGATTTTGCAGATGCGGCCGGCTAAAATTGTCATACAGCGCAGCACTGCCATTTTCCACATGCACACCGGAGAAGACAGTACAACTTCCATCTGAAGTCATCCCCGCATAAATCTTTTCCGTACGCGTAAGAGGACACATGCTCTCCTCCACTCGTGTTCCGTCTATGAAAACTGCCACACAGCCCTCCGGAAGTATGCCAAGGCGAATCCTGCCTTCCTCCGGCAAAACACCCTGCCATACATTTTTATTTTCCGTATCTGTCACAATGATATCATTTTTCAGGAACCGAACGGCCACCTGTTTTCCTTTTTCTCCATCTCTGAGATAAAGGGCTCCTCCCTCCAGTTCACGACGGATATCTGCTTCTATGTATCCGCAACCATAGACAGGCGTTATCATCTCTGTCTCCTGACAGCATTCCTGCAGGATATAGGTATGCTCCCTTGGCATCACAACCTGGCTGCGAGATGCTTCCTCCGTCAGTTTGAAGATATCGCGGTATGCTCCTGCTTTCCCGGTCACCAGGATACTTCCTCCTGCCGGAATTCGGACATGGGCACAGCCTTTCTCCACCACATATGTCTTTCCGGTCAGATAATCTGTCACAACACTTCCATCCGCAATGTTGTACTGCTTCAGATCCAGAGTGATCTCCTGCGTCTCCTCACGCTGGTTCAGCATCGTCACAACACTGTCCTTTTCATCCCATCTGCCGAATACCATCAACTGTCTTTCGTCATCTATTACCCCGACCTTAAATGCTCCGTCTTTTAGTGCCGTATATTCCTTCCTCAACTGGCCGAGCGTTTTACACAATGCCAGCAGTTCTTGGTTCCATTCTCCAGTGTTCCAGTCAAAGCTTTCCCAATTACTTGCGTGACCATCTGCCCCTACTTCATCTTTATAATAGATAACCGGTGCGCCGACAAATGTCATCTGCAGCAGCCACACTGCTTTGATCCGATACCTTTCTTTTTCATAATCCATAATCAGACGTTTCACATCATGCAAGTCATAGTTGTTATAGAGACATAAGCCCACCGTACGGGGCAGTTTGGCAAGCATAACAAGACGATCTGCAAGCCATGACTGATCATACTGTCCCATCTGAAACCACAGCTTTGCGGAGAACAAAAAGAAGCTGTTCTGCATAGAATCCCAGTTTCCGGACATTATTTCCCGGACACCATAGTCCTCCCCTACAAGCAGGACATCCGGTTTTGTCGCTTTCGTGTATGAACGTATCTCTGCCCCAATCCGCTCCAGATTTGTATCAGTACCTGCATATGATGCAATCGCATCAAATCGCCATCCATCCGCATCATAAGGTTCTCTCAAATACCGCTGCAACACGGAATCTTCCCTGCGCCACAGAAGGTCTCTTGCCATCTCACTTCCCAAATCATTTTCAATCCCGCCCCACTTATGTATATACTCCGTAGGCCATTTTTCGAACTGAAACATCTCTCTGTAAGCGGAATCCTGAGATTCAAATGCCCCGGGAAGAGGTTGGTGTCCATTCTTGTTGGTAAAAATACTGTTGGGCTGCGAATAAGAAAATACGGCATCTATCATCAGCCGCATCCCATTTTCATGCACCTTCCTGCTAAGCTCAATGAAATCCTCCTCGTTCCCGTAATTAGGTGAAATTTCATAATAATTATTTGGTCCATATCCTGCATTGGACTCACTGGTCCACATGGGATTTACATAGACCCCCTCTGCACCAAGTTCTTTGACGTAATCCAGTTTGGAAATAATCCCTTTGATATCTCCTCCGTGGTATTCATAAAGCCCCCGCCGCTTTGCATTCCATGGAACGGTTTTCTTCAATCCGCTCTCCGTAATATCGTTCAGGATGTCCCCGTTACAAAATGCATCTGGCATAATGGAATACCAGAGAATCCCCTTTGCCCAGTCCGGAGTCTCAAGACCCGGAACAAGCACAAAGCAGTCTCTGCACACCGGTGCACTTTCCGACATTCCCTCTGCCCCAAAGTATGCATATCCTTTCTGCCCTGCGGCATAAAAGCGATAGTAATATCGATTTTCCATGGCCGGTATCGTTCCCTCCCAGAACTCATAATATCCCGTCTGGTCAGTTTCCCTTTTTTTCATTTTATTTTCCTGCCAATGGCTTCCTTCTTCGGAATACTGTATGACAACATCCGTTACTGCGTCCTTGGTCACCCTTAGAAGCATTGTGACACGCTCTTCTTTTTGCGGTTCTATATTCGATATAAATCCGCCTCCCTGATCGTGAAATAGTTCAAATTGCATCTATGCATCCTCCTGCACACTTTTCCTGTTATACTTTCTCAAATATAGCAATTTACTATTTATAACAAAATAGTAAAAGCCACTGTATTTTTTCCAAAAAGCAGTTTTATCCATTTTTTCTTTGCTTGACTTTCCAAGTATATAAAAAACAGCCAACACAGAATATGATTTCCATGTCGGCTGATTTATCCATCCTTTATATAAACTTATACACCGTTCTCGTCCGGTACTCCTCCCCAGCTTTCACGACCGGGCTCGGAAAATTATCATGGTTGATTGCATCCGGGTAATGCTGCGTCTCGAAGCAGATTCCCTGACGCTGATGATACACGATGCCATCTTTCCCTTTTTCCTCTCCCAAATAGTTCCCACTGTAAATCTGGACTCCCGGTAGGTCTGTATAGACCTCCATCGTAATCCCGCTTACGTCGGAAGACATCTCAATCACCTTTGCAAATTTGCCATTGTTATTGAGACACCAGTTGTGGTCGTATCCGCCGCCAAATACCAGCGCCTCATAGTTCTCACCGATATCCCTTCCAATTTTCTTCTTCACACGGAAATCCATCGGTGTGCCCTCTACCGGAACAATCTCACCTGTCGGAATGAGTTCGTCATCCGTCGCCGTAAACGCATCTGCGTCCACCCACACTTCCTGCTCTAAGATGGTGCCGGAAGCATGCCCGTTTAGATTGAAATAACTGTGATTTGTCATATTCACAATCGTATCTGCCTGCGGCACTCCATGGTAATCAATCTGAAGTGCATTGTCCTCAGTCAGGGTATAGGTCACATCCACATCGAACGTCCCCGGATATCCCTGGTCTCCATCCGGGCTGTGAAGGGAAAACGTAATGCTGTTTTCCGTCGTTTCTTTTACCTCCCACATACGGTAATGATAATAATCAAGACCGCTATGCAGATTATTGCCATTATTGTTCTTATCTAATTCATAAGTCTTACCATTCAATACAAACCTAGCTTTCCCGATTCGGTTCCCGTTTCTTCCGATGGTAGCACCAAATCCGGTACCGGAAGGTCCCATATAACCATCCGGACTATCATATCCAAGTACTACATCGCAAGGATTGTTATCTTTGTCCGGCACAATAAGGGAATATAAGGTTGCACCAAAATCAGAAACCTCCATCACCATACCATTTTTATTTTCAAACGTATAAAGGGTAGCTGCCTCGCCGTTTTTCCCTGTTCCAAAACTTCTTTGCTTCATATTTCTTCTCCATTCTGCTCTTCTTTCTGTGATACTCCTTTGCATCACCGCATCTTACAGCGATTCGAGAAATCTCCGGAATGCGTTTCTGCCTTCCGGGGTGCACTTAAACACTCCTGCATCCTCCAGAACCTCTACAAACACACGTCCGACTTCCTGCTCCAGAATGCCCATCACATTTTCTTCCGTAATCGCATCATATTTCTTTGCAAAGCCCTCTGCCCATTCCGCATGTTTCTCAATCTTTTCATTGCTCCGGATATCCTTTCCGTTCACCAGATAGTCCGCAAGAGTCTCCATCTCCTCTTTTAAACGCGCAGGAAGCACAGCAAGTCCCATAACTTCAATCAGACCGATGTTTTCTTTCTTGATGTGGTGCCTCTCTGCATGAGGATGATAAACGCCAAGCGGGTGTTCCTTCGTCGTAATGTTGTTGCGGAGCGCCAAATCCAGCTCGAACGTATCTCCGACTTTTCTGGCAATCGGGGTAATCGTGTTGTGCGGTTCCCCGTCCGTCTCTGCAAATACAAACGCTTCCTCGTCCGTATACCCTCTCCAGACTTGCAGAATATAGTCCGCCAAATCAATCAGACGCATCTCATCCTTTCCCCGCAGCCGAAGCACGGAAAGCGGCCATTTCACAATGCCAACCTCCACATCCGAAAAGCCCTTGATTTCAAAACGTTCCTCAATCGGTGCTTTTGCCATTGCAAAGGTATAATTTCCTCCTTGGAAATGGTCATGGCTCAAAATCGAACCGCCCACAATCGGTAAATCTGCATTGGAACCCAAAAAATAATGTGGGAACAGCTTCACGAAATCAAACAATTTCATAAACGTTGCCCGTTCAATCTTCATCGGCGTATGCTGTCCGTTAAATACAATACAATGCTCATTGTAATACACATAAGGAGAATACTGGAATCCCCATGCACTGTCGTTCACCGTAATCGGAATAATGCGGTGATTTTCTCTGGCAGGATGGTTCACCCGTCCTGCATATCCTTCATTTTCCACACAGAGCAGACATTTCGGGTAACTGCTCTGCTTTGCATTTTTTGCTGCCGCAATGGCTTTCGGATCCTTCTCCGGTTTTGACAGGTTGATTGTGATATCAATCTCACCATAATCACTGTCCACCTTCCACTTACGATCTTTCTTAATACGATAGCGCCTTATATAGTCGCTGTCCTGACTTAATTTGTAAAAATAATTTGTCGCTTCCAGCGGAGACTGCTCGTATCTTTTTGCAAACTCTGCCTGTACCTGTGCCGGTCTCGGCATCAGACAATTCATCAATTTTGTATCAAACAAATCGCGATACACGATACTGTCCTCAATGATTCCTCGCGAAACTGCCTCATCTAAAAGCTCCCCTAGGACTGTTTCCAGTCCCATCTCCTGTCCGCTAATATCGGTGTCTTCATAACTGTCTTCTCCAAACAACTCCAAGAGCAGATTGGTCGTATAAATGCGCTCACACTCCGGTGTCAGACCGGTATCAATCCCGTACTGTACCAGTTTCTTTATATTTTCAAAAAACATATCGCTCCTCCTAGTCCAAAGCCCTTGCTCCGTCTCCGATGTCTACTACATAAAATTCCGCTTTGTGTCCTACTTTTTCCTCATATTTTGCACCGATGGTCTCTATAAAACCATCCACCGCATCATTTTTCACGATGCTGACGGTACAGCCGCCAAATCCACCCCCGGTAATGCGGGAACCGATAACGCCATTTATTGACCACGCAAGATCCACCAGAATATCAATCTCTTCGCAAGATACTTCATAATCATCGCGCAGGGAAACATGTGAAGCATTCATGAGCTTCCCGAAGGTTTCAATATCTTTATCCTTTAATGCCGCAACCGCTTTGATGGTTCTCTGATTTTCATATACTGCATGTTTTGCGCGCTTCCGACGGATTTCAGACTTGATTGCCCCTTTATTTTCCTCGAACTCTGCTTCCGATAAATCTCCCAGCGTCTCAATATCGGTTACGGTCTGCAGCTCTTTCAGTGCTGTCTCACATTCGTTTCTGCGGTCATTATAAGCAGAGTCTACCAGACTGTGCTTTACCTTACTGTTGATAATTACGATCTTGGCATCCTCTAACACAACCGGTGCATATTCATACTGCAACGTATTGGTATCCAGAAAAATAGCATGATCCTTTTTCCCCATGGCACTTGCAAACTGATCCATGATTCCGCAATTACAGCCGTTGAAATTATTTTCCGAATACTGTCCGATAAGCGCGATGTCGACCATAGACACATCAAAGCCGAACATGTCTTTTAAGATTACCCCTGTCAATACCTCCAGCGATGCTGAAGAAGAAAGTCCGGAACCATTTGGAATATTTCCATATATTAAAATATCCAATCCTGCCGGAAAAGCAAATCCTCTTTTTTCGAATGCCCACATCACTCCCTTCGGATAATTTGTCCAGCCTGCCGCCTGTGTGGGAATCAAATCCTGAAGGCTTGTTTCGATTACCCCGAGTTTTTCAAAATTCATGGAATAGAATCTAAGCTTTTTATCCTCTCTCTTTCTGGCAATTCCATATGTACCCAGTGTCAGTGCACAGGGAAATACATGTCCTCCGTTATAGTCTGTATGTTCTCCGATTAAATTTACACGGCCGGGTGCAAAATAAGAACGAATCTCTCCTCCCGCCCCGTAAATCTCCCGGAACTTCTCTAACAATTTTGCTTTCATTAAAGTTGTCTCCCTTCCACTTTTTACAACATTTTCCATACTCTATTCTATCTTCTATTTTTCTTTGCGTCAATCCTATCTTTTACGTATCCATACGGCTTCCCTTATATTTTGTCCGCAAGCACCATTGCTTTTTCCACCATCACATCGATATTGTAATACTGATATTCCGCAAGCCTTCCCAGAAGATGAAAATCTCGAATCTCCTCCGCCCTTGCTTTATATTTTGCATACAGCGCATGGTTTTCCTCATTTGCAATGGCATAATAGGGAATCTGTCCCTCCTCCCCGGTATAAGCGCCCGGATACTCTTTGGAAATCGTCGTTCCCTTGCACTTTTGTCCCGTCAGATATTTGTACTCCGTGATTCTCGTATAATCTTCATCCACCGTATAATTTACCACCGCATGCCCCTGATAATCGTCCTGCTCATAGTGTTCAAACGCAAAATTCAATGTACGATAAGGAAGCCTTCCGTATCTACAGTCAAAAAACTCATCAATCGGTCCTGTGAAAATGACTGTCCCTGCAAAGGGCTGTCCTTTGTAAAACACCTGATTTTCCACGACTGAAAGAACCTCCTTCGCTTCTACACCCATCTCCACCGTAATATTTTCATGGTTTACCATCGCTTCAAACATCTTTGTAAAGCCATGAAGCGGCACACCCTGATACTTGTCCGCGAAATATCCGTTATCATAGGAAATATTGACCGGTACTCTCGCCGTCACCGCAGGGTCGATTTCCTCCGGTTTTTTTCCCCACTGCTTCATCGTATAATAGACATAGATATTATCATATACATATTTTCCAATCATCCGCAGCTCTTCGTCTTCGTGATTCATCAAATCCAAGATTGGCACCCGTGTCCCCATTCCATATACGGAAACCAGTTTCTTTTCCAGTGCGTCTCCTTTTTTCTCCCCATATACCGCCCTTAAGGTATGCAGATTAAAAGGCACCGGAATTTGTTTTCCATGCACATTTGCCACCACCTCATGGTGAAACGCATACCAGTCCGTAAAACGGGACAAATACGCAAATACATTTTCCCTTCCCGTGTGGAATATATGTGGACCATACACATGAATGAGTACGCCATGTTCATCCTTCTCATCATAACAGTTTCCTGCAATATGATGCTTCTTTTCTAAAATCAATACTTTTTTGTTTTTCTCTTCCGCAAGCTTTCTTGCTGCCACACAGCCTGCAGTACCTGCTCCTACTACGATTACATCAAACATATTTACACCTCATTCTCAAATTTTTCCTGTCCCAACCGAATCTCCATCTCTTTCGTATAGGTTTCGAAAGCCGCCGGTATGGGGTACTCTGCCTGTATCTCCTCCGGATGGATAAAAAGCATCTTTTCCGTGCAGGATTTCTCCAATTCATCGACCCGAATCCGATACCCAATCATCTGCCATTCCACATGACTGAAGATGTGTTTTCCGTCTTTCAGCCTCTGAATCCGAAGGGGTGAAAGACCGATTTGTTTACAATAGGAAAGTGCTTCCTCTTCCGTCAAATGCCCCTCCAGATTGGGAAGCTCATAGAGTCCTGCAAGCAGCCCCTTCGCAGGGCGTTTTCGGATTGCCACATGGTCACCGTCCTGAAATACAAAGACGGTTTTTTGCTCTATCCGGCGTTCCTTCGCCTTGCTTTTCACCGGAAGCTCCTGCTCGATTCCCTTCTCATGCGCCCGGCAAAAATGAGCCAGAGGGCAGCTTTCACACTTCGGTGCGCCGTTTGGCACACACACGATTGCTCCAAGCTCGATTAATCCCTGATTGAAATCACTTGCTGCATCGTCTGGAATCACCTTTTCAAGCGCTTCCTCCATGCGCTCTCTGACACTCGCTTTCCCAATATCCTCCTCGCTCGCTGTCAATCGGGATATCACACGGAGCACATTGCCATCCACCGCCGGTTTGGGAATTCCATAGGCAAAAGAGGCAATCGCTCCTGCCGTATAATTCCCGATTCCGGTCAGGCTCCGGATTTCTTCATATGTATGGGGAAATTGTCCATGAAAATCCACCATCACCTGTTTCGCCGCCTTCTGCATATTACGGACGCGGTTATAATATCCCAGTCCCTCCCACATTTTTAGCAGCAAATCTTCGTCGGCCCCCGCCAAATCCGCAATCGTCGGAAATGCTTTCAAAAATCTGGCATAGTACGGTTTCACCGCTTCTACTCTGGTCTGCTGCAGCATAATTTCCGACACCCAGACCTTATAGGCGGTCACATCCGCACGCCACGGCAAATCCCGTTTGTTCTCCTGATACCATTTGGTCAGAGGCTCCCCTATCTCTTTCAGATTCTCATCGGAAAAGACCACCGGAACTTCCTTTCCAATTTCAATACTGTCTTTTGTCACATTGCAATCATATGCCAGGATTCTGACCCCCTGCTCTTTCGCATGCCGCAGAGCGTCTCCAAAGGCTGCGTGCGTCTCCATATTCGGAGTAAAATATTTCACTCCTTTCATCTGGATTACAAAAAACACATACGCTTCATACCCGTCCTTCACGGCACTGCACAGCTCCTTTAAGTGCTTCACTCCGCGTTCAGTGGGAGCATCCGGAAACTTCACAACGCCATCCGTTTCCAGCGTCACGCCTTTCACTTCAATAAAAATCTTTCGCTCTCCCGCTTCCACATACAAATCAAACCGGGATGTTCCATACGTGGTTTCCGGCCGAATCAGAGTGGCATCCGGAAACAGATTCCCCTCCCGAATCCATTCCTCCACGACCTTATTGGGAATCTGGGAATCCATGTTAATCATGCGCTTTCCCTTTTTTACACCAATCAAATCCCACTGCGTCTTCCGCTTTGGATTGTCCGCCTTCTGTACATACACCGTAGCCCGCGGCTTCAAAAGCTCGATGCAGCGTCCGGTATTTTTCACATGCACCACCTGCTTCTGCCCGGCAATCTCCACATATGCCAGAAAACGATTGGGTCGTTCTAAAAATGTTCCGACTTCTATTCTCTCATATTTCAACGTTGTACTCCTTGGTTTTGTTTCAATTCTGTTTTTTATTATACTATATTTTTGCCCATATGAAAAGGCGCAAGACATCTAATCTTACGCCCGTCATTCCAATATTTCACATTTACTCTTACAGCACCTTCGACAAGAAGTCCTGAAGTCTCGGGTCCTTGGGATGCTCGAAAAACTCTTTCGGTGCGTTGCTTTCTTTAATCACACCTTCATCGATAAAGATAACGCGGTTTGCCACTTCCTTTGCAAATCCCATTTCATGTGTCACCACAACCATCGTCATGCCTTCCTGTGCCAACTCTTTCATAAGCTCCAGCACTTCCCCGACCATCTCCGGGTCCAGCGCCGACGTGGGCTCATCAAAGAGAATCACATCCGGATTCATGGCCAGCGAACGGATAATCGCAATTCGCTGTTTCTGCCCGCCGGATAACGTGGAAGGATATTCATTTGCCTTATCCTCCAAACCAATTCGCCGAAGCAGTGACATCGCCTGTTCCATACACTCCTTCTTAATCTGCTCTTTCGTCTGTGTCACAGGAACAATCTCTTTCTTATCTTTTCCCCGGAACACATTGATAACACGATTCATGCGGTTTTTGCGTTTTAATTTTTTCAAATCCTTGCACTTCAAATGTACCGGTGCCAACATGATATTCTGTAGTACCGTCTTATTATTGAAGAGATTAAAATGCTGGAATACCATCCCCATATGGCGTCTGTGCACATTAATATCCACGTGCATATCCGCAATGTCAACGCCCTTAAAAATGATGCTTCCTCCGGTGGGGTCTTCCATACAGTTTAAGCACCGCAGGAACGTACTCTTTCCGGAACCGGAAGGTCCAATCACCGCTACGATATCCCCTTTATTGATGGTAATATTGATTCCTTTCAGAACTTCCGTATCTCCAAAGCTCTTTCTGAGATTAATTACGTCTATCACTCTTCTTAAGGCTCCTTTCCATCAATTTGATTAACAAAGAAATCACCAGTACTAATGCGATGTAAATAAGTGCCATCACAAGGTACGGAACCATGAACTCGTAACTGTTGCTTCCTATGTAACTGAATGCCACATAAAGGTCTGCCGCCCCGACAAAGCTGACCACCGAGGTCTCCTTAATCAAGGTAATAAACTCATTGCCAAGAGTTGGAAGAATATTCTTCACCGCCTGCGGAATTACAATCTTCATCATACTGGTGCCGAAGCTAAGTCCAACCGCGCGCCCCGCTTCCATCTGACCGGGGTCAACCGACTGAATTCCGCTTCGCATAATCTCGGAAATATAGGCTCCGCTGTTCAGTCCAAACACCAACATGGCAACCTGCACTCCGGTAATCTTCCATCCGATAATCGGCAGCAGCACGTAATAAAATACCAACAATTGCACCACCATCGGAGTGCCTCGAAACAGCGCCACATAAAAGCTGCAGATTCCATTTAACACTCTCGGAAGTAATTTATATTTTGGAAGCACACGTACCGTCGCAATCAAGGTTCCAATGATAATACCGATAATCAGACCCGTAATTGCGATAAGCAGGGTATTTTGTAATCCCTCTACTACCTTCGCATAACCGTTCTGTTCCCAAAATATCTCTATAAACTTTGCTAATTTCTTTTCAAAACCGCCCATATTTTCCCTTTATTCCATATGAATCAAAATTATTGCATCTTGTTGATTGCTGTTGTAATCGCATCCGCCGGAGCAGAGTCAATGATGACATAATCAATGTTTCCGTTTAACATATCCTGAACGGCAAGAGAACCATTCTTATAAGTCTTGCAGGTTGCCGGAAGTCCTTCAAATTCCCAGTCAGCGTCTCCTTCTACATAGAACTGACCTGTTGTACCATTTTGAACACCGATGGTATTCTTGTCTGTCAATTTGTTTAAGAGTGCAACTACTGCATCTGCATCCTTGCAGTCATCAAATGTCTTATCTGTACTTGGTACGATTAATTTCTGAGAAGCCTCGTAGTATGGCTCTGAGAATGTTACATATTCTTCTCTGTCCGGTTTGATGGTAAGTCCTGCCATGGCAATGTCACATTTCTGCTGTCCAACAGATAAGCATACCGCATCAAAATCCATGTTCTGGATAACCAGTTCTTTATTCAGTTTGTCAGCAAGCAATTTTGCGATTTCCATGTCAATTCCAAGGTACTTGTCACCTTCTGTGTACTCAAATGGCTCAAAAGCAGCATTGGTTGCTACTACAAGCTGGTCTTTGGAATCATCCAATTTCGCAGACTCTACGGCTTCCGGAGTTCCGTTCCCGAAATATTTGTCACAGATTGCTTCCAGCGTACCATCTTCCTTGATTTCCTTTACAAATGCATTCACCTGCTCCAAAAGCTCCGGCTGTGTCTTATCTACACCAAATGCATATTCCTCATTTGTAAGTTCCACATCAATCACCTTTGCAGTCACCGGTTCTTTTGTGTCGTTTCCTGCATCATCCTTTGCTCCGCATGCTGCCATGGATAATGTGCATGCCAGAACTAATAACATACTTACTAATTTCTTTTTCATCGTTTTTTCCTCCTAAAATGACTTTTCATAAATTTTTTTGCATAAAAATTCATTTATCGGTATTATTCTACTACATACCCCGGAAATGTCAAGCGAATTTTACGCCAAAAATCTGCTGAATTTTACGCCAAAAATCTGCTGATTGCAAAATAAACCAACACCAGAATCCCTAAAACAATTCGATAATATCCAAATACTTTAAAGTCGTTCTTCTTGATGTAACCCATCAGGAATTTAATTGCAAATACGGATACCAAAAACGCTACAAGGCAGCCCACAAGGAGCATCGCTGCCTCCATACCGGTAAATCCGCCTCCGGCCTTTAAAAATTTCAGAATCTTCACTCCGCTGGCACCGAACATTACCGGAATGGCAAGAAAGAACGTAAACTCTGCTGCTGCATAGCGGGACACTCCAATAAGAAGGGCTCCGATAATCGTCGCACCGGAACGGGAAGTTCCCGGAACCAGCGACAAAACCTGAAAAGCGCCAATCGCCAACGCCGTCTGATAAGAAAGCTCCGACAGCTTTGTCACTCGCGGCGTCGTTCCTTTGTTCCAGTTTTCCACAATAATAAACAGAACACCGTAAATAATCAACATCAGTGAGACCACAATATAATTGTGGAAATGCGCTTCCATCCAGTCATCGAACAGAAGACCCAGAACGGCTGCCGGAATGCATGCTACAATGACTTTCAGCCACAAATCTATGGTCTGCTTTTTCTGCTTCGTAGATTTTTTCGGCGAAAATGGATTTAATTTATGAAAATACAGTACCACAACCGCCAGAATCGCCCCAAGCTGAATGACCACATTAAACATTTCCTTAAATGCATCGCTCGCATTTAATTTCACAAATTCATCCACCAGAATCAAATGACCTGTACTGCTGATGGGAAGCCACTCGGTAATTCCTTCTACAATTCCAAGCAAAATAACTTTTAACATTTCTAACATAATTTTTCTTCCTTTCCCTTTATGCTTATTTTCTGTGCTTACAATGCAAATTTTTCGATTGCCTTTGCCACGCCGTCTTCGTCATTGGTGACTGTAATGTAGTCCGCAATCTCCTTGAGCTTCGGATGGGCATTTTCCATGGCAACTCCAAACCCTACCGTCTTCAGCATCTCATAATCATTCATGCCGTCACCGCATGCCATGATTTCCTCCCGTGAAATGCCCAGTAGTTCTCCCAGCTTCAAAAGTCCCATGCCCTTATCCGTCCCGGCTTTGTTAATCTCCAGATTGTTCCCAAAGGAACTGACTGCCACAATCTCCGGAATCTTTCGAAGCTTCTCATAAGCATCCTTTTGTTCTTCCGGATTACGAAAAATGATATGTATCTTATCTGCGGGAATCTGCTTTTCCTTTAGAAGCTCTCTTAAATCTGCTGTCGGAATCCGTGTGCGAAGTACATACTCTGCCATACTGGGATTCTCAAAATATTCATACACCTTATTAAGTTCTCTGCTCCTTGCATAGCTTACCCCTTCCAGAAAGATTTCCAGTACCGCATCATACTCTTTTAGAAGCTCCAAAAGAGAGTCTGCCAGTTCCATGGAAATCGTGCTTTCCAAAATCACCTTCTGCTCCTTTAGTCCAAGTACCCTCGCGCCGTTGGAGGTCACCGCATACCGCATCCCGGCAATCGAGAGCACTTCCCTTGGAATGGCGGAAATCGGTCTGCCCGTAGACACCAAAACCTCAATTCCCTGCGCCATGGCCTTCTCAAGAACTGCTCTCGTATAAGGCGTCACTTCCTTTTTGGTCGTAAGCAATGTTCCATCTAAATCTAATCCAATCATCCTGATTTTATGATTCATCTGCCTTATAATTCCTTTTCTTTTCCTTTTTTCTTTTTTATTGTATCAAAATTTGCTTCCCTGCGCAATTTATAGTATAATATGAAAAATTACTTATGGAAAGGATTTTTACATGACATCGAAAAAAAAGAAGCATTTTCCGCACGCACTTTCCATGTTGCTTGCGCTAATCGTCATGATATCGCTCATATTCCCGGCCTATGCGACCGACTCCGTAGACTCCTTGGAGCAGTCTGCTTCGGATTTAGAAAACGAGCTTTCGGATTTAAATAGTGACCTTGATGCCCTGAGTGCAGAGATTTCTTCGATTTCAAAACAGATTCAGGAGATTATGGCACGCACGGAAGAGACAAAATCCCGGCTTGCCATCGCAAAGGGAGAAGAAGAAGTTCAATACGAGGCTATGAAGCTTCGTATTAAATATATGTATGAAAATGGAAATCAGAGTCTTTTTGAGGTACTGCTTTCTTCCGCCAGCATCGCAGATTTTTTAAACCGTGCGGAATACTTTTCCATGGTAAATGAATATGACCGGGAGGCACTGAAAAAACTGGAACAGACCAGAGAAGCCATTGCCGCGCAGGAAGCAGAGCTTTTACAGGAACAAAAGGACCTGACCGCGCTTCAGAAAGAACTTAGTGCCAAAGAAAAGGCTCTGACCGCCCAAATTTCTGAGACTTCCGATGAATTGACTTCATACAAGGCTAAGCTCGAAAAAGCAAAAGAAGAAGCCAAAAAAGCGGAAGAAGCTTTAAAACAGAAAGTAGAGCCTGTCGCTCCTCCCAAACCTGTCGTTCCACCCGGACAGGAAAATTCGGATGGCACTGACTCTGCGGATTCCGATAAGGATTATGCTGCATCCGCTACTGAAATAGAACTGTTCGCTGCTCTTATTGAGTGCGAGGCAGGCAGCAGTGACTACGAAGGGATGCTTGCAGTCGCATCGGTTGTGGTAAACCGCATGAAACACCGTAGCTACCCGGATACTCTCCGCGGCGTCATCTATCAAAGCGGCCAGTTCCCGCCTGCACACAATGGCCGCGTTGACAAAATTTTAAAACGCGGAGTGAAAAATTCCTGCGTTACTGTCGCAAATGATGCCCTCGCCGGGAAAAACAACATCGGTGACTGCTTAAGCTTCCGCTCCGTCGAAAGCGGGCATACCGGAATCATCATTGGGGGAAATGTGTTCTTCTGAAAAAGGTGGCTTTTACTCTGCCACCTACTCCCCTTAAAGCGCAAATAACGCATATAATGGAACAGATTTTATTCCGTTTTCAAAGCCAAAGTTCTTTGTAGAAACTCTTATAGAATACTCAGGCATATATTTGTTTCTATATATTCCAAGACTTCTTGCCCTTACATTATCTGATGATTTCACCTCAATCGGAATGACCGAATCTCTCATTTGAATCACAAAATCAACTTCTGCCTGATTATCTGAAACCCAATAATACGGCGTTATTCCCTTAGCATATAACTCCTGTGCCACATAGTTTTCAGCCAACATTCCTCGCATTTTATCAGAAATTTGAAGATTATGAATGATATTATTAGCAGGCACACCTGCTTTCATTGATAATAACCCTACATCCGAATAATACATTTTAAACGATAACATATCCTCATAAATCGCAAGTGGCATATTCCCCTCTGCAACCTTAGTACACTTAATTACAACTCCTGCACTAATAAGCCAGCCGAGTGCACTTTCATAATCCTTTGCACGTGCATTGCTTCCTATAACAGAATACATGAATTTCGAATTTTCTTTCGCAAGTTGTGAGGGAAGACTGTTATATGCAGCAATCGCCTTGATTGTATCTGCCGGTGTAGAATATTTGGCCATATCAGCAATATACGCATCAGAAATATTGCCTTGAACCGCCCTCACGTGATCAAAATCCCTTTTTTGGATATATCTAACTACTGCCTCCGGATATCCGCCAACAAAAAGATATGTCCTATAAAGATCCAAAGCCTTATTATGCATAGCATCTGACAAAGGAGTGACATCGTTTACTGCCTTAGCTATTATGTTTTTTAGTTCTTCTTCATTTAATGCAAGTAAAAATTCTTCAAATGTCATTGGATACATATTGATAACGTCAACCTTACCAACAGGAAATGAAAAACTTCCTCTATTTAGCGCTAATCCCAGCAAACTCCCTGCTGCTATCAGATGATATTCATTCGCATCTTCGTTAATATATTTAAGGAATGTCAGTGCTTTCTCACAAGCTTGTATCTCATCAAAAATAATCAGGGTTCTACCGGGCGTAATGCTAACACTTTTCAATATAGCAAGCTCTGCAATAATCCTTTCCGGCTTTAAATCCTTTTCGAATATACTAGCCAAATCTGCATTATTTTCAAAATTAAAATATGCAACATTGTCATACTCTGCCTTGCCAAATTCAAGCATACTGTATGTTTTTCCAATCTGTCTTGCTCCATGAATAATTAATGGTTTTCTAACATCACTATTCTTCCATTCATTTAACTGTTCAAATACTTTTCTATACATTAACAGAACACCTCTCAATCTTTCTGTAATTATATTATACATTTTAAGTGACAATTATGCAATAATTTAATACATTTTTCCCACTTAAAATGTTTAAAGCTCCTCGGCGCGGAAGATGGGGCGAGAAGGCCTTGGATCCTGCGTTCAAGGAACGCTTCCGCATGAAAAAGAAAAGGAGCATATCGCATTAACGAATTTGAACTGCTGACAGCCCCCTCTTTTCTACCGCTTTTTTAAGTTTTGTCTTTTCTGCAATTATGCAATCTAAAATTTACCATGGGTCCAAGCAAAGCCCATAGTAGAAACGCCCCTTAATTCCCTGTCACCTCTTTGTAAATTTCCTGCAACTCCTCATCACCACACTCCGCATCCAACAGACCTGCCCCTCATGAATCAGGGCTTTACTAGCGTCATTTTTCGGAAGGCTGTCCTCTGGCATAGCGCTTTACCCTATCGGCACTTTCTTCCCCTCAAAGGCAAATCTGTACTTCCAGATACTTTCTTTCGGAATGCCCTTTGAAAGAAATGCTGTAGCATACTGTTTTTCCTCTATGTTTTTCCCCATGAAAACACCTCCAAATCAAAATCCGTTACACGAAGTATCTAACTATACTTAGTATAACGGATTTGTCGTCAAAAATTTAGGCATTTATACAATTGGAGAGTCAAAAAAACACCTTGCGGATAATCTTCCATTGACACTAAAAAGAGGCAAACATTTTTATTAACATTCTATCTTTGCCACACGTACCACAAGATGTCTTCCGTAGAGGAATGGTCTTGTATGTATCACTACTTTTCCGTCGTTCTGTTTAAATTCCACATCAGCGCCGCCATCCAGCCATGTGACGCTTTTAATCTCTCTATCAAAGTCGAACGCTTCATCGTAAAAGGTCTCTGAACTTACCGATACATTCACGTCGAAGTAAGACGGAAGACCATAGACGAACAGGTAGTAAGTATCTCCCTTGCGCAGGATAAAATCTCTTGGTTTCTGCTCAATCGCAATACCTGTCGGCTTCGGCTCACGAATTGCTTCGCCATTGTATTTCATCCAGATTCCTAAAGCATTCAGTGTTCCCTCATCCATACCGCTAAGCGTCCCATCGCCCATCGGACCTACATTCAGAAGCATATTTGCACCATACCGACGGCACTCTGCAAGCTCTTCAATGATTCTTGTTGGAGATTTGATATTCAAATCCTCCCGTGCATAACCCCAGTGGTCGTTCAACGCCTCGCACATCTCACTGGCAATATACTTCGGTGCACCTTCCATATTAATAGGCTGTGGTTTTCCCCGCTCAAATGTTACACTGTCAAGCTCAATATGTCCAAGCGCCCCTTGTTTGGAAAGTCCGGTATTATTAATAATCATAGCCTCCGACTGGTATTTGCGGATCACTCCGTACAACGCATCTTCTTCCCAGTCTACGGTATCTGAATCCCACATTCCATCGAACCACAGTCCACCGATTTTCCCATAGTTTTTACATAAAATCTCAACACTGTCACGCAGATACTGAAGATATGCCTTGAAATCTGTCTTATAACGCGGATCATGCCAGTCCAGAATCGTATGATAGAAAAACGGAATGATATCTTCTTTTCTGCAGGCATCCACAAACTCCCGAACCAAATCTCTGCCACAGCTATGTACCGTATCCAGCTCATTTAGCCCGCATGTGTCATACAAAGAGAATCCGTCATGATGACGAGTCGTCAAAGTAATATATTTGCAGCCTGCATTCTTTGCCGTCTTTACCAGTCGGTCTGCCCAGTCTGCCACAGGATTGAACTTCTCAGCATATGCGTAATATTCCTCGTCCGACATCTCATCGGCCATTTTTACCCATTCTCCCCTCTCAATGACACTGTAAATGCCGAAATGAACGAATAACCCCAATCCATAGTTTTCAAAATCCTTAATGTACTGTTTTACAATCATGACACCAGTTCCTCCTTTACTTCTTTATAGCTCATCCCATTTGCTGTAATAACCATTACTTCTTCCCTGCCCATTAGTATCTAACTATACTTTGTATAACGGATTTGTCGTCAAAAATCTAGGCATTTCTATTAGTTAGTATTGGATATTCCATGTCTCCACAGTTACCGAATCTCCATCTCAATCATAGTATTCAAAATATTCAAAACTCCGCGTACCAAGTACTAATCCTGTATTTGTCTGAGAACTGATATCCACATGAGTTTTCGGGACTCTTATGGTTATATCACTTGTGTCCTTATATGCCTGAACACAATAATTTACAACAACATTTTCCCGGCTTCTTTCTGTGTCTTTGCCGGATTTGCAATATACCACAAATCAGACAAATAGCTTGTGCGAATCGTTCCGTTTGCCAGCAACCGGAATTTGCCACTTCATTGGTTGAATTATATAACATCTTTCCTTATTTTGCAAGGTTTTCCTTGCTTTTTGATTGCGTAAATTTACTTTACGTTGATTTTCAAATTAAATGCAACCCCTATATATCCCTAAGGTTGCATTCACTCTGAGAATCCCCTACTGTTGCATTTACTTCAAAAAAATATGCTAT
>ONED01000021.1 GCA_900316755.1 uncultured Eubacteriales bacterium
AACAAAACTAGTACACAAGAAAATCTGATTTATCAATTAAATCAGATAACAAGAGGATGGGCTGAGTATCACCATTCAGCATGTTCCAAAGAAACTTTTGCTCAAATAGACCATACTACATGGGAGATGCTGTGGAAATGGGCAAAAAGGAGACATCCAAATAAATCTAAAAGTTGGATTGTCAATAAATACTGGAAACATCATAAAGGGCGAAACTGGAGTTTTAAATCAGACAAAAATGTACTCTTCTACATGAACGACATGCCGATTATTCGCTATCCTCAGATGAGATTGAATACTAATCCATTTCTGGACACTGAATATTTTGAAAACAGAAAAAAGAATAGAGACAGTAAAAGACGCAAAGCCATACGTTCTAATAAAGCCGCGCAAATAGGTTATTATGCGTTATAAATGCGTGAGCGGAGTGCGGTGAAAGTCGCACGCTCCGTTCTTAGGAGGGAGAAGTGCTGCAAAGTACTTTTCCTATCCGACAGTGAGGAAGTCTCTGCAATGGAGATGGAGCGAAGGGGCGAACAATCAATAAGTTTGAGTATGTCTCGTATTGCAGAAGAGATAACATCTGCCGTAACCAATCGGGGTAAAGATGGTCAAATCAAGCGGGGCGGAAAGGAAAGAACGCATGGACACAAGTAGTCTAATGGAGCAGATACTATCTAGCGATAACCTCAACAGAGCATATCTGCAAGTCGTACGAAACAAAGGTGCAGAGGGAGTGGACGGGATGAAGTACACAGAACTCAAGGAACATCTTGTAAAGAACGGCGAAAACATCAAGGAACAGTTGAGGACAAGAAAGTACAAACCTCAGCCAGTACGAAGAGTGGAGATACCAAAACCTGACGGTGGTGTCAGAAACCTAGGAGTACCAACAGTAACAGACAGATTCATACAACAAGCCATCGCACAGGTTTTAACACCAATCTATGAGGAACAGTTCCATGACCACAGTTATGGGTTTAGACCTAATAGATGTGCACAGCAAGCAATCCTAACAGCACTTGACATGATGAATGATGGCAATGACTGGATTGTAGATATTGACTTGGAAAAGTTCTTTGACACAGTAAATCATGACAAGCTTATGACTATCATAGGTAGAACTATTAAAGATGGAGATGTCATCTCTATTGTCAGAAAATACCTAGTCAGTGGAATCATGATTGACGATGAGTATGAGGATTCCATGGTGGGAACACCGCAAGGGGGGAATCTCTCGCCATTATTGGCAAACATCATGCTCAATGAACTTGACAAGGAAATGGAAAAAAGAGGGCTAAACTTTGTGCGATATGCAGATGATTGCATTATCATGGTTGGAAGTGAAATGTCTGCAAATCGGGTAATGAGAAACATATCCCGATTTATCGAGGAGAAACTAGGTCTTAAGGTCAACATGACTAAGAGTAAAGTAGACAGACCAAGCGGACTTAAATACCTTGGTTTTGGGTTCTATTTTGATACAAGAGCACATCAGTTTAAGGCAAAACCACACGCAAAATCAGTAGCGAAGTTTAAGAAGCGGATGAAGGAACTCACATGTCGTAGTTGGGGCGTTAGCAACAGCTATAAAGTGGAGAAACTTAACCAGCTAATCAGAGGTTGGATAAACTACTTCAAGATAGGCAGTATGAAAACTCTCTGCAAAGATATGGATAGACATATCAGATATAGACTTCGTATGTGCATATGGAAACAATGGAAAACTCCACAGAATCGCGAAAAGAACCTTGTAAAGCTTGGAATTGACAGAGACACCGCAAGACGAGTTGCTTACACAGGTCAACGAATAGCCTATGTTTGCAATAAAGGTGCTGTGAATGTTGCAATAAACAATAAAAGACTAGCCTCATTTGGACTAGTCTCAATGTTAGATTACTACACCGAAAGGTGTGTTACTTGTTAAGTTGATTGAACCGCCGTATACGGAACCGTACGTACGGTGGTGTGAGAGGTCGGAATTTCTCATTCAAGAGAAATTCCTCCTACTCGATTAGCACTGTAGTTGTATTTTGGAAAGATATTTTTAAGAGTTTTTTTCACTCATCCCACGTATTTTTGCTTCCGGAACATAGTGCTTTACCACTTCGAGAAACCCTTTCATTTCTGCTTCACTGTACCCCTTTATATTTGTGCCGACCAAATCCCCGGAATCCACAAATGCCTGCAAAAAATATTTTTCTGCCCCCAAAAGCCACTGCCCGATTTGCTCAAAATTTTCCTTCCGATGAAAATTCTTCGTCACCGTCGTGCGAAATTCGTATGGCACATGCCCTTCTTTTAAGAAAGACACGCTTTCCTTCACTGCCTCCAGAAATCTCCCATCCGTTCCGGTCGTCACCGCATAGGCATCCGGGGCATTTTTAATATCCATCGCCACGTAATCTATCAGCTTTTCCCCTACCAGATGCTTTAATTTTTCCGGAAAGCTTCCGTTGGTATCCAGCTTCACCGCATACCCCAGTTCTTTTATGTCACGAATAAATGCTTCCGTATCCGGACAAAGAAGCGGCTCTCCGCCTGTAACACACACTCCGTCCAGAATCCCCCGGCGTTTCTTTAAAAAAGCAAAAAAGCCTTCTTCCGTCATCTCCGGCTCCTTTGGTATATTCACAACCAGAGAGGCATTATGGCAGAATGGACAGCGAAAATTGCAGCCGGGAAGAAACACCGTGCATGCAACCTTTTCCGGATAATCTAATAACGTCAATTTTTGTAATCCCTGTATTTTCATAACGGATTCCTCACTTGAACCTTCCCCAGCACCTCCCCGATTGGCTCCTGAATACAAAGGTCCGCCTGTACATCCCGGGAGGTTGCACTCTTATTTATGACGACCAGATATTTTCCCCGGAAATAATCGATAAATCCCGCCGCCGGATACACCACAAGGGAAGTACCACCGATGATAAGCATGTCTGCCTCACTGATTGCACGGATGGATTCACTGATAACCTGATTGTCAAGGCCTTCCTCGTACAGCACCACGTCCGGTTTAATCATGCCGCCGCACTCACACTTTGGAATCCCATTTGCCTCCTTTACGTACTTTGCATCATAAAATTTTCCACACTTCTGACAATAATTGCGGTGGATGCTCCCATGTAACTCTAACACATGCTTACTGCCCGCCATCTGATGCAGTCCGTCGATATTCTGCGTAATCACTGCCTTCAGTTTCCCCGCAGCTTCTAATTCTGCCAGTTTCAAATGTGCTTTGTTTGGCTTTGCATCCAGAAACATCATCTTCTCCTTGTAAAATTGATAAAACAGCTCCGTTTTTCTCATAAAAAAAGTGTGACTCACTACCTGCTCCGGCGGGTATGCATACTGCTCCTGATATAACCCGTCCGCGCTTCGAAAATCCGGAATGTTGCTCTCTGTCGAGACGCCTGCCCCGCCGAAAAATACAATATTCTGACTTTCATCCATCATCCGCTGCAATTCTTCCTGTTTCGTCATAGGTCATCCTTCCTTTCTGCGCACCTCGCACTTTTATTGATATCTGATTTCCACCAAAAACAGACCATGAGGCGGGGCTGTTACCCCTGCCGCCTTCCGGTCTTTTGTTTCCAAGATTTCCTTCACTTTCTCCGGTTCATAAAATCCACGCCCGACCCGAAGCAGAGTGCCCACAATAATCCGCACCATGTTATACAAAAATCCATTGCCCGAGATTCGAATGATGATTTCCTCTCCATTTTGCAGAATGTCCAGTGCCGTCACCGTGCGCACCGTGCTTTCCACATCTGTCCTTACATTACAAAAGCTGACAAAATCGTGTTCTCCCACAAGATAGGAAGCGCCCTTACGCATCTTATCCACATCCAAATCATATGACACAAAATAGTTCGTCAAACGCTTTGTGGGAATCGGCGTTTTCGTATTCAGAATATGATATTCATAGGTTTTGCTGCAATCACAGTATCTCGGATGAAAGGTAGGCGGAACCTCCTCTGATTTTGTAATCACAATATCCTCCGGCAATTTCTGATTCAAGGCATATGCAATCCGGTCTGCCGGAATCGTCGTCTCTGTATCAAATACTGCCACATTTCCAAGGGCATGTACCCCCGAATCGGTACGGCTTGCCCCTATCACGAGAACATTCTCCCCGGTCAGCTTTTTCAGGGCTCTGTTTAGCACCTCTTCTATCGTAATCCCGTTTGGCTGAATCTGCCACCCACAGTAGTTCGTGCCGTCATAGGCAATCGTTAATTTCACTCGTTTCATGCTTCATACCTCAAAAAGGAATGTTCCCAAGTACCACAGCTATCACCACATAACCTATCATGATGGCATATGCCATATAATCTCTTCCTTCATAGACTAAAGGCTTCATCTTCGTGCGGCCTTCTCCGCCACGGTAACACCTTGCCTCCATTGCCATCGCCAAATCATTGGCACGCCGGAATGCGGACACAAAAAGAGGCACCAGAATCGGTATCATTGCCTTTGCCTTCTGGATGATATTGCCACTTTCCAAATCCGCTCCTCTTGCAATCTGGGCTTTCATAATCTTGTCCGTCTCTTCCAATAAAATCGGAATAAAGCGCAGGGCAATGGACATCATCATCGCTATCTCATGCACGGGGACTTTTATCCTGTTGAGCGGCCATAATAGGCTCTCGATTCCGTCCGTCAATGCATTTGGCGTCGTCGTAAATGTCATAAGCGACGACCCCAGAATTAAATAAATCAATCGGATTCCCATAAACACGGCAGTCCGCAACCCCCCGGAGGTAATCGTCAGGATACCAAACTCAAATAACACGTCCCCTGTCTTCGTCAAAAAAAGGTTGAATCCGACAGTAATCATCAGAAGCATGATAATCGGTTTTAACCCCTTGACGATAAATTTGAAAGGCACCTTCGATATCCGAATCACCGCAGCCAAAAACAGGGTCGCCGCCAGATATCCCCATATATTATGAAAGAAAAACAGGGAAACCAAATATAACAAGGTACATACAATCTTGACTCTCGGGTCTAAACGATGCACTCTGCTGTCGGAAGGGTAATACTGCCCAATTGTAATATCTCTAATCATCTTTTCTGTCCTTTTATATCAAAACCTTTGCAATTTCTTCTACAGCTTCCTGAATCGTCGTGGCATTCACATCCACCGGTATCCCTTTTGCCGCAAGTGCATGCATCATATAGGTCACCTGCGGTGCCGCCAATCCTACTTTTTCCAGTTCCTTGTAGTGCGCAAACACCTCTTTCGGCGTCCCATCATACATCCTACTTCCATGATTCATCACAACAATTCGGTCTACATATTTCGCAATATCCTCCATGCTGTGGGAAACCAGAATCACGGTCAAACCTCTTTTCTTCTGCAAATAGGCAATCTGATTTAAAATCTCATCTCTTCCTTTGGGATCAAGCCCTGCAGTCGGTTCATCCAGCACCAATACATCCGGCTCCATGGCAAGCACCCCGGCAATCGCCACGCGGCGTTTCTGCCCGCCTGACAAATCAAAGGGGGAGGATTCATAATACTTTTCAGGCATGCCTACCAGCTTCAATGCCTCCAATGCCCGTTCCCGGCAATCCTCCGGGGACAACCCCTGATTCTTCGGCCCAAAGCAGACGTCCGTTAAGACATCCATCTCAAATAACTGATGCTCCGGATACTGAAATACCAGTCCCACATGGTTTCGCAGCTCACGCAGATTATATTTTTCCCCGTAAATATTTTCTCCTTTATAATAAAGAGTGCCGTCCGTCGCCTTGATTAATCCATTCAGATGCTGAATCAGTGTAGACTTTCCGGAACCGGTGTGCCCGATGATTCCAATAAACTCTCCTTTATAAATGGAAAGATTGATATCTTTTAATGCCTCTTTCTCGTATGCCGTTTCCGGACTGTATACATAATGAAGGTGTTTAAGTTCAAGCAGCGGCGTTCCTTTCTGTGTCTGCGGTGTCACATCCGGCTCCTTCTTCGCCTGATACATCGCTGCTTTTTCCGCTCCATCCTGCCCTGCCTTCACATTCTTTTCCTTCATTTCCTTCACTCCGCAAGCTTCCAACGCCCGAATCAGTTCTTTCACCGTCAAAATCCCATCGGGGATTGCAAAGCCGCTCTTTTGCAGCTCATAAGAAAGAAGCGTCACCTGCGGAACGTCCAGGCCATATTTTTTCAGCAATGCCACCTGACGAAACACTTCCCTTGGCGTGCCGTCCATGACAATATGACCTTTATCCATGACAATGACCCGGTCCGCCCCGAGTACTTCGTCCATGTAATGCGTAATCAAAATCACAGTGACCTTCTCTTTTTTTCGAAGCTCTTCCACAGTACGGAGAACTTCTTTTCTGCCACTGGGATCCAGCATTGCTGTCGGCTCGTCCAGCACAATGCATTTCGGCTTCATGGCAACGACTCCGGCGATTGCCACACGCTGCTTCTGCCCGCCCGACAATTTATTCGGCGAATGATACCTGTATTCCAGCATTCCCACTGCTGAAAGGCTTTTCTCTACACGCTCCCAGATTTCATCTGTGGGCACTCCCAAGTTTTCCGGTCCAAATCCCACGTCTTCTTCCACAACTGTTCCGATAATCTGGTTATCCGGGTTCTGAAATACCATTCCAGCGCTTTGTCTCACATCCCAGACATTTTCTTCTTTTCGGGTATCTTTTCCATCCACCCACATACAGCCTTCCGTCGGTGTCAGAATTGCATTCATATGCTTGGCAAGGGTGGACTTTCCGGAACCATTATGCCCCAGAATTGCAATAAATTGCCCCGGCTCTATCTCAAGGTTCACCTCATCAATCGCACGCTGTGCCCCGATAACATTGCCCTCGTCATCATGCTTTTCATATTCAAATATCAGGTCTTCTGTCTTAATCATGCTCATTAGATGTCCTCTTCCTTCGGAAAAAACTTGCTTATTGCGTTTTATTTTACTTCATCTTCCCCCCATTTGCAATACAGACAAAACAGGAATTTTCAAAAACGGCTGCCGTTCTGAGCAGAACGGCAGCAAAAATGGGGTTGCAGAATCAGGGCGATACCCTTATAATCTTATACGTGGATATTTTACGGAATAGAAAAATAGAAATTGCAGGAAAGAAAGGAAATAAACTATGGCAAATCCAATTGTAACATTTGAAATGGAAAACGGAGACATCATGAAAGCAGAATTGTATCCTGAAATCGCTCCGAATACGGTGAATAACTTTATTTCATTAATAAAGAAGGGATTCTATGACGGTCTCATCTTTCACCGCGTCATCCGCGGCTTTATGATTCAGGGCGGGTGCCCGAACGGAACCGGTATGGGCGGTCCAAACTACCAGATTAAAGGAGAGTTTTTACAGAATGGATTTCCGAACCCCTTAAAACATGAACCGGGCGTACTTTCCATGGCACGCGCCATGCACCCTGATTCTGCAGGCTCACAGTTCTTCATCATGCATGAAACGTCGCCTCATCTGGATGGTGCTTATGCAGCATTTGGGAAAATCATTGAGGGAATGGACATCGTAAATAAGATTGCGGAGACGCCCACAGATTTCAGAGACCGACCGTTGGAGGACCAGATTATGAAATCTGTAACCGTAGATACGAAGGGCATCGATTATCCGGAGCCGGAGAAACAATAATCTCCGGCTACTCTAAGCCAAGTATCTCACCAAGCACCTCAATGATAATCTCGTTGGTGCACGCTTTTGTATATCCGAGCATATGCAGGGTGATTTCATCCTGCTTCTGTGCCTCGGTTAAGCTTTCATTCTGCTTTGTCTCCTCAATCAGCTTTACAAGCTGCGGCGTCATTTCCTCATACACCTCAACTGTTGTGGTTGACACCAGTCTTCTAAGCTCTTCTTTCGTTTCCGGTACCATTTTTCTTTTCTCCTGTCCTTTTATTTTTATCCCAGATTGCGCACTTTGAAATCCCGCTGTGCCTCTCGCTGCTGGTCTTTCTTTGCAATGTCATCCCGCTTATCATACAATTTTTTCCCTTTGGCAAGCCCGATTTCCACTTTCACAAGACTTCCCTTCAAATACACCTTAAGCGGAACCACAGACATTCCCTTTTCTTTTATCTTTCCCAGCAGTTTATTGATTTCCGTTTTATGAAGCAAAAGCTTCTTCACCCGAAGAGGGTCTCTGTTAAAAATGTTCCCCTTTTCGTACGGGCTGACATGCATGCCATAAATATAGACTTCTCCATTTTCAATGCGGATAAATGACTCCTTGATGCTGCATTTCCCCATGCGAAGAGATTTCACTTCCGTTCCATGAAGCGCAATCCCCGCCTCATACGTGTCCAAGATAAAAAAATCATGATATGCCTTTTTATTATTTGCAATCAGTTTTATTGATTCCTTCTCCATGACTCATTTTCCTTTCCATTTCATCTCTTTGTTTCCTGTGTGGTGCAAACTCAAACTCTATTGTCCTTGAAAGGCAATCCGTTCCAATCGCGCGCACCTGTACCGTCTCCCCGAGCTTGTACGTTTTCCCCGTATGCTCTCCGACCATCTCGTAGGTTTCTTCGATATAATTATAATGGTCATCATACATATTTGTCACGTGAATCAATCCTTCAATCGTATTCGAAAGTTCGACATAGATTCCCCATTTTGTGACACCGGAAATCACGCCCTCAAACTCTTCCCCAAGATGTTCTTCCATATACTCCACTTTCTTCAGCTTCACTGTCTCGCGCTCTGCCTCCTCTGCCACGCGTTCCCGTTCGCTGGAATGCTTCGCAACTTCTGTCAAGATGCTTTCATAATGACGGCTGCGTTCGTCGTTCATTCTTCCGCGGAGCGTATCCTTGATGATACGGTGAATCTGCAAATCCGGATAGCGCCGGATAGGAGACGTAAAATGGCAGTAATACTGGGCTGCCAGTCCAAAATGTCCGGTGTTTTCCGCTGTGTATTTTGCCTGCTTCATAGAACGCAGCGCCAGACGGCTAATCAGGGTCTCTTCCTTTGTGCCCTCCACTTTTGCAAGGAGCTTCTGGATTTCCTTCGGGCGTACTTCTTTATTGGCAACGTGCATGGAATGCCCGAAATTTTGAATAAACGTTGCCAGTTTTTTAATCTTTTCCTCATCCGGAATCTCATGAGTTCGGTAAACAAATGGAATCTCCTGCCAAAAATAGTCCTCTGCTACAGTTTCATTTGCAAGCAGCATAAAATCTTCGATAATCTTGGTCGCCACATTTCTGTCATAAGGTTTGATTTCGATTGGACGGCCTTTCTCATCCAGCACCACCTTCGTTTCCGGAAAATCAAAATCAATGGAGCCCCGCTGTTTTCTCTTTGTGCGAAGAAGCCCTGCCAATTCTTCCATAAGCTGAAACATGGGGACAAAGTCCTGATATTTCTCCGTCTCTTCTGCATCCTTCTCCTCCAGAATCTTTTTCACACTGGTATAGGTCATGCGCCTGTCCACGCGCACCACCGTCTCCGCAATCTTATGGTCGGTCACAACCCCTTTGGCATTGACAAACATGATACAGCTCAGAGCCAGCCTGTCCACACCCTCATTCAAAGAACAGATGCCGTTAGAGAGGGCATGGGGCAGCATGGGAATCACACGATCCACCAGATACACGCTGGTTCCGCGTTTGTATGCCTCCCGGTCAAGCGCACTATTTTCCTGCACGTAATTCGTCACATCTGCAATGTGTACTCCCAGTTTATATCCATCGCCTTCTTTCGAAATGGTAATCGCATCATCCAAATCCTTTGCATCTTCCCCGTCAATGGTCACCATCTGCCAGTCCCGGATATCCATGCGTCCGGCCATATCCGCCGTGCTCACATCCTTTGAAACACGCTCTGCCTGATTCAAAACCTTTTCCGGAAATGCAGTCGGCAAATCGTATCCTTTCACAATGGACAGAATATCCGTTCCCGGGTCATTGACGTGTCCAAGAATTTCTACTATTTTTCCCTCCGGCTTCTTATTTTCTCCGCCGTACTTTGTAAGTTCCACCACGACCTTATGTCCGGTGACAGCCCCTTTCGAGCGTTCCAATGGAATAAATACATCCTTTACAAACTTCTGGTCATCCGGAATCACAAATCCAAAATTCTTACTTTTTTCGAAGTATCCAACAATTCTTGTGGTACCATGGGATAAAACCCGGACAATCCGGCCTTCTCTTCGCTTTCCTCCGGGTGTCGCCAGAATTTCCACTTCCACACGGTCATTGTGAAACGCTCCCCTGCGCTCCTCCTCCCCGATGAAAATGTCTTCCGGCTCTCCCTCTACCGTCACAAACCCATATCCACGGGGATTTGCCGTAAAGGTTCCAATCAATGTCTTTCGTTCATTCTTGGAATATTTCCCTTTTGCAGAAACCTGTACCTTGCCCTCTGCCTCCAGAGCATCCATAATCCTCTTCAGTTCTCCTTTCTGCTCTTTCGGAACCTGCAATAGAATGGCAAGCTCTTTCAATTTCATAGGCACATATAAATCATCACAGATAAACTCATAAATTCTCTCTTTTCTCTGTTCAAATATGGAATCCATCCTATCCCTCTTTTCTTTCCCGGTTTCCACATAGTATCCCCAAATTTCTTTCAGAAACCCATAATATCAGATATTTGCAAAGCCCCACAGGAGCCGCTTTCCTAAGATACGAAAAAACACTCTTACCGAGGGTAAGAGTGTTCCGTTCATCTCTTCATACAATATCCTATGCGAATATCTTTAAGTTCAAAACAATCGCGAGTACAAGGAATAAAATCGCTGCAACTCTCGTGCCTTTCACTAATGCGCCTTCCATAGAACGTCCCTTGTTTTGTCCCCAGAATGTATCGGCCGCACCACCAATTGCCCCAAGTCCGGCTGATTTTCCTTCCTGAAGTAATACAAGTGCCGTTAAAACGATACAATCTATAGCAAATAAAATTGTAAGAACGATTTTCAAAATTTCCATTTTACACCTCCTGCGTATACAACAAATGTATTTTAACACAAGTGTCCGTCCACTGCAAGTGTTTCTTTTGGAATTTTTATCTCTTCACCTGAAAGGCTTTCATCCCCGGATACACTGCCGTCTCGCCAAGAGCTTCCTCAATTCTGAGGAGCCGGTTATACTTCGCCACTCTCTCACTTCTGCAGGGAGCCCCTGTCTTAATCTGACAGGTATTCAGTGCCACCGCAAGATCGGCAATGGTGGTATCCTCTGTCTCACCGGAACGATGAGAAATAATGGCTGTGTAGCCTGCTCTATGTGCCATATGAATGGCATCTACCGTTTCTGTAAGGGTTCCGATTTGATTGCATTTTATAAGAATGGAATTTCCACACTTCTCCTGAATCCCTTTCTCAAGACGCATAACATTTGTTACAAACAAATCATCTCCCACAAGCTGTACTTTATCGCCAAGTTCTTCCGTAATCTTCCTCCAGCCTTCCCAATCTTCCTCATCAAGCGGGTCTTCCATCGATAGAATCGGATATTTTTGAATCATACTTTTATACAGTTCAATTAATTCCTCCGTACGATAATCTTTGCCGGACTTTGGAAGGTGGTAGTTGCCTTTTCCTTTTTCACTCTTCCATTCACTGGCTGCCACATCAAGTGCAAAGCAGATGTCTTTTCCACACTCATAGCCTGCTCTCTCAACGGCCTTGACCAAAATCTCCAGCACTTCCTCTAAAGAATCAATATCCGGTGCAAAGCCTCCTTCGTCACCAACGGCTGTTGACAGCCCCTTTTCTTCTAATACGTTCTTTAAACTGTGATATACTTCCGTTCCCATACGAAGCGCCTCTCGAAAACAGCACGCCCCTACCGGCATTATCATAAATTCCTGAAAATCTATGGAATTTTTCGAGTGAGCACCTCCATTTAAAATGTTCATCATCGGAACCGGCATCCGCCTTGCATGGGCACCGCCCAGATAACGATAAAGCGGCACGGAAAGCGCCAGGGCCGCAGTCTTTGCAGCCGCCATAGAAACGCCCAAAATAGCATTTGCTCCCAAATTTGATTTATCCTTCGTGCCATCCAGACGTAGCATTAATTGGTCAATCTCTGTCTGGTCAAATACATTCATCCCTATCACTGCAGGTGCAATCTTTGCATTCACATGGTCTACCGCCCGCTCTACCCCAAGTCCGTGGTAACGGTTTTCTCCGTCACGCAATTCTACTGCTTCAAACTGTCCGGTGGACGCCCCCGAAGGAACACTTGCTCTTCCGGAAACAGAATCTCCCGCAAGCACCTCGACTTCTATCGTCGGGTTTCCACGGGAGTCCAAAATTTCTCTTGCGTATATGTCCGTAATCGGCAAATATCGATACATTCTTTTCCCCTCCTGTTCAGGAGATAGTATGTACCGAAGCCGGACAAAATATGTCCTATTTGATTTTTATTCTGCCATCAGCCCTTCTGCACGAATCACGTCAATGACACTGTCTACCAGTTTTTCACAAAGTTCATCCGTCGCTGCTTCTACCATGACACGAAGCACCGGTTCTGTACCGCTCTCGCGCACCAGAATACGGCCATCCTGCCCCAGTTCCACTGCCACTTTTGCAACCGCTTCCACAACTGCCGGATTCTCTCTTGCAGTCTTTTTATCAGCTACTCTCACATTTTTCAATACCTGCGGGAAAATTTTAATTTCCTCTGTCAGGCTTGCCAGAGACTGCTTCTTTTCCAGCATCACTTCCATCAATAACAAGGAGGTTAAAATACCGTCTCCTGTCGTCGCATATTTGCTGAAAATAATGTGTCCCGACTGCTCTCCTCCCAGAGAGAAATTGTTCTGAAGCATATTTTCATATACATATTTGTCCCCGACTGCAGTCTTCTCATATTTCAGTCCTACCTTGTCGCAAGCCTTGTAAAGACCAAGGTTTGACATAATCGTTGTGACAATGGTGTCGCCGTTTAATCTGCCCTGTTCTTTTAAATATTTTCCGCAGACATAGAGAATCATATCTCCGTCTACCAGATTTCCATTCTCATCTACTGCAAGACAGCGGTCTGCGTCTCCATCGTATGCAAATCCCACATCCAGCTTCATCGTCTTTACATATTCCTGAAGCACCTCAATATGGGTAGAACCACAATTCCGATTGATGTTGGTTCCATCCGGCTCACTGTGAATCACATACGTCTTTGCTCCCAATGCGTCAAATACACTCTTTGCAATCGAAGAAGCACTTCCGTTGGAGCAGTCCAATCCCACCTTTTTATCCTTGAAAGAGCGAGTCGCCATAGAAATCAAATGACCAATATAGCGGTTTCTTCCGGCCGCATAATCCACTGTGCGTCCAATCTTGTCCCTGGTGGCATACGGAATCTCACCAAATTCACCGTCAATGTATGCTTCCACTTTTGCTTCCACTTCCGCTTCCATCTTGTGTCCGGCATTGTTAATCAACTTAATTCCGTTATCATAAAACGGATTGTGGCTTGCAGAAATCATAATTCCACAGTCAAAATCCTCCGTGCGTGTCACATAAGAAACGCTGGGCGTCGTAGTAACATGCAAAAGATATACATCTGCTCCGGAGGCAGTCAGCCCGGAAGACAGCGCATCCTCAAACATATAACTGCTCCTTCTGGTATCTTTCCCGATTACCACTCTTGCTTTATGCTTCTGTCCGAAATACCATCCTAAAAACCGTCCTACTTTAAACGCGTGTTCTACTGTCAAATTTACATTCGCTTCTCCGCGGAAGCCATCGGTACCAAAATATTTTCCCATTGTAAATCTCCTTCCTGAATTTGGATTATCAACCAAATTTTTGCACTTTTTGTTTTGTGCTTTTACTATTATACACGTACCTCAGGAAAAATACAACAGTTTTATTAATGATGGAACAAACGGATTCCCGTAAATGCCATTGCCATTCCATATTTATTGCATACGGCAATCACATTGTCATCGCGGACAGAGCCACCCGGCTGTGCAATATATTTTACGCCGCTCTTATGGGCGCGTTCGATATTGTCCCCAAATGGGAAGAAGGCATCTGAGCCAAGGGCAACGTCTGTCATCTTATCCAGCCATGCGCGTTTTTCTTCCTTTGTGAACACTTCCGGTTTCACTTTGAATACTTTCTGCCATGCACCATCTGCCAATACATCCATGTACTCGTCTCCAATATACAGGTCAATCGCATTGTCGCGGTCTGCTCTTCCGATTCCGTCTACAAACTGAAGTCCCAATACCTGTGGAGACTGACGCAGCCACCAGTTATCTGCCTTCTGCCCTGCAAGCCGGGTACAGTGGATGCGGGACTGCTGCCCTGCACCGATACCGATTGCCTGTCCGCCTTTCGCATAACATACAGAGTTTGACTGCGTATATTTTAACGTAATCATTGCAATAGCGAGGTCAATCTTTGCTTCCTTCGGAATCTCCTGATTCTCCGTCACCACATTTGCAAACAATTCATCATCGATGACCAGTTCGTTTCGTCCCTGCTCAAATGTGATGCCAAATACCTCTTTGTGTTCTATCGGAGCCGGCCCGTAATCCGGGTCAATCTCGATAATCGCATAGTTCCCTTTTTTCTTTTTCTTTAAGATTTCCAAAGCCTCCGGTTCATATCCCGGTGCGATAATTCCATCTGAAACCTCATGCTGAATCAATTTTGCCGTTGCCACATCACAGACATCCGACAGGGAAATGAAGTCTCCGAAAGAGGACATCCGGTCTGCTCCCCTTGCTCTCGCATAAGCACATGCAAGCGGAGAGAGAGTTTCGTAATCTTCTACCCAATAAATTTTCGCCAGTGTCTCATCAAGCGGCAGTCCGACCGCTGCTCCTGCCGGAGAAACATGCTTGAAAGACGTAGCTGCCGGAAGACCGGTCGCCCTCTTTAATTCTCTCACCAACTGCCAGCCGTTAAACGCATCTAAGAAATTAATATATCCCGGCTTCCCACACAGCACTTTAATTGGCAGTTCTCCTTCGTTCATATAGATTTTCGATGGTTTCTGATTCGGGTTGCACCCATATTTTAATTCTAATTCTTTCATGCTCTTTCTCCTACTTGTTTTTATTTACAATCCTTGTCTCGTATGTTCCTGCTTCTATATCAATGTAACGCACAAACAGCGATACCTTATTATCTTCATTCAGGCTGTTCCACAAAAGCTCTGTATATGCATCCATGTCATCCATCACATTCACTAACTTCGGTTCCCCTTCAAAGCTTGGAAGCGGATTTCCGTCACATTTGTAGGTGTGAATAAAATGTCCTTCCCCTGCAACCGGATTTTCGTATGCAAATGTGTAGCGGTTACATGCCGCCGGATTGCCATTGTTGCTTTTTAAAATAGACATCGCATAGTGGTATGTTCCATTTTCAACATGCATCATACCTGAGATACGAGGTGTGTAATTTGGTCCGTCCGGCTCAAACTCTCTGCTTCTTAAGGATTGTTCAAAGGTAAGCTTCTCATCCAGTCCTTCATAAATCGTATCCGTCTGGTCCCCGTTTGTGACGATTGTTTTGTTTCCAAGAACACGCACCGGTGCGTAAATGATTAAACTCGGATCTGTCAGCTTTGACGGGTCATAAGCTTCCGTACGGATTCCTTCGCCTTCTTCTACAAATACTCTGTTCCTGCTGTTCTCACTTCTCCCCATGATGAAATATGCAGTGACTGCTTTTTTTCCGTCCGGAGTCTTTCCGATAATAATCCCTCGTCCCGGATAAGCATTTTCCTGTAATTCCTTTGCAATTGATAACATTTCCATGCGTCTGTCTCCTTTTCTTCGGTTTTCATAATATTACATCATGATTATAGCCCAAAGTCTCCATAGATTACCAGACCTTGGGCTATTTTTTTTATGATTGAATAGTTATTAGCACTGCTTATAGCGTAAAATTGCTTTCAAAACCGCCGCAATTGTTCTTCTTCTCCCGGATCTGCTTCTCTGATAGACCGAATTTCCACATAATACCCGGCATTTGCATTGATTTCTACCCATACGCGCTCCCCCACCTTATGTCCGAGTACCGCTTTCCCAATCGGGGATTCTGTGCTAATCAGACCTTTCAGAGAATTTCCACGCACGGTAGTCACAATTTTGAACTCTTCCACCTCATCGTCATCTTCAAAATAAAGGTCGATGATTTTATTTATCCCGACTTCATCCGCTTTCGACTGGTCACTCACCACAATGGCGGTTTTTATCATTTTTTCCAGATAGCGGATTCTGCTCTCGTTTTGGTTCTTCGCCTGTTTTGCAGCCTTGTATTCAAAATTCTCACTTAAATCGCCATGTGCACGGGCCGTTTTTACATCTTCCAGAAGTTCTTTCCTCACCACACATTTCCGGTATTCCACTTCTGCCTTCATATCGTCTATGTCTTTTTGTGTTAATTCGTTAAACATATTCCTACCTCATAATTATTGCGAAAAATTACGGCTGCCAACATATGGCAGCCATCGTTCGTATACGTCAAGAAATCATCTGGAACATTGAAACAGCAAATCTTCCCATCTTCTGTCTACTTCTTTCTGGAACTCTTCAATCAGATGTTCATTTCCTTTTTTGAACAGGTGCTTAAATCTGCCCTGCTTCATCAGGAAATCTTCAACCGGAAGTTTCTTCTTCGGTTCGTAGTTGAGAATCCACTTTCCCTCTACCACCTCAAACAGCGGCCAATAGCAGGTTTCCACACCTAATTTGCAGATTTCCATAATATCCGGTGCGTTGTATCTCCAGCCGCGAGGACACGGAGCCATAATGTTTAAGAATGCTGCACCCGGCGTGTAAATCGCTTTTTCGGACTTGATGTGAAGGTCCTTAAAGTTCTGTACAAAAGTGGTCTGAGCCACATACGGAATATCATGGGAAGCAATAATTGCCGCCAAATCTTTTCTATTCTGCATTTTTCCGTTGCTTTCCGTACCTACCGGCGTCGTCGTGGTATCGGCATACATCGGAGTCGCAGAAGAACGCTGGATACCGGTATTCATATAGGCACCGTTATCGTAGCACACATACACCATATCATGATTCCGTTCCATTGCGCCCGATAAGGACTGAAATCCGATATCATATGTACCGCCGTCGCCGCCGAATGTAATGAATTTGTAGGTATCGTCAATCTTTCCTTTTCTCTTTAACGCATTATATGCGCCCTCCACACCGGCCATGGTCGCTCCCGCATTTTCAAATGCATTATGGATGTAGCTGTCCTCCCATGCGGTATAAGGATAGGTAAAGGTAGATACCTCAAGACACCCCGTTGCATTGCCAATGACCGCTTTATCTCCTTCGTGAAGTCCGCGAAGAACGTTTCTTACTGCAATGGTACCGCCGCATCCGGCGCACATTCTATGACCCGGAGCAAGACGTTCCGGCTTATTCATGGTTTCTTTAAAATTATATGCCATCTTCCGTTTCCTCCTACTCTCTGACTCCGAGATAACGATAGGTCTCACCGGCATCGCCATCTGCAATCACTTGTTTTAAATCTTCAAATACCTTTTCCATGTCTTCCACGCGCACATCCCGCCCGCCAAGACCGTAAATATAGTTTACCGCATAGGCTGTCGAACGTGCACGGAACATTGCCGCCATCACATCCGCCCCCAGCGGACCTCCGTGATTCGTATAGCCTTCCGCCCGGTCCATGACAGCTACCGCTTTCACGTTTTTCAGTGCTTCTGCAATCTCTTCTGCCGGGAACGGGCGATACAGACGAATCTTCACAAGCCCGACTTTCTCTCCTTTTGCGCGCAGCGCGTCAATGGCATCCTTCGTCGTACCTGCCGCCGAACCGATGATAACAACTGCCCGCTCTGCATCTTCCATACAATATTCTTCGAATAACCCATATTCTCTGCCGGAAACCTTCGCAAATTCTTTTGCAACTTCTTTCACGACCTCCACGGCATTTTTCAATCCTTCTGCCTGGTTCCGCTTTGATTCCATATAATAATCAGTAATTGCATACGGTCCCACCGCCATGGGCTGTTTTGCATTTAATAAATAATTTTCCGGTTCATATTCCCCAACAAAGCCCTTCACATCCGCATCATCCAAGAGTTCGATGTTTTCCACGGCATGGCTGGTAATGAACCCATCCTGACAAATCATAATCGGAAGACGCACATCCTTGTGTTCGGAAATGCGATAAGCCTGTACCATATTGTCGTAGGCTTCCTGATTGTTTTCTGCGTAAATCTGAATCCAGCCTGCATCTCTTGCCCCCATGCTGTCCGAATGGTCGCAGTTAATATTGATTGGACCGGAAAGTGCGCGGTTTACGAGTGCCAGTGCCAGCGGCAGACGGTTGGAAGCGGCTATGTACAATTCTTCCCACATATAAGCAAGACCACAGGAAGAGGTCGCCGTGAGCGCTCTTGCTCCTGCAGCGGAAGCACCGATTGCCGCGCTCATGGAACTGTGCTCACTCTCCACGGTAATAAATTCGGTATCCACCTGTCCGTTTGCCACAAAGGAAGCAAAATATTGCGGAATCTCAGTAGACGGTGTAATCGGGAATGCCGGAAATACATCCGGATTAATCTGCCGGAGCGCGATTGCAACCGCCTCATTTCCTGATAAACGTTCTCTCTTTCCCATCTTATTTCACCCCTTCCATTGTAATTGCGCCAAATGGGCACGATTTCACGCAAATGCCACAGCCTTTGCAGTGTTCCAAATCAAATGCGCCCCGCTTCATGTCTTTTACCGGAATGCAGCTATCCGGGCACACCGGTACACACAGCAGACACTGTTTGCATTTCTCTTCGATATATTCAGGCTTTACAGAAGACCATTCCCCTGTGTGAAAGTCCTTGGATGTGCCTGCTCCGGCAACAATCATCCCTTCCGTCAAGTCCTGCCATTTTGCTTTTACACCTAATTTTGTGATATCTGTCTTCATTACTGCACCTCCTGCATCGCCATCTTAAGGGCTGCCATATTTCCGTCAATTACTTCCGGCTTGCTGGCAAATTTGTGTTTGAAAGAGCTTTCCATCTCCCGCAAGAAGGTTTCTTCGTCCATAATCTCTGCCACCTTTACGATGGCTGCAAGAAGCGGCGTGTTCGGGAAATATTTTCCCATCGTTGCCATTGACACTTTGCGTGCATCAATGGTAAACACTTTTCCGTCATATCCTTTTAAATGAGGTATGATTTCTTCTTTGGAACGCTCTGTGTTAATTAAAATCGCTCCGTCTTTCTTAAGTCCCTTCGTCACATCTACGGTCTCCAACAAAGATTCATCCACAACCACCACATACTGTGGGTCGTAAATATTGGAATGTACGCGAATTTGCGTGTCACTGATTCTGTTATATGCTGTAATAGGCGCGCCCATACGCTCCGGACCATATTCCGGAAAGCCCTGCACGTATTTTCCCGTCTTGAATGCCACGTCTGCCAGTAACAGTGCAGCCGTTTTGGCACCCTGACCGCCGCGGCCGTGCCATCTGATTTCTGTAAGATTACCCATTCCCTACATCTCCTTTTTCCTTTTTGACATTATTTTACTTCAATATTTGGAATTTGTCCAGAGTGCGCTCGGTTTTTTCTGTGTATCCCACCACCAAGCGCGGAAAGTTCAAACGCCTCACCTACTTATTTGCCTGCCGGATTCACATGCACCATAATATGTTTGACCTTCGGGAACTCTCGCTCTATATTCTCATGCACCTGCTCCGCAATATCATGTGCCTTCTGCAAAGTATAAGAGCCGTCTACCCCTATCTCCACATCCACATAAACCTTATTTCCAAATACTCGTGTCTGCAGCAAATCCACACTGAGTACTTCTTTCTCCTGCTTCACGCAGTCTTTTATCTGCTGCTCTGTTTCTTCATCACAGGAATGATCCACCATCTTATCCACAGCATCCTTAAAAATATCATAAGCAGCTTTCGCGATAAAGACAAAAATAACCAGACTGGCAATGGAATCCATAATGGGAAATCCAAGTCGCGCTCCTGCGATTCCGATTAAAGCTCCGATAGAAGAGAACGCGTCAGAGCGGTGATGCCATGCATCTGCCATCAATGCACTGGAATCTATTTTTTTTGCATTGATTTTCGTATACCAAAACATTGCTTCCTTCGTCGCAATCGAAATAAACGCGGCGACCAGTGCCAGCATTCCCGGAACTTTCAGGCTTTCATAATCTCCCTGTAAAATATTATTCAGAGCATCTGCCCCAATTCCAAGTCCGGTAATAAAAAGCACCACCGCCAGAAGAAGTGCCGCCACACATTCCAGTCTTTCATGTCCGTATGGATGTTCTTTATCCGACTCCTTGGAAGCCAGATGGATGCCGATAATGACCACGATGGTACTAAACACATCCGAAGCCGAATGAACCGCATCACTAATCATCGCATTAGAGTGCGCCACGAGTCCTGCAACCAATTTAAATAGTGCAAGGACTGCATTCACAATAATTGTGACAACAGACACCCTCGTCGCAACCTTTTGAAACTCATCTTTTTCCATCTTCTTTTCCATATTCGTTACCTCCAAAATTAAAGAAACGCTCTATGGCACTAAATATATGTGGGATTTTTTCAGAAATTTCATTTTTAAAGACAAAAAAACACCCACGTCCAGTATTAGCAACTACTGTCCCGTGGATGTTCAGATTCCACTGTCACCTATGTGACCCGACTCCATGACGTACCGTCACGGCCTGCTCAGTCTGTACTGTAGATTTATATGCAGTGCAAAGAGTATTAGTATACTAACATAGGTGACATGGGTTGTCAAGAATGACTTTTACCAAGTACGTGAATTCAGTTCTTTAAACTGTGCAACGGTAGGTACATGAGAGTTCATACCACCGTCTACATTCACAATCTGTCCGGTTACATAAGCGCTCTCATCAGAAGCCATGTATACACACATATGTCCGATATCTTCCGGACATCCATAACGGTTCACCATGATGTTGCTCAAGAAAATATCCTTCAGAGCCTGCGGAACATATGCTTCATTCTGCGGGGTTACAATCAGACCCGGACGTACACAGTTGCAACGGATATTATCTTTTCCGTACTGCAGCGCCGTAGACTGTGTCAGCAAATCCACGCCGGCTTTTGCACATGCATAAGCAGTAGAGCCAAGGTCTCCACCACAGGAAGCCATGGAACCGATGTTGATAATAGAACCGCCTCCATTTTTCTGCATGTACGGAAGTACACATTTTGTCGCATAGAAAGTTCCGCGCAAATCGCTCTGGAAAATAGCGTCCCACATTTCCAAAGTCAATTCATCCACACGGCCATCCTTCAGCCCTACATTTGCAGCATTGTTTACCAGAATATCAATCTTTCCAAACTGTTCGGCTGTATCTGCCATGAGTTTATCAATACTCTCCGTAGCAGTAATATCCATAAAGTGATATACCGCCTCTCCTCCTTCCTGCGTAATAGTGTCCACTACCGCCTGTCCTTTTTCCTGACGGCGTCCGCAAATCACTACCTTTGCTCCTTCTGCTGCAAACAATCTTGCAATTCCGATGCCAATTCCACTGGTAGAACCGGTGACAATGGCAACCTTTCCTTTTAATCTGTCAATGATGACAAATCCTCCTAATTATTTTGTTTTTCAATATGCGTATTATAACACTTTTTTACTTTTTTTACAAGGAATCAGAGAAATTCTTCGTTTTAAATAGATGAAGATAAAAGAATTAATGGACTAGAATTACATTGCGCACCAGCCACCGTCGACCATCAGAATATCACCGCTTACATAGCTGGAATCGTCGCTTGCAAGGAAGGTTGCTGCACTTGCAATCTGCTCACCGGTACCGGGCTCCGGTGAACAGCCGAGAACCGTTTTGACTCTGCCGTATCCGTTCATATTCGGCATCCCCATCGATGTGGATATTTCAGTCTGGATACCGCCCGGAGCTAAGTCAATCATTGCTTCATTGTCCTCGTGTTTGCTGACATCACCCTGAAAAACAACGATTTTTCCGGCTTCGTTCGAAAGGCTCTCTGCAAGCTCATCCAAACGCTCTTTGCGGCGTGCAACTGCGACTACATAGGCACCTTCCCGAACGTAACTAAATCCGGCTTCTTTTTTCTAATCAAATCCCTGCAATTGTTTGCAACAATGCAGTTAAACCATGACCGGAATGCCTCCGGTCGGTTCAACTTGTTTAAATTTTGAAAAGCTGATATATAGGCATCTTGTAGCAAGTCCATAGCATCCTGCTCATTCTTTACCATCTGCATTGCAACAGCAAATCCCTGTGCATATGTCATGTGATAAATTTTCTCGATTGCCTCCGTCTTTCCTGCTGCCGCATCCAGCACCAACTGTCCTATCTCTGTCTTCTTTTCATTTTTGTTTCCACAAAACGGGCAAAACTTTACATTGTCCGGTATCTTCTTTCCACAATTTCCGCAAAACATGGTATTCTCCTCTCTTCGCGCCCAGTTGTCATGATTTTAATAGCTTTCTGCTAAATACCACTTTCCATCTATTTTAATAACATCAACATCAACAATGTCGGTTTCTGTATCGCCAAATTCTGTGATTGACATATCTACTGTCATGCGATATCCTTCTTTGACTATTCCGTATTCTTCTTCATACTCTTCTAAATCCTCTTTCGATAATTTCTCTGCATCCAATATTTCGAAATGAATCCTGTCGAGTCCTTCATCATTCCCTGCTGCTACCGATTGACATTGCATCCCATGTTCATGTTATCTCTACACTTGGCAAGCTCATCCAAACTTTTCTCGATTACATCTCAGAAGTGTTCTATCGTTACGTCCTTTGATTCAATGCCAAGCAAGCCTTTAATCCTACGTTCTCATGCTCTGAAATGGTGCAAATAAAACAGGCACATCAAATAGTATAATATTTGATATGCCTTATTCCTTCACAATATCATCCGCCCTCATTACACGAAAGGAAATCTCTCTCCTTATCTATTCCAGTTCATCAACTGTTATGCACTTTATCTCTTTAAATTGTCTTAACTGCTTATCATTCGTCAGAAATAAATCACACTTTGCCAGACAAGCAACTGCTAGCTGCAAAGCATCCATAGCTTTAAAGCTTTTATATTCAGCTCTTATCTGTGCGGCTTTTTTAGCAATTTCCTGATTGATTTCCTTGATTTCCATATCAGTTGTCTTTACAAGCCGACTAAACATCTCTATTAAAGAATCATTTTTGCATCTATAGGGAAACACAAAGTATTCTTCCATTGTAATTACAGATGTGATAAACTCAGTACTATTCTCATATCCATTTTTGAAAAAGTTCTTGACTTTCTCATAATACTGTAGGTTGTTGGCATCCTTTTCAATGAAATATATAAAGGGTGCCGTGTCCACAAATGCCCTTTTACAATCTGTCATTTTCACGCATCTCCCTCATATATTTCTCAACATTTTTCCCTCTTTCGCTCGGAATAACGAAACTATCCCAATCAACAGATGCTTTTCTTACTTTTTCCTGTGGGTAGCTTAATAAGGTAACAATTACCTCTGTGCCGTCATATGCTCTTATATCTTCATCTTCGATCAATACTGTATTTCCTTGTACAATTCCCTTTACAGCTGCTAACATAAGTAATCCCTCCTTTGTCATTTTCTACCTCTTTTTTGCTTTCCTTTTAGTATTTCCATTATATATTAAATTTTCTGCTTTTTCAAGTAAGCTTATTGATTTCTAAGGGATGAAAAAGCGATGAAAAATGCGTCTATTTTGTCCAAAATCTCTCCTGCTGTTTCAAAAACATTTGCAGTGTCTTCTTCACCGAATACAGAATACCCATATGTTCTTGTGATTCTTCCTTCGCCTCTTTTTTCCTTCCGGATAGTCGTGTACAGAGTCTATCGAAACAGCACCCGCAGTTCCATTCACCCCAGCTCCTACAAGCCCTGCAATTGTTTGCAACAATGCAGTTGAGCCATGACCGGAATGCCTCCGTCTTTCCTGATTTTCTTCCAATTTATTGCCAACTTACAGTTTCACCCGGATATCTGGTTTCAAACTATATTAATGTACTAGGGTGCAGCAAACAGCGCAATACTCGGAGGTCGAAAGGTAAATACTATAAAACATATTAAAGTAATACAAACCGTAACATATAATATGTTTTTATAGTCCTGAATCCTGCAGGAAATCGTGAGCTTATACGTGACAACAAACGCACAAATGACCGCAAAAGTAAAAATTGCAATGTCTAAAATAAGTACACTATATCCTATGATTCCTGTGTAAGTGAAAAACATAATCGGAATAAGCGCTGTACCTATTACATTTCCCAGCAGAACTGAGCTCGTAATACAGGGATATTCTTCCTTTAATCTTGGGATTGCAATGAATGAAAAAATCAACATAGGAAAGAAAATCAATTTCATATGTTCCCATGTTGATTCATTTATTGGAGTAAAGAGTCCAACTATCACGTTGTTGTTTGACCACTCATAAAAGAAGTGCGCAAGTGTACCCAAAATTGTTACAAACAGAATCCCTGCTATTGTATATCGTTTCAATTTGTTCATTTATTCTCACCTCACACATAGAATATGCAATAAACAAACAAATCATACTCTGAAATGGCGCAAATAAAACAGGCACACCAAATATTATACTCTATTTCAGTGATTTCATTACTTCAAGCTCGGATTGTCAATAGAAATACTTTCCTGTAATACTTGATTCAATTCTGCCTTCGCCTGCTTATAATCCCGAAATTGGATTCCATAAAATCCTGCTTCCTTTGCCGCCTCTACATTTTCCGGGCAATCGTCGAGAAAAACGCTCTCTTCTGCCTTCAATCCAAATTCCTGCAGCAGTCTTTCATAAATCTCTCGTTCCGGTTTGATTGTCTGATACCGAAACGAAAAGATAGCTCCGTCCATGAGAGAGAGAAAGGTCAATTTATGCTCTGTCTTCTGATAGGTATACTCTCCGTAGTTGGATAGAACATACAAATGATATCCTTGTGTTTTCAGTTCTTCCAACCATTCCATCGCATATGGCATAAGCTCAATGGTATCTCCCACCCTTGCAAATGCTTCGCGAATTTGTAATTCGTATTCCGGTGCATTTGCCACGAAGGCGCCCGTCAATTCTTCCGTGGATAACACGCCTCTGTCGTTCTCCCTCCACAGAGGGTTCGAAAATACTGCTTTCATCACATTTTTTCTGACATTCTCATCATACCCCAGTTTTTCAAGCATCTGTTCAGGTTCAAAGGAAACCAACACTTTTCCCACATCAAATACGATATTTTTAATCATAACACTTTTCCTATACTCCTTTTTATATAATTCCTAGAATGAAAAAAGCCCATTACCAATCTCTTCCCCAAACTGATAATAGACTTCCACTCCCAATTGAACCTTCATTTTCCCATCAAAAAATCGGAGTGACGTGATTCGAACACGCGACCTCTACGTCCCGAACGTAGCGCTCTACCAAGCTGAGCCACACTCCGATGCAGTAGGCAAAATGCCTCAACGCAGACTATTGTACCACATTTCCAAAAAAAATCAAGTACTAAATTTAATTTATCTGTGATTTGCGATATATTTTTCCAAAATAGCAGCCGCAGTCTCCACGCAACGGTCACAGCTCACCATCTGTCTTCCTTCTGAAACCGCTTTCAAATCACGACAATAGATGGACCCACACGCTTCCTGAAATGCAGCGGCTGCATTCCGGACATCCTCATACGTCTGCATCTTTGTCTTTCTTGGATCATACTGGTCGCCGGCACTATTATGCAGGCCAATCGCCATAAACATCCCTGTCACCGCTCCGCAGGTATCCTTTAAGCCTCCCATTCCAAGGCCAAATCCCTCTGTCATTCGGAAGATATCTGTATCGTCGATTCCATATGTATCACAATAGGCACAGATGACGGCCTGACAGCAGTTATATTTTCCCTCTAAAAAGTATCTCTTTGCATTTTCTCGTAATCCCATAAGTGTATTCTCCTTCTTTTTTTCTATTGTAACAGAGCAAATGCCACTCGGAACTGTATCATGCAGTCCAGGGCGGCACTCTGTCTCTGCGGTCCAAGACCGCGTTTTATCTCATAATAATATCGTCTCTTCCCGGACCATTGGAAATCATGGTAATCGGGAATCCGATACGTTCCTCAATAAATTCGATGTAATTTCTGCAGGCTTCCGGAAGCTCCTCGTATTTGCGGATACCTCGAATATCGCACTTCCAGCCCGGAAGCTTCTCAATCACCGGTTTTGCTTTTTCAAGCATACCTGTCGTCGGGAATTCTGTCGTAATTTCTCCGTCAATCTCGTATGCAACGCAGACCGGAATCTCATCCAGATATCCCAGCACGTCCAGTACCGTAAACGCTACATCCGTCGTTCCCTGCAGACGACAGCCATATTTGGATGCCACTACGTCAAACCAGCCCATACGTCTCGGTCTTCCGGTAGTCGCACCGAATTCTCCGCCGTCACCGCCGCGGCGTCTGAGCTCGTCCGCTTCTTCTCCGAAGATTTCGGAAACGAATGCACCTGCTCCGACTGCGCTGGAGTATGCCTTACATACAGTCACCACTTTTTCAATGGCATACGGCGGAACACCGGCCCCGATTGCCCCGTATCCTGCCAGTGTCGAGGAGGAGGTTACCATTGGATAAATACCGTGGTCAGGGTCTTTCAATGCTCCAAGCTGCCCTTCCAGTAAAATGTTTTTGCCATCTTTCAGGGCATTCCACAGATACAGAGAAACATCTGCCACATATGGAGCAATCATCTCTTTATATCCCATCAATTCTCTATAAATATCCTGCGGAACCAGAAGCGGTTTGTGATACAAATGCTCAAGGAGCACGTTCTTTGTTGCACAGACTCTTTCAATCTTGTCCATCAGCGTGTCTTCGTGGAACAGCTCACTTACCTGGAATCCAATCTTTGCAAATTTATCGGAATAGAATGGTGCAATCCCGGATTTTGTAGAACCGAAGGATTTCTTACCCAGACGTTCTTCCTCATACTGGTCAAACAAAATGTGGTATGACATGACCATCTGCGCACGGTCGGAAACCAGAAGTTTTGGCTTTGGCACACCTTTTGACACGATACTGTTCATCTCTTCTATCAATGTAGGGATGCTGAGTGCAACCCCATTTCCGATTATACTGGTCGTGTGGTCATAGAACACACCGGATGGCATCGTGTGAAGCGCAAACTTTCCATAATCATTTACAATCGTGTGTCCTGCATTGGCGCCACCCTGATAACGCACGATAATATCGGCCTCTTTTGCCAGCATGTCAGTAATCTTACCTTTTCCTTCGTCGCCCCAGTTAGCACCTACAACTGCTTTAATCATTGCAATTTCCTCCTAAACATTAATCTCAACGGATACCCCAATCAGGTCCTTATTCTCGTCCAAAACAGGGCGAATGACGTTCTTCAAGAACGACTCTACCTGTTCCTTCGCGCGTCCCACATATTTTGATGGTTCCATCGTCTTCTGTAATTCCTCAAGAGTCATGTTGAAAGTAGGATCTGCTGCAATCAGTTCCAGCAGATTATTCTCTTTTCCTTCTACTTTTACATTTTTTCCTGCTTCCATAGAAAGCTCACGGATTCTCTCGTGAAGTTCCTGACGGTTGCCGCCTTTCTTTACCGCATCCATCATAATGTTTTCGGTTGCCATAAACGGGAGCTCACTCATCAGACGTTTTTCAATCACCTTCGGATATACCACCAGTCCGTCTACTACATTCAAACACAAATCCAGGATTCCGTCAACTGCTAAAAATGCTTCCGGAATGGATAATCTCTTATTTGCCGAATCATCCAACGTCCGCTCAAACCACTGTGTGGCAGAAGTAATCGCCGGATTCAGGGCGTCCACCATCACATATCTGGCCAGAGATGCGATTCGCTCACTTCTCATCGGATTCCGTTTATATGCCATCGCAGAAGAACCAATCTGTGTCTTTTCAAAAGGTTCTTCCACCTCTTTCAGATGCTGCAGGAGCCGGATATCATTACTCATCTTGTGCGCACTCGCCGCAATCCCTGCCAGAACGTTTGCCACTCTGGTATCGACCTTGCGGGAATAAGTCTGTCCGGAAACCGGATAGCAATCTGAAAATCCCATCTTCTTTGCAATCATCGGGTCAATCTTATCAATGGTCTCCTGATCCCCGTCAAACAGTTCCAAAAAGGAAGCCTGCGTTCCTGTCGTCCCTTTTGAACCAAGCAGCTTCATAGACCCAAGCACATGGTCCAAATCTTCTAAATCCAGATAGAATTCCTGCAGCCAAAGGCAGGCTCTTTTCCCAACGGTGGTCGGTTGAGCCGGCTGGAAATGGGTAAATGCCAAGGTCGGCTGGTTCTTTTGCGCCTCTGCGAAATCCGCCAGCTCTTTCATCACATTGATTAATTTTTTCTTTACCAGCTTCAGTGCCTCTGTCATGACAATAATGTCTGTATTGTCTCCCACATAGCACGAAGTCGCACCAAGATGGATAATCCCTGCCGCTTTCGGGCACTGCTGCCCATATGCGTACACATGGCTCATGACATCGTGGCGCACTACCTTTTCTCTCGCACGTGCCACGTCATAATTGATGTCATCCACATGCGCTTTCATCTCATCAATCTGTTCCTGCGTAATCACGGGCTTCCCGTTCTGGCACAGTCCCAGCTCTTTTTCCGTCTCTGCCAAAGCAATCCACAGTCTTCTCCAGGTACGGAATTTCATATCCGGGGAGAAGATATACTGCATCTCCTTGCTTGCATAGCGTTCCGATAATGGGCTTTGATAAATGTTTGTACTCATAAGCTCTCTCCTTCAAAAATATGATACGACTCTATTTTAAACCCAAACGGTGGAATACTTCAACATATGCTTCTTCTACATTTCCCAAATCCCGACGGAAACGGTCTTTATCCAGTTTTTCATTGGTATGAACATCCCATAAGCGGCAGGTATCCGGTGAAATCTCGTCCGCCAGAATAATCTGTCCGTGGTATCTTCCAAACTCAATCTTGAAGTCGATCAGCTTTAAATCTGCCTGTAAGAAATATGCCTTTAATACTTCATTTACCTTAAACGCATATTTTTTAATGGTTTCAATCTCTTCCCAGGTAGCCAGATCAAGCGCTCTTGCAAAATAATCATTGATCAATGGATCGCCCAAATCATCATTTTTATATGAAAATTCAATGGTCGGCTCTGTAAACTCAGTCCCTTCCGGAACGCCCAGACGTTTTGAAAAACTACCCGCAGCCACATTTCGGATAATAACCTCCAACGGAACGATGGACACCCGTTTCACTGCAGTCTCCCGGTCGCTCAATTCTTCTACCAGATGGGTCGGCACGCCTTCTTTTTCCAGCAGCTTGAACACATGGTTGGTCATACGGTTATTAATCGCACCTTTTCCTACAATCGTCCCTTTCTTCTCTCCGTTGAATGCAGTGGCATCATCCTTGTAATCCACGATTAACACATCCGGATCTTCGGTCAGAAATACCTTTTTTGCTTTTCCTTCGTAAAGTTGTTCTAATTTGTTCATGTCTCTCCTGTCTCTCCTTTTTACTTACCACTATCTCCATAGTTGGCTAATACACGAGCACTTGGGTCATCTACGTTGCAACCTTCCCATTCTTTATTCGGCATCCAGAAATCCGGAACCATCTTTGCCTGACCCGGATAATACTTTTCAAATATCTCACGGTACAGGAGGCTCTCCTTTGTAAATGGCGTTGAGAAGTCATATTTCTTTCGCAGAGTTTCGTACTCTTCTTCATTATAATACAAGTTAGCATAGTTTTTCAAGTCATCAACCATACTATGTCCAACTGCATCGCTAAAAGCTGCTTTTTCACGCCATAAAATCTCTTCCGGAAGGATTTTATCCGCCTCAAATGCCTTTCTTAAGAGGTATTTTCCCTTTCCGTAGGTGTTCAGTTTCTTTGCAGGGTCAATCGACATGACATAACGCACAAAATCCAAATCTCCGAACGGCACTCTCGCTTCCAGACTATTGGCCCCGAGACACCGGTCTGCACGAAGCACATCATAGCAATAAAGCTCATGAATCCGCTTTTGCGCCTCTTTCTGAAATTCTGCCGCATTCGGAGCAAAGTCGGTATATTTATACCCGAACAATTCATCGGAAATCTCTCCGGTCATCAGAACCTTGATATCTGTGGTCTCGCGAATCGCCTTGCAGACCAGATACATCCCCATGCTGGCACGAATCGTCGTGATATCATAGGTAGCCAGCGCCTCAATCACCGTCTCCAGATGCTCCAGCACCTGTTCCTTTGTCATGATGACTTCCGTATGATCCGCACCGATAAAGTCCGCCACCTGTCTTGCATATTTCAGGTCAATGGCATCTTTATCCATCCCGATGGCAAAGGTACGAATCGGTTTCTTCACCAGATTTGCCGCGATGGCACACACCAGACTGGAATCCAGTCCACCGGACAGTAAAAATCCAAGAGGCGCATCCGCATCCATTCGCTTTTTCACACCTTCTACCAGTTTATCATGAATATTTCGGGTAATCCCATCCAAATCGTCATGGACATAACCATGGACCTTTTCAATCTGCTCGTAGCAGACAAATTCTCCATCACAATAGTAATATCCCGGCGGAAACGGCTTTACTTCTTTCACCAGTCCCATCAGGCTCTTTGCTTCACTTGCAAACGCAATCTCGCCACTCTCGGAGTAGCCGTAAAACAGAGGACGGATTCCAATCGGATCTCTGGCGGCAAGGAGTTTTTTCTGCTCCCCGTCATACATCACACAGGCATACTCCGCGTCCAGATGGGAAAACATCTCTGTCCCGTATTCTTTATACAAAGGAAGCAACACTTCGCAGTCGGAACCGCTTTTAAAAGTATACCCTCTCTCCTGCAACTCTTTTTTTAGGACACGGAAACCGTAGATTTCTCCATTGCATACAACCCAGCTTCCATTCAGTTCAAACGGCTGCATTCCATCCGGGGTCAGCCCCATAATCGCCAGTCTTGCAAATCCAAAATATCCGAACTCGGTCTCCACTACCTGCATGGCATCCGGACCGCGCATCTCGGTCTTTTGAAGCAGCTCTTCCATCCTTTCTTTTGTAATATCCTTCCCTGCGTAATACATAATCGAACACATATGGTTATCCTCCTCTTTTTGAAAATAAAAAAAGTAGCCACCCGTCCCTTCTGTATAGGACGAATCACTACTGCATCCGCGTAACACCTATTTGCCTCACGCCATCGTGCGGCCACTTTTTTGCGAACTCAATCGCTTTTCTTATGTGAATAAAAATAACACAATCACTTTTTTGTGTCAATACCCTTGACCTACGTTTTTTCAAGTGCTACAATTACTCAGATGAACAAAGACGTTCCAGAAAGAATGTGAATTAGTGTCAGATTCTTTTCAGGGACGTCTTTTTCTTTTTCAAAACAGAATAGATTTACTTATGATTGAGATAGGAGGAGGCTTTATGGAAGATATCATTTATCTGCAGCTGCAGGACGGAACGTGGTTTTCCGGGAAACCTTTTGGTGCCCCGCTTACAAAGGATATCATTGCAGAAGTTGTATTTACCACGGCTATGACCGGGTATACAGAGACCCTGACCGACCCCAGCTATTACGGGCAAATGGTCGTGCAGACATTTCCGCTGATTGGAAACTACGGTGTCATGACAAACGATTTTGAAAGCAAAGGGATACATATGAGTGCCTATATCACTCGCGAATGGTGCAAACACCCATCCAACTTCCGGCAGGAAATGGATTTAGATACATTCTTGAAAAAAGAGGGGATTCCCGGTATCTATGACATTGACACCAGGCTGCTTACCAAAAAAATCAGACAATTCGGTGTGATGAACGGCCGCCTCACAACATCCCTGCCGGAATCCATCGTTTCCGCCACTTTGGCAGACTGGAATATTGAAAACGCCGTGGAATCTGTCTCTCCAAAAGAGCCCTATGAAATTCCCTGCGGAGTTTCAGAATACCATGTCGTGCTTTGGGACTTCGGAGCCAAAAGTAATATTGCACGAAAGCTTCATGCACTAAACTGCCAGGTTACCGTCGTTCCTGCTTCCTATACCTGCGAGCAGATTTTAAGCCTGCATCCGGACGGCATTATGTTAAGCAACGGCCCCGGCAATCCAAAAGCAAATGCAAACATTATTAAAGAGCTTGCCAAACTTTGCAAACATGGGATTCCTCTGTTTGGCATTTGTCTCGGGCATCAGCTTCTGGCACTTGCCAACGGCGCAGACACAGAAAAATTAAAATATGGACACCGCGGTGCAAACCAGCCGGTAAAAGAAATGTTCACGGGAAAAACGTACATTACCAGCCAAAACCACGGATATACGGTAAAGCCGGATACCATTCCGAAGCATGCCACTGTCCGTTTCACCAACATAAATGATGATACCTGCGAAGGAATTACCTATACCTCCTTCCCCGGATTTTCGGTACAATTTCATCCGGAAGCCTGTGGAGGTCCCCATGATACGGAATACCTGTTTCAGGAATTTATCACATTGATGAATAGGAGGAAGATGCCATGCCATTAAACCCAAGCTTAAAAAAAGTGCTTGTCATCGGGTCCGGTCCGATTACTATCGGTCAGGCCGCCGAGTTTGATTATGCGGGAACGCAGGCCTGCCGTGCTTTAAAAGAAGAAGGACTGAACGTCGTCCTTGTCAATTCCAACCCTGCAACCATTATGACAGATGCCGCTATGGCGGATCATGTATATGTAGAACCTCTGACACTGGATTTCCTGAAAAAAATCATTCAGAAAGAAAAACCGGACAGCATCCTTTCCACTCTGGGAGGACAGACCGGACTTACCCTGTCCATGCAGCTTGCAGAGGAAGGATTTCTTGCCCGCGAGGGAGTCACGCTCCTTGGAGCCAATCCGGAGACCATAAAAAAGGCGGAAGACCGCCAGACCTTTAAAGATACCATGGGGCAAATCGGGGAACCCATTATTCCCTCCGTTGTCACCACCACTTTAGAGGGCGCACTCTCCTTTGCCCACACTGCAGGCTACCCGGTCATTGTCCGCCCGGCATTTACTCTCGGAGGAACCGGCGGCGGCATTGCGCACGACGAGACGCAGCTTCGGGAAATTGCATCCTCGGGACTTCGGCAGTCCCCGATTACTCAGATTTTGGTGGAAAAATGTATTTCCGGCTGGAAAGAAATTGAATTTGAAGTAATGCGCGACGGCGGCGGCAATGTGATTACCATCTGCTCCATGGAAAACCTTGACCCGGTGGGAATCCATACCGGAGACTCTATCGTGGTTGCTCCGGCTGTGACTCTGGCAGATAAGGAATATCAGATGCTTCGAAGCGCAGCGCTCCATATCATAGATGCAATGGGAATCGAAGGAGGCTGCAACGTCCAATTCGCCCTGCATCCGGAGAGCTTTGAATATGCCGTAATCGAGGTCAATCCCCGCGTGTCCCGCTCTTCTGCCCTTGCAAGCAAGGCAACGGGATATCCGATTGCCCGGGTTGCGGCAAAGATTGCCATCGGTTACCGCATGGACGAGATTCAAAACGAGGTAACCGGAAAAACCAGCGCAGATTTTGAGCCGGCTCTGGACTATCTGGTGGTCAAATTTCCAAAGTGGCCGTTCGATAAATTTGTGTACGCATCCAAAACACTCGGCACGCAGATGAAAGCCACCGGAGAGGTCATGGCGATTGGCAGAAATTTTGAGCAGGCACTGATGAAAGCACTGCGCGGCGCGGAGATTTCCCACGACTGCCTTGCCGATGCCCGGATACGCGCTCTTACGGATGAAGAGCTGATGCAAAAGATTTCAGAAAAAGATGACGAGCGGATTTTCGTGGTGTATGAGGCACTTTACCGCGGCATTTCCGTGGATGACATTCACAGACGCACCATGATTGACGAATGGTTTTTATACAAGCTGGTACATTTGTGTGATTTGGAAAGACAGCTTCAAACAGAGCCCCTGACCCCGGTTCTGATTCGGGAACTGAAACGGAACGGATTTACAGACCATTCTATCACACGCTTAAGCGGAGGCAAACCCTTCACACGCCTCCCCTATGCTTATAAAATGGTGGACACCTGCGGTGCTGAGTTCGACGCACAGACACCCTACTTCTACTCCACCTACGATGAGGAAGACGAGGCTCACGAATTTATTGCTGCCCGTGCCGGCAAAAAACCGGTTGTCATCGTATTTGGCTCCGGACCTATCCGCATCGGACAGGGAATCGAGTTCGACTACGCTTCCGTCCACTGTGTCTGGGCATTAAAGGAAGCCGGATACGAAGTAGTCATTATCAATAACAATCCGGAAACGGTATCTACTGATTTCAATACAGCAGACCGGCTCTATTTTGAACCGCTGACGCCGGAGGATGTGGCAGATATTATTCGCATGGAAAAGCCGGTGGGAACCGTCGTCGCCTTTGGAGGGCAGACCGCCATCCGACTGACCAAATGGCTGTCGGAAAACAACATTCCCATTCTCGGAACCCCTGCAGACAGCATCGACGCGGCAGAGGACCGGGGAAGATTTGAAGCACTGTTAAAGGAGCTTCGCATCAAGCAGCCGAAAGGCACCACCGTACATACGCTGGAAGAAGCCGTAGAAGCTGCAAACACGTTGGAATATCCGGTGCTGCTGCGCCCCTCTTATGTACTTGGCGGACAGAATATGATTATCGCTTTTTCTGAAAATGATGTGCGGGAGTATATGGAAATCATTCTTTCCCATATGCAGGGAAATACCGTCCTCATTGATAAGTATATGATGGGAACCGAGTTGGAGGTAGATGCCATCTGCGACGGCGAGGACGTGCTTCTGCCGGGTATCATGGAACACATTGACCGGGCCGGTATCCATTCCGGAGACTCCATTGCAGTCTATCCGCCGTGGAATTTAAGTGCTGCAAAGAAAGCAAAGCTGGTGGATTATTCCACAAAACTTGCACTCTCCCTAAACACAAAGGGCTTAATCAACATCCAGTATGTGTTAAGCGGCGACCAGATTTATGTGATTGAGGTTAACCCCCGCTCCTCCAGAACTGTGCCCTACTTAAGTAAGGTAACCGGGGTGCCCATGATTGACATTGCAACCCGGGTGATGCTGGGCGAAAAATTAAAAGACATGCCTTACGGAACCGGGCTGTACCCGACTTCCTGCTACACGGCAATCAAAGTTCCGGTCTTCTCCTTCGAGAAGCTTTCCGGGCTGGACACCATGCTGGGACCGGAAATGAAATCTACCGGGGAGGTCCTGGGAATTGCACCCACCATGACAGAAGCCCTGTATAAAGGTCTTCTGGGCGCCGGCTATACGTTCCGGAAAAACGGCGGCGTGTTTATCACCGTCCGGGATACGGACAAAGAAGAGGTCATTGACATTGCAGAGCGATTTGCGAAATTAGGATTCCATCTGTATGCGACGGCAGGCACCGCCAAGGTTCTCCGCGAAACAGGACTTTCCGTCACGATGGTACATAAAATCAGCGAGTCCAAACAAAACACGATTGCCCTTCTGGAAAGCGGCAAGGTAAATTATATTGTCTCCACCTCTGCCAAAGGAAGAACACCTCGGAGAGACAGCGTAAAAGTGCGCCGAAAGAGCGTAGAGCTCGGCATTCCCTGCCTGACCAGCCTCGATACGGCGCGGGCACTGACGGACATCCTAAGCTGCGACTGCTCCGTAGAAACAGCAACGCTGGTGGATATCTGCGAATTGCAGAGATAATTATACATTTGAGGTCATCGCGATAGTGAAATTGGTCTCACTGAGCCTGAGGCAGTCGGCACACACGCCGCTGCCAAGGGCTTTTTCTTTTAGGCTTCATCTTCCGTATTTTCTAACACTCTGTTTTTTGAGAAGTAAT
>ONED01000020.1 GCA_900316755.1 uncultured Eubacteriales bacterium
CCAAAACATGAAGCAAAGTCAAAAGAACTAGATGCCGATTACAAGAAGCCGGAACCAAAGAAACAAAACATACCTTCCAAGGATCACCCTTGGAGGCACTCTAGATTCCAAAACTTCGTAAAACAACAAAAGCACCATCTAAACGATGATGTTCAAGAAAAAACTGCTTAAGAAGGTGGTGCTTTAGCACAATCCTTTCATCAGCCGCTTGACTACTTTTAATCATGTGATGAGAATTCCTATCAAGGACAAAGCCACATGTGGTGCGAAGCATCCTTGACAGGATTCTCGCACATGATGTTCTATCAACAAGCGGCTAATGAAAGAAAATGCCCCGGAAAAATCCAGGGCAAATGTTTTAATTATTTTGAGACATTTTCAAAAATGGTTGACAACACTTTTTTCAAAAAGTTCCCCCATCTTTTGCTTAATCCTCTGCAATGCATTATCTATGGATTTCGGGCTTTTGTCCAGAAGTTTCGCGATTGTCCGGTAATCCTCTCCCATCAAATGCAGATGGAGCACCCTGCTCTCCAAATCACTCAGCCGCTCCTTCAGCTTCTTTTCCATCATTGCAAAGTACTCTTTATCCAAAAACAAATCCTCCGGATTGTTGTCCTTCGCCGTCTTTATCTGGTCGATTAACGGCGGTTTTCTTTCTTCCCCGGATTCATCTCCCTCGTCATACAGCGAAACGTACGAATTCAGCGGCATGTGCTTCTGTCTCTGTGACAGCTTAATCGCTGTATACATCTGTCTGGAGATGCATAAATCCGCAAAGCTGTGAAAAGAAGCCTCCTGCTCCACATCATAATCCCGGACTGCCTTAAAAAGGCCAATCATCCCTTCCTGAATCAGATCATCATTCTCGCCACCAAGCAAGTACATGGCCTTCGCTTTTTTCCGGACTAAATACTTGTATTTGTCCATGATATAGTCTGTGATGGCAGTCTCCCCGTCTCTTAATCTGCGAATCAACTGCTCATCGATCATTGTATCATATTTTCCCATACTATTTTAAACGCTGTCTCACGATTTCATATGCCAGCACCCCTGCCGCTACAGATGCATTCAGAGAATCGATATCTCCTTTCATCGGAATGGATGCCACAAAATCACATGTTTCTTTCACCAGGCGGCTCACCCCTTCTCCTTCACTTCCAATCACAAGACCAATGGGTCCGGTCAGGTTCAGGCGGTACATGCTCTCACCGTCCATATCCGCACAGACAAACCAGATGCCCCGCTCCTTTAACTCTTCCATGGTCTTCGCAAGATTGGTCACCTTGACCACCGGAGTGTAATTTAACGCTCCTGCAGACGTCTTGGCAACCGTCGCGGTAAGGCCTACGGCCCGATGCTTCGGAATAATCACACCATGTGCTCCCGCCAGATTTGCAGTACGGATAATGGCGCCCAGATTGTGGGGGTCCTCAATGTTATCCAATAAAATCAAAAATGGGTCTTCTCCCCTTTTCTCTGCCAGGGCAAAAATATCTTCCAGTTCCGAGTACTCATATGCCGCTGCATATGCAATCACTCCTTGATGCTTCTTCGTCTCTGACAGCTGATCCAGCCTTTCTCTGGCAACAAATTTCAAAATCGTATCGTGCTTTTTTGCCTCCCGGATAATGGTGCGGATTGGTCCATCCTGACACCCGTCTAATAGAAACAGCTTGTCTATCGGTTTTCCGGAACGAAACGCTTCCAGCACCGCATTGCGCCCTTCAATTACAAGACTCCTCACTTTCTCTTCTTCACTCATTTTCCACCTCCGTGCTTATGCTGTCCAGCCCGATTTTCACTAAATCCAGCATCCGCTTCCATTCTTTTTTCAGATACAGATATCCCAAAAGTGCTTCAAACCCGGTAGCTCTTCTGTAATCCGTAATCGACTGGTTTTTCGCCGGAGAAACCGACTTTGCATTGCGGCCACGCTTATACACCGCATGCTCTTCCTCTGTCAGCTGTTCCTGCATGGCACGCATCATAAGCGACTGGGTCGAAGCCTGCACCAGTGTGCTCGTTTCCCTGTGCAGTTTATTCACCTGCTTGTTTCCATGATTGACCACCAGACTTCGGATAATCAAATCATAAATGCAATCCCCTATATACGCCAATGTAAGAGGGGAATATGTATGAATATCCACCTCTTCCATCTGAAACAGCTCATGCATATAGGAATCAAACTCAAATCCTACGCTCTTCTCCATTTTACACCTTCACGGGTATCTTCTAAGATGATCCCTTTCTCTAACAGTTCGCTGCGAATTTCATCTGCTCTCCGGAAATTTTTTTCCTTTCTGGCAGCCTGTCTTTCCGCAATCAACGCTTCGATGTCCTCTGCAAGGATTTCCTCTTCTTTATCCACAATCAGACCGAGCACATCCGAAAGCTTCACAATCAACTCTTGAAGGCTTTGCAAATATTCTTTGGAGCTTTCTGCGTTTGCCGTCGTATTTGCAAATTTTACCAGCTCAAAGATGGACGCAATCGCATCTGCCGTGTTAAAGTCATCCTCCATTGCCGCTTCAAATCCGGCAACATAAGCCTTCGTCTTTTCCAGAAGCTCTTTTTCTTCCTCTCTAAGCGTTTCCGTTTGGGCAGTTCCCAGCAAATGCTTCAGATTGCCTACGGCTGTCACAATCCGCTCCAGCCCGTTTTTCGAAGCTTCCATAAGCTCTGCGCTAAAGTTCAGCGGACTTCTGTAATGGGCACTCAGCATAAAGAAACGGAGTACCTGCAGATCATACTGCTCACTGATTTCACGAACCGTCCGAAAGTTTCCAAGCGATTTTGACATCTTGTGGTTATCAATATTTAAAAACGCATTGTGCATCCAGTACTTCGAAAATTCTTTCCCGTTTGCCGCCTCGCTCTGTGCAATCTCATTCTCATGATGCGGAAATACCAAATCCTCTCCACCTGCATGAATATCAATCTGGTCACCCAGATACTTCTTAGACATCACGGAACACTCGATATGCCATCCCGGACGTCCTTCGCACCACGGAGACTCCCATGCCGGCTCCCCTTCTTTTTTCGGCTTCCAAAGCACGAAGTCCAGAGAATCTTCCTTTTCATCTTCTCCAGTCACCAGAAGCGCTCTTCCTCCCGACTGCAGGTCATCCAGATTCTTATGCGATAATTTTCCATACTCTTTAAATCTTCTTGCGCGGAAATAAACGGTGCCATTCTTTACATATGCATACCCGTCATCAATCAACTTCTGAATCATCTCAATCATACCGTCAATCTCTTCCGTTGCCAGCGGATGCTTGGTAGCCGGCTTTACATTCATGCCTGCCATATCTTTCTTGCACTCCGCAATAAATCTCTTGGAGACCTCCTCTGCGCTCGTCCCCTCTTCCTGCGCCTTTTTGATAATCTTATCATCTACGTCTGTAAAATTGGAAACAAAATTCACATCAAAACCTTTGTATTCCAAATAACGCCTTACGGTATCAAATACAATCATCGGTCTCGCATTTCCAATATGAATGTAATTATACACGGTGGGACCGCATACATACATCTTGACCTTACCTTCTTCCAATGGTACAAACTCTTCTTTTTTCTTTGATAATGTGTTATATACTTTCATCCTGATTCCTCCTACACCCATAGTTTCACTTTATGAAAAATCCTTCCGTTTGTCAACCTTTAAACTACTTCATTCAAAAAAACTTTTTTCGTCAGAAAATCTCCTGCCATCTCCGGATGCAGGATTTTCGCCATAATCACAGGCTTTGTTTCCTCTCCGTAACCGGTGCAAAATGCACGTTCCGTCTCATTGCCCGTCAAATACCGGACGGCATATTCTAAAATGTCCCTGTTTTCGCACAAAGGCTCCCTGATTTCCAGCCGTTCTCCCCTTGTAAAACAAAACACTCCCGAAAGTTTCCCATTTCGCTCGGCAAGCAAGATACCGCCGTTCTCACTTTCCTGCTCTGCCAGCAGTGTCCTATAATATGCAGCATCTCTCCACGCCACCACATCATAGGACTTTAGAAACTCGTTGGCGAATTCCGCAATTCGCTTACAGTCCACCTCAGTAGCAAGGCGAAACGCAAGGCTCTCATCCGTGCTTTCCTTTCCCGTCACATAACCTCTTTTCTGCTCATAGATAAAAGCGAAACCAAATGGTTTATAAATCGCTTCTGCTGCAGGCATAAGAAACGTAAAAGGTTCTCCTCTCTCCTTCATCACACGCAGTACATGTGTGAGCAGATTCCTCATAAGTCCCCTTCCCCGAAGCGATTCCTTTGTGGCAACCGCCACAATATAATGGGTTTGATAAATCTCATCTCCCATCCGCATCTGATAGGGGTTCAGATGAATCATAGATACGATTTCGCCGTCCTCTTCTATCACGTAGATTTCATTTTCTGCCGTTTTTACTTTGTAATAGTAATCCAAAAACTCCGGACTGTCCTCTGTAAACACCGCTTCCCAGAGTGCTCTCGTCCGAATATGCTCTTTCCGTTCTAATTTTCGAAGCTCCATCATCGTCACTTCCTACTGTCTGCTACAGCCATTGCAGCCCGCACACTTCATCCCGTTCTCATCTGCTACAACCGCACTTGCATAATTGGTCAGTTTTTCAAGCGCACAGACTGCCTGCGAGGAAATTCCTTCCCCGGTTCCGGTAAAGCCAAGTCCTTCCTCAGTAGTCGCTTTTACATTAATCTGGTCCAGATCGATTTCCAGCACCTTTGCAATGTTTTCCCGCATCTTGGGAATATGAGGTGCCATTTTCGGCTTTTGCGCAATAATCGTCGCATCAATATTCTCAATCACGTAAAGATGTTCCTCCAACAGCCTCCCAACTTCTTTTAAAAGCTCCATGCTGCTGATTCCCCGGTAGCGCTCATCTGTATCCGGGAAATGCTTTCCGATATCCCCCAGAGCGGCAGCACCAAGCAGCGCATCCATTATCGCGTGCACTAAGACATCAGCATCGGAATGCCCCAAAAGCCCCCTCTCATAAGGAATCTTTACCCCGCCCAGAATCAAATCCCTGTCTTCTACCAATTTGTGAACATCATATCCCAATCCAACCCGCATCTTTTATTCCTCTTCTTCCTCTTTCTCTTCTATCGCAACCTCTGTGTTCTGCTCCTCTTCCGGCTCTTCCGAGTCAAATCCTCTTTTCAGATTTCTGATATAATCCACAATCAGAAGAATCCCAAGTATTAAGAACAGGACGCCTCCTATCACTGAAACAACCACATTTCCATTGTTCCCCTCCACTGCACCTGTAATCAGTTGGAAAGACAGATACAGCAGATAAATTCCTGCCACCAGATATAACACTTTTCTAGACTTATGATTCATATTTTCATACTCCTTATTCTTTTCTCAAACGTTGTAAAGCATCCAGACCGAATTCTCCGGTCAACCTGTAATTACAACTTCTTCAAATACTCTTCCACATTCAGATAAGCCACATCTTCCGGAGTTTCCACTCCTGCCTGAACAAGCGATGTTGTAGCACCGCGGTATATCACATACTTTCCGGTAATTGTACCGTATCTAAATTCTGTGTCCTTACATTTTTGTTCATCTAACAAATGCTTACACTGCTGTGTAACAACTTCTTTACTATGCTTAATCTCATAGACTTCGCAAGTACCTTCATCCGGATTAAAAACCACCATATCAAATTCTCCAACTGCAAACTGTAACCGGAACACTTCACAATTCTTTTTAGAAAGTTTTGTTTCCAGAAGAACAATATCCTCCATCATTCTGCCTTTGATTTCATCGATTATCCTCGCAGTTATTCGCTTTCGTTCTTCTAATGACAATTCCCTGAATATGTCATCCTGCATAAGCGATTTGATAAGTGCTTCGGCTTGCGAATAACGCATACCTGACTGCGAAAATGCCGTTCTCGACTCTCTTCGATTATAATCAGACATCCATCTGCTTTCTATTTCCACAGTTAAGTCAAGCAAATCCAAATATTCTTTTATTTCGTAACGATGTGCGTCCTGAATTTCAACCTTTTGCTCTTCTTTATCTTTGATTTCTAACAAAAATTTCAGCGTTTCGTTTACATTAAGAATATCAATACGGTCGAGAATATCTGTAGGTTCTTCTCTATCCTTTCGCAAATTGCTTGCTGAAATTTGCAAATCATTTGATTTAAAATCTCTGGTCAATACCTCAATAGTAAATCGATGATTTATATCCTCCACAATTCTATTTATTGCATTCGTTAATTCATTTTTCTCATACAAATCCCGCAATGAACGGAAATGACCCTCATATTCATAGTTTTTCAAGGAATGCTGAATATTTCGTGCAATAGCACTATCAACATACTCGTCTGTACTCTTCTTAGTGGCAAAAATCATGGCATTATCATTATACTGCTTTCCACCAAGACTCATAGTTCCGCCATATCGAATGAAATCATCAATACCAACAATTCCCAGCACTCTCTCAAATTCACGATATGGAATAAATGTTGTATGACACATAATGCACCTGTCATACAGTTCCTCGTCCTCTGTAAACATAAAGCCTAAGGAATCTGTACCGGAAAGTACTATCTTCATTCCACTTGCTGCAAATACATCAGAAAACAGTGCTGCACCTTCGATAAAATCATTCAGCAATGTGACCTCATCAATAAACACATAGCGATAACCTTTTTCTTCCAGAACCTTTAAATCCCAGTTCACATCATCCAAAGTCTTACTATCCTGTATTTGAATGAACACAGTTTTACTTCTCATTGAAGTATCCATCTCAGATATCAACTGACGAATCAGTGTTGTTTTACCTGTTCTTCTAAGACCATACAAAATATACACTCTATCATGTATATCTCCATAAACATAATCATAAAGTTGCCGGTAACATTCACGTTTTACCCACTTTGCCACTGGTTTTACAAAACGCTCCAGTTCCTCACCAATTCTTACTGCGCATCGAAACTGAGAAACCGGCTTCTCTTCCTTTACTTTCTGATTGTCTATGTCTTTTATTAAGTTTTGAAGCTCTTTCCTGCGTTCAATTTGTCTGGAAAGCTGTTCCAACTCTTCATCCTTCGTCCTTCTGGTATGTTGCTTTCCACCCTCGCGCCATTGATAATAAGCATACTCTTTTCCATTTATCTTTTTATAAGTAATACCACCTGTTGGCAGTGTTTCAATCTCGGCAATAATCTTGTTATATTCTTCGTTTGTCATAGGCAACCCTCCCTTACATATTTATTTTAACTTTTTTAACTTTGTTTGTAAAGTTAAAATTATTATCTAATAAAATAAAAAACCCTCACGACCAATTTCTTAGTCACAAAGGCTTTCAGTAGCGGGAACTGGATTTGAACCAGCGACACCACGGGTATGAACCGTGTGCTCTAGCCAACTGAGCTATCCCGCCATATGGAACCGCGCCGGTTTCATAGAAACCATGTACAGTGTGCGATTCATTTTAAAATACTTGCGACAACCAATTACCGCAAGATGGGACCAATAGGGCTCGAACCTATGACCCTCTGCTTGTAAGGCAGATGCTCTCCCAGCTGAGCTATGATCCCATATGAAGTCGGTCACTTTCGTAACCGACTTCGTTATCTTATCATTCTTTTTTTCGTCTGTCAACACTTTCTGTAAATTTTTTTGGAAACAATTTTGCCAATTTTGCTAATGTCGCCAATTAATTTGTAATGACAGGCGAAATCCTACACAATTCCCTGTGCTGTCATAGCATCTACTACCTTTTCGAATCCTGCGATGTTTGCACCTACTACATAGTTCCCTGCGAAACCATATTTTTTCGCTGCTGCATCTGCATTGTGGCAGATATTTACCATAATGTTTTTCAGTTTCGAATCTACTTCTTCAAATGTCCAGCTCAGACGTTCGCTGTTCTGTGACATCTCAAGAGCGGATGTTGCAACACCGCCTGCGTTAGCTGCTTTACCCGGTGCAAAAATAACACCGTTCTCCTGCAGATAGTGTGTTGCCTCTAAGGTTGTCGGCATGTTTGCACCTTCCGCAACTGCCAGAACACCGTTTGCTACCAATGCTTTTGCATCTTCCAGATTCAATTCGTTCTGTGTCGCACACGGAAGCGCAATGTCCACTTTTACTGACCATACGCCTTTGCCCTCGTGGTATTCTGAATTCGGGCGATAATTTTTGTATTCTGTTAAACGCGCACGTTTTACTTCTTTGATTTCCTTCAAAGCTGCAACATCGATTCCGTCCGGATCATATACCCAGCCTGTAGAATCGCTGACCGTTACTACCTTTGCTCCCAACTGGGTTGCTTTTTCTGTTGCGTAGATTGCCACGTTACCGGAACCGGAAACTGCAACTGTCTTTCCTGCCAGTTCGATTCCATTCAATTTCAATAATTCCTCAGTAAAGTATAACAAGCCATATCCGGTTGCTTCTGTTCTTGCCAAAGAACCGCCGTAGCTTAATCCTTTTCCGGTAAGTACACCTTCATATACATTGCGGATACGTTTGTACTGACCAAACATATAACCGATTTCTCTCGCGCCGGTTCCGATATCTCCTGCCGGAACGTCCGTATCAGCCCCAATATGTTTGCACAGCTCTGTCATAAAGCTCTGGCAGAATGCCATAATCTCTCTGTCTGATTTTCCCTTTGGATCAAAATCAGAACCACCTTTACCGCCACCGATTGGAAGTCCGGTCAAGGAGTTCTTGAAAACCTGCTCGAAACCTAAGAATTTGATAATACTTAAGTTTACAGACGGATGCAGACGGATACCTCCCTTGTATGGTCCGATTGCACTATTGAACTGTACACGGTATCCTCTGTTTACCTGTACTTGTCCCTTGTCATCTACCCATGGTACGCGGAACATCAGTTGTCTTTCAGGCTCCGTAATTCTCTCAAGCAATGCATCTTTTCTGAATGCTTCTTCATTTGCCTCTACTACAACACGAAGAGATTCCAATACTTCTTTTACAGCCTGATGGAACTCTGCTTCACCCGGGTTTTTCGCTACTACTTTGTCAATGACTTCATCAACGTATGACATTTTACATTTCCTCCTGAAACATGTATTTTACAAGGCTCTTAATAAAAATGGCCGCACAGAACACACCTCTGCACGGCCCCGTTGCCTCTTTGCACTCCGTCATTATAACGCGTTATCGTGTAAAAGTCAACGTTTTTTATATTTTTTTGAAACTTACAAAACCATAACTTTCCAAAATCCGGAAAAACTTTGCCAGTCTTGGGTATAATGGCTCTGCCTCTTCTCCGAAATGCTCTTTCACAAGCCCGCCGATTTCGATGATGTTTTTTTCCCCATCCATCAGCGGCCAGACAAAGCTCCCGGTTTTATCCAGATGTACCTGAGTATATTCCGGTTTCTTTAAAAGCTTCTGGGTAATTTTTTTCATAAGACCGGTATTGTGTACGTATAACGTCACCATATCTTTTTCATTTTTGTCCCATCTTAACCCTTCCTGCCGGATTGGAATATGTTCCAGATAATTCTGCTCTATGACTTCTTTCTTTTTTTTCATTCCAATGCCCTTATTTTCTCTTCTTCCAAACGGTGAACTTCAAGAGGCACAGAATCATAAGTGCAAATACCACCAGGCTCAGCACATTTGCAACACCGGTCGACAGACCAAGTACGCCGCTAATGTCAATGGCACCGTTGATACCGATGACCGCAAATATTGCAAGCAGGATTCCCACGAGTCCTTCTCCTGCAATCATACCGGAGCAATAGAGAACGCCGTCTGTGATAATTGCTTCTTTTTCCTTTTCTTCCTTCTTCATCTTATCGAAAATCAGACGGATAATGCCGCCGACCATGATACATGCATTTAATTGAACCGGAAGATATACACCGATTGCAAACGGAAGTACCGGAATCCCCAAAAGTTCAATCACAAGTGCAAGGAATACTCCTACAAACACAAGCGCCCACGGAAGGTTGCTGTCCATAACACCCTCGATAATCATCTTCATCAGAGTCGCCTGCGGTGCACCCAGTTGTTCTGAACCGAATCCCCATGCAGCATCTAACAGATAAAGCACTCCACCGATGGCAAATGCCGAAGCAATCACACCGATGATTTCACCAATCTGCTGTTTCTTTGGGGTTGCACCAAGCAGATACCCTGTTTTTAAATCCTGTGAGGTGTCACCGGAAATAGCCGCTACGATACAAATGATGGAACCGATTGCAATCGCACCCTGCATGCCATGAGCACCGGCATCCCCTGTAATTTTCAAAATCAGTGTTGCAATCAAAAGGGTCGCAATCGCCATGCCGGATACCGGATTGTTTGAGCTTCCTACCAGACCAACCATTCTGGATGAAACGGTTGCGAAGAAGAACCCAAAAATCACAACAATGATGGCCCCTACTATCGATACCGGAATCGTCGGTACCAGCCAAACCATCAAAGTCAATACTAAGATGGCACCCAGCACAATTTTCATATTCAGATCCTGCTCTGTACGTTTCGAAGATGCAGACCCTACTCCGCTCTTCAGACTCTTCATTGCATCCTTAAAGGTGCGGATAATCAGTGGAAGGGATTTCATTAAGCTAATAATTCCACCGGCTGCCAGAGCTCCTGCGCCAATGTAACGTATGTAGCTTCCCCAGATGCCACCGGCACCGTTTGCCGCATAAATCTCTGCAATCGTCTCCGTACCCGGATACAGAATCGCTTCACCGCCAAATAATACAATCAGCGGAATCAATACCATCCAGCTTACTACACCTCCGGCAAACATATAAGATGCAATCTTCGGTCCGCAGATATAACCCACAGACATCACAGCCGGGTAAATCTGAGTTCCGATTTCACCTGCAAATCCTTTGAAACGAAGGGATACTTCGCTGGGAACTGCTTTCAAGCCATCGATGACAAATTTGAAAGCTGCTGCGATTCCCATACCGACAAACACGGTAGCCGCATTTGCGCCGCCTTCTTCTCCTGCAAGAAGAACCTCTGCACATGCCTGTCCTTCCGGATACGGAAGAATCCCGTGTTCTTTTACAATCAACGCATTTCTAAGCGGCACCATAAAGAATACACCAAGAAGTCCGCCGATTAACGCAATCAGCGTAATTTCCAGAATACTTGGTTTTTCCATAACGCCCTCTGCCGCCCAGAGGAACAAAGCAGGCAGGGTAAAAATAGCTCCCGCCGCGAGAGATTCTCCGGCAGAACCGATGGTCTGAACCAGATTACTCTCCAAAATAGAGTTTTTCTTCATCAAAACACGGATAACACCCATAGAAATTACCGCTGCCGGAATCGATGCAGACACCGTCATACCCACCCGAAGGCCAAGATATGCATTCGCTGCCCCGAAAACCACCGCAAGAAGGATACCCATGATGATGGAAGTAATGGTTAATTCCGGTGTCACTTTTTCAGCCGGAATATAGGGTTTGAATTCGTTTTTACTCTCCATTACGAACAAACTTTCCTTTCTTTATATTTTTGTTCCATCTATCTAAGAAAACGATAGTGTCACAATGACATTGTATCATATGTTCCACGTTTATGCCATCGTTATTTAAAATACTTCACGCCGGATTCAAAAATCTTCAAATCCTGCTCCCCATATATATTGATGGCAACCGATTCGCCCCGACGCTCTGAGTGCGCCATCTTACCAAGCACACGACCATCCGGACTTGTGATACCTTCAATACTTCTGTATGAACCATTTGGATTCCACTCTTCATCCATGGTGATATTTCCGTCAAGGTCACAGTATTGTGTGGCAACCTGTCCGTTTGCAAACAACTCATTCAGCACTGCTTCCGGAGCGACAAACCGTCCCTCTCCATGAGAAGCCGGATTGGTATAAACTCCGCCAAGCTCTGCATTTGCAAGCCATGGAGACTTATTGGTCACAACCTTCGTATATACCATCTTGGAAACATGGCGTCCGATGGTATTGTAGGTCAGAGTCGGTGAGCCCTCTGTCTGTCCGCAGATTTTTCCGTACGGAACCAATCCCAGCTTGATTAACGCCTGGAATCCGTTACAGATACCAAGTGCAAGTCCGTCCCGTTCATTTAGAAGCTTCTCCACTGCTTCCTTAAGCTTCGCATTCTGGAATGCAGTTGCAAAGAATTTTGCAGAACCATCCGGCTCATCCCCTGCACTGAATCCACCCGGGAACATAATCATCTGAGCAGCACCAATCGCCTTTTCAAACTCTGCTACCGAATCGCGGATATCACCGGCATCCAGATTCTTGAATACCTTTGTAATCACTTTTGCCCCTGCACGTTCAAATGCCTTCCGGCTGTCGTATTCGCAGTTGGTTCCCGGAAATACCGGAATAAATACCGTTGGCTGTGCAAGCTTATGGGTACAAACATGCACATGAGAGGTTTTATAAAGACCATTTTCAATGACCGCATCCGCTGTCGTCGGTTTTACAAAATAAGAAGTCGGTCCGTCTTCTGCCTGACCGGATACCGTCGGGAATACCTTCTCAAGCGGTGCTTTCCATGTGTTTACTGCATCCTCCAGACGGATTTCCATGTCTGCATAAGAAATCTTTCCGTCATCCGTCACTTCACCGATGACGGTATAAGTAATTGCAAGTTTTGAAACCTTTTCCGCCGGAACTTCTGCGATGATATCTCCGAACGCCGGTGTAAACAAATCTCTCTTGTCTACATTGTGCTCTATTTTCACACCCATGCCGTTACCAAATGCCATCTTGCTGACTGCCGCCGCAATTCCATGTCTGTCCAGCGCATACGCAGATACAATATTTCCGTTCTGAATGTCTTCTCTGAATTTGCCGTATTGTTCCATCACACTCGCATAAACAGGTAAATCATACTCCTCTCTCTCTGTGCGGAGCCATACCAGTTTATTTCCTGCTGTCTTTAACTCCGGTGTAATGATATCTTTTTCTGTGGCAACGTCTACCGCAAATGACACTAAGGTAGGCGGCACGTCAATATCCCGGAACGTACCTGACATACTGTCCTTTCCTCCGATGGAAGGAAGCCCAAGTCCAAGCTGCACGTCATACGCACCAAGGAGTGCGGCAAACGGCTGACTCCATCTTGATGGTTCTTCTGTCATCCTTCGGAAGTACTCCTGGAAGGTCAAACGAATCTTGCTGTAATCGCCGCCATTTGCCACGATTTTCGCAACAGACTCTAATACGGCATAGACCGCTCCGTGATAAGGACTCCAGCTTGACAAATAGGGATCAAACCCAAAGCTCATCATGGTTACAGTGTCACATTTTCCCGTTAATACCGGTAATTTTGCGACCATTGCCTGTGTCTCTGTCATCTGATATTTTCCGCCGTGGGGCATAAATACAGAGCCTGCCCCGATGGAACCGTCAAACATTTCCACCAGACCCTTTTGAGAACAGACATTAAGGTCACCAAGCGTTTCCAGCCATTTTTCTTTTACATCTCCTACTTCCGCTCTTACCAGAATGCTGTCTTCTTTATTCGGAATCTCCACAGAGACGGAAGCCTCCTGATGCGCACCGTTTGTATCTAAGAAGGCACGGGAAATATTCACAATTTCTTTTCCTCTCCAGGACAATACAAGTCTCGGTTCCTTAGTAACCACAGCGACTTCCACGGCTTCCAGATTTTCCTCTTTTGCATATGTCATAAACTGTGCCACGTCTTTCGGGTCTACCACTACCGCCATCCTCTCCTGAGATTCTGAAATGGCAATCTCCGTCCCGTCCAGACCGGCATACTTTTTCGGCACCTTATCAAGGTCTACGCGAAGTCCGTCTGCCAGCTCTCCGATGGCAACGGATACCCCGCCGGCTCCAAAGTCATTACATTTTTTAATTAATTTACTTACTTCTTCTCTTCGGAACAAACGCTGAATCTTACGTTCTGTAGGTGGATTTCCTTTTTGCACCTCTGCACCGCAGGTCTCAATGGACTCCTCCGTATGCACCTTAGAAGAACCGGTTGCCCCGCCGCAACCGTCACGTCCGGTGCGTCCGCCAAGGAGAATGATAATATCTCCCGGGTCGGAAGTTTCACGGATGACTGCTCTTCTCGGTGCTGCACCTAATACCGCTCCGATTTCCATACGCTTTGCAACATAGTTCGGATGATAGATTTCCTTTACGGCTCCTGTTGCAAGACCAATCTGATTCCCGTAAGAACTATAGCCATGGGCTGCTTCCCGCACCAGTTTCTTCTGCGGAAGCTTGCCTTTCAGCGTGTCTTTCACAGATACAGTGGGGTCAGCCGCACCGGTCACACGCATTGCCTGATAGACATAAGTACGTCCGGAAAGCGGGTCACGAATGCAACCGCCAAGGCAGGTAGCCGCGCCACCAAACGGTTCGATTTCCGTAGGATGGTTGTGTGTTTCATTTTTGAAATTTACAAGCCACTCTTCTTCCACGCCGTCTACTGTCACCGGAACTACGATACTGCATGCGTTAATCTCATCTGACTTCTCCTGATCCTCCAATTTTCCTTCCAATTTTAATCTGCGCATTGCCATAAGAGCCAAATCCATCAGACATACGAACTTGTCCTCTCTGCCTGCAAAGATTTCACTGTGATCCTTTAAATATTGCTTATATGCCTGTTCAATGGGTTCTCTGTAATCTCCTTCGCCAAAGGTCACCTCTTTTAACTCCGTAGAAAAAGTAGTATGGCGGCAATGGTCTGACCAGTAAGTATCCAAAACCCGGATTTCCGTCATACTCGGGTCTCTGTTTTCTTCCCCTCTGAAATAATTCTGAATATGAAGGAAGTCTTTGAATGTCATGGCAAGTCCCAAAGAATCATACAATTCTTTCAAATCTGCCTCGCCCATGTCCTTGAATCCGTCAAAGATTTTCACATCAGATGGCTCCTCAAATTTTGTAATCAGAGTGTCCGGTTTTTCCAAATCCGTCTCTCTGGAATCCACCGGATTGATACAGTGTGCTTTGATGGCAGCAAACTCTTCGTCCGTGATGTCTCCCTCAATCACATACGTTGTGGCTGATTTAATCACAGGAAGCTCGTCCTCCTTGATAAACTGGACACACTGCACTGCCGAGTCCGCCCTCTGGTCGAACTGTCCCGGCAAATATTCTACCGAGAATACTCTGTCCCCTTCTTTCATCGGAAAAGATTCTTTATATAAAGTATCTACCGGCGGCTCTGAAAAAATGCCATTGCACGCCTTCTCAAATGTCTCTTCTGAAAGATTCTCCACATCATACCGAATCAATACACGCACATTTTCGACCGTCTTAATTCCAAGATAACTCTTTACTTCATGTCTCAGGGCTTTCGCCTGTACTGCATATTCCGGTTTCTTTTCCACATATACACGTTTTACACTACTCATATTGACCTCCTTTGGATTTTCAAATTTTGTACTATATGATTTTATAGTAACACAATTTTTCTCATTAGTGAAATTAATATAACTTAAATTACTTATAAGTGTTTCTTATTTACAATTCTTTATGTTGCAAACCATTCCAATTCCTCTTATAATAAGACATAGATTTATAAGGAGGTCTAATAATGGATATCAATTACGAATTGTACAAAGTGTTCTACTATGTTGCCACTACCCTCAGCTTTTCAGAGGCATCCAAGCAATTATTTATCTCACAATCGGCAGTAAGCCAGTCCATCAAGGCATTGGAGAAAAAATTAGACCAGACCTTATTCATTCGGAGTACCAAACGAGTACAGCTTACGCCGGAAGGTGAAATTTTGTTAAGGCACGTGGAGCCTGCCATGAATTTAATCAAACGCGGGGAAGCGCAGCTCACCGATTCTGCGACTTCCAACGGGCAGATACGCATCGGGGCAAGTGATACTATCTGCCGTTACTTTCTGGTTCCGTATCTGGAAAAATTCCATAAAGAATTTCCGAATGCGCACATTAAAGTGACCAACCAGACCTCCTTAAAATGTGTGGAGCTTCTGGAAAACGGGCAGGTCGATTTGATTGTAATCAATTACCCCAACTCCAATCTGAGCAATCTCTTTTCTCTGAAGAAGATTGCAAAATTTCAGGATGTTTTTGTGGCAAATCACACTTTTTCTGAGCTGAATGGAAAAAAAATATCGCTGAAAGAGCTATTGGACTATCCGATTTTAATGCTGGACAGACACAGCACTACCAGCGAATTTTTACATCATTTATTCCAGCAGCACCAGTTGGATCTGGTTCCGGAGATTGAACTGAGCAGCAACGACCTGCTGATTGACCTTGCAAGAATCGGCCTTGGCATCGCCTTTCTTCCGGACTACTGTATCTCACAAAAAACGGACGACCTGTTTTTCGTAGAGACAAAAGAGCTTCTCCCCTCCCGGGAGCTTGCCATCGTCCACAACAATCGTGTGCCGGTTTCGAAAATGACGCAGGAATTTTTAAACTATTTTGAAGAAGTGTCCGCCTCATAATTCCCAAAATTTTCGAATTTCCTCTTCCGCCTGCGCTGCGTTGCAGCTTTTTCTGTCACTCCACTCCCGCGGAAAGGTGTCACGATATTGCCGTCCGCCAAACCGTTCATCCAAAAGGGCAATCACGCCCCGGTCTTTTTCCGTCCGGATGACGCGTCCTGCCGCCTGCAGCACCTTATTCATGCCCGGATACAGATATGCAAAATCAAATCCGCCAAGCTGCTGCTTTTCAAAATACTGCCTTAAAATTTCCCGCTCATGACAAACCTGCGGCAAGCCGGTCCCTACAATCACTGCACCGATAAGGCTCTCCTCCGTCAAATCAATTCCTTCAGAGAACACCCCGCCAAGCACGCAGAATCCAACAAGACTTCCGTCTCGTTTTTCTTCAAATCTCTGCAGAAACAGCTCCCGTTTTTCTTCCTTCATGCTCTGCTCCTGCACAATCCACTCTATCCCACTCATTTCATAAGTTTCAAATACGGCTGCCACATCTTCCATAAACCGGTAGGACGGGAAAAACACCATATAATTTCCCTGTTTTGCCTGTACGATGCGCAGAATGTACTCCGCATATCGCTCATACATTTTTTGCCCCCGCAACGTATATTTTGTGCTGACGTCATTTCCAAGCAATAACAGACGATTTGCCGTATCAAACGGCGACTTTGCATAAACAGCGTAATCCTCCGTTCCCACACTAAGCAGTTTCTTATAGTAATTGATAGGAAGAAGGGTCGCCGAGAAAAAGACGGTACTATTCCCCTGACTTAAAAATTTGTCCAAGTTTACCGCCGGATTCACACAAAGCAGCTTCACTTTGAAATTTCCTTCCGGCTCCATCTCCGTGTAAATGACATAATTTTCATCCAACTCCTCATAGACACGCAAGAAACTCCTTACCTGAAAGTAAAACTCTAAAAACGCATCCTCCTGCAAGTGTTCCTCCTCCAAAATCTCTTCCATCGCCGTCAACACATTCATCAGCTTCAGGATAAAATGTGACAGATTCCGGTGAAGCATATAGGTCTCGCACTCCCGCTTGTATTCCAGCAAAATCCGGTTGCATGCATCCAGATGCCTTTTAAGCTTCGCGTGCTCTGTTCCCACTTTCTTTTTCATATTTAAAAATTCTTCTTTGTAAAGCGTGGCACTGTACATCTCCCGCCCACGTTCCACCAGATTGTGTGCTTCATCAATGAGGAACAGGTACCCTTCTTTCTTCCCTTCTGAAAAGAACCGCCGCAAATGGGCATTGGGGTCAAACACATAATTATAATCACAAATCACCGCATCCACCCACAGGGACACGTCCAATGCAAATTCAAACGGACATACCTCATGCTTCTTCGCATATGCCTCAATATTTTCCCGGCTCATATCGCAGGTCGTCGTAATCATATCGTAAACCGCATCATTCACGCGGTCATAATGTCCCTTCGCATAGGGGCAAGATTCCGGATTGCACTCCGTCTCTTCGCAGAAACAGATTTTCTCCTTGGCAGTCAAAGTCACCGTCTTCATCAAGAGCCCTTTTTGTTTCAAGATTCCAAATGCCTGCTCCGCCACCGTCCGGGTGATGGTTTTGGCAGTCAGATAAAAAATCTTTTCTCCCAGCTCTTCTCCCAGTGCCTTCACCGCCGGGAATACCGTCGCCATCGTCTTTCCCACTCCGGTCGGTGCCTGAATAAAGAGCTTCTTTTTTCGCAAAATCGTCCTGTAAACCGACGTCACCAGCTCTTTCTGTCCCTCCCGATACTCATATGGAAACTCCACCTGCTTTATGGAAGCATTCCGCATCGTCTTCCATTCCATCCGGAACTTCGCCCACTTTTCGTATCGTCTGACCACATTCAAAAACCACGTTTCCAATTCCTTAATATCATAACTTTCTCGAAACCGTTTGATGATTTCCGTCTCCATCTGACAATAGGTCATCTGCACACCAATCCGGTCAAGCTCCTGCTCCTTGGCATAAATGTATGCATAACACTTCGCCTGTGCCAGATGCACCCCTACCGGATGGTGCATCCGCTCTACATTTTGAAGCATTCCTTTGATTTCATCAATGCAGGCTTCACCATCCACATGAAAAATCCCATCTGCTCTTCCCTCCACCTGCAAGGTGAAATCTTCACACGGAATCTGAATCTTCAGGGGAACTTCCGCACGATAATCCGAACCCATCTGCCTCTGTATCTTGCGGTGGATTCTGCTGCCAAGCTGCATGGCATCCTTGTCCGGCGTGCCTGCTGTTCGATTGTCAATGTCTCCCTCACGCAAAATGAATTCCACCAGATTGCGCACGGAAATCCGAATGAGTGTCTTTTCTTTCATAATTGTATGTCCATCATTCCTGTTATTCTGCTTGAAGATCTCCATATTGACCTTTTTTAGAAAGCAGGTCGTATCGCAAACCGAAAATCAATCTCTTTTTCACTCAGGCGATATTTTTCTTGCAGCCCCGGTCCGCAGGAATTCGAACCAATTCCGGAAACCTTATAATCCAGCCGCAGATGCACCTTTCCATCCCTGCAAAGCTCATCTGTATGTTCTGCCCGATACAGTGCTTCCGTACTATAGTTTGACACATTGATTTCCATACCGGTTTCTGATAAAAATTCCAGATTTCCAATCCGAAGCCACTTTACATCCGCATGATTTCCATGCTCCTGCGGGCGCACATAGTTCACATACTCTGCTTCTGCCGAACTCTCATAAGTACCCACATGGCTTCCGTGGCACATATCACAGTAGTTTTCCAATGGTCCTCTTCCATAATATGTAAATTCATTGGAATGCTCCGGCAGTTCCAGCTCGTATCCAAACCTCGGAAGCCAGAATGCATCTTTCCGAAGCTCTGCGTGCAGATGGATATCAATCCGGCCTTCTCTGTCAATCTTTATCTCTACCTGATGTCTGGTGAGCGGTTTTCTCGAAACCCCGGCCAGAGAGCCTTCTACGAAAATCGCCCCCTGCTCTACATGGCAGTCATAGACCTTCTCAAATGCACAGTCCAGATTTTCGCCCTGCCAGATGTTGACACTTGCCCAGTATACTTTCACATTCCGGTCATTGTCCGTCGGTGCCCGGAAAGCAGACAGTTTCATCCGTCCTGCAAGCTGCTCTTTTCCATCCACCACCATGCTCTCAAATGCACCGTAATGCTTGGAAAATACATAGGAAAACCGTTCCCCCTTTGCATAAATGCGCTGCGTATCCTCCGTTAAAACAGCCAGCGTCCTTTCTTCCTGCACCACTCGGCTGCACGGCAGTTCATGCTGGGTTCTTGCATAAATTTTCCCCTCTTTCGAAAGCTGTACATTGAGGAACACTCCGTATTGACAATTCTGTATCTTGCTTTCTATTGTTTTGCAGTCTATCGCAACATCCGCTGTCGTATGCGGCGCTGCATCCACCGCTGTCTGCTGTTCCCATACCGTCTCTCCGTCTGCTTCTACCCAACAGGTCAGCTCATATTCTTTCAGATTCGTGAAATCCAGACGGTTATATACGGAAAGCACCCCATCCTGATAGGTGGTCTTCATCGGCTGGTATGCCGCTTTCGCTTCATAAGTTCCGGCTTTCAATGAGCGGTCTGCAAAGACCAGTCCGTCACAGCAGAAGTTTCCTTCATGGGTAAGCTCTCCTTCAAAGTCTCCCCCATACCGTTCCACGCCGTCTACCGTCACTACATGGTCTGCCCACTCCCAGATACAGCCGCCGATGAGCTTATCGTATTTGTCAAACAATTCATTATAGTCATAGACATCTCCCGGTCCATTCCCCATGGCGTGGGCATACTCACAGAGGAACACCGGCATATTCATATCATTGGAAAGGGCTGCCTTTTCCAAATCTTCCTGTGACAGATACATCATGGAATAAACATCTGCATTGTGAATCTGATTTTTTCTGGAAGCATCCTCGCAATGGATTAATCTGGTATCATCCCGTCTGCGGGTCCAGCGAATCATATCCACATGATTGCACCCATGTCCGCTTTCATTTCCGGTAGACCACATAATAATACTCGCACGATTTTTATGGTACTCCACCATACGCTCCATACGCTCCAGATGCTCTCGTTTCCAGCGCAAATCTGTGGCAGGCCAGTCATTGGACTCCATATCAAACCGATACCCCACATTCGGGTAACGACGCAGAAAACCATGGGTCTCTATATCCGTTTCGCAGATGACATAGAACCCAAGCTCATCACAAAGCTCGATAAATCTTGGAGTTGGCGGATAATGAGAGGTTCTCACGCAATTGATGTTGAGGTCTTTCATCAGTTCCAAATCTCTTCGAAGCTCCTCATCTGTCTGACACCACCCTCGGAATTTGCTGGTGTCGTGATGATTGACCCCGTGGAGTGTTACCGGCACACCATTTATCAAAAGCTCATACTTTTCCGAAATTTCCACCTTGCGAAGTCCTGCATGGAGACAAATGATTTCTCCGTCCCGTTCCAGTTCCACCCGGTAAAGGAATGGCTTTTCTGCATTCCAAAGCACCGGATTCTCCACCCGATAAGTATAATCATCGCACATACCGGTAGAAAGGAGCAGTCGCTCTTCCTCATAAATCCGAAGTTCTGCCACTCCATCAGTATGGATTGCAATATTCGCGTCATTTGGAATCATCTCGATATCCCACATGTGGCCTTCCGGTCTCTGCAAAAGATAACAGTCCCGGAAAATCCCATTATAACGGAACGCATCCTGATCCTCCAGATAGCTTCCGCAGCACCACTTCAGCACCTTTACCGTAATTGTATTTTCCCCTTCCCGGACAAACTCTGTAATATCAAACTCTGCCTGCAGGCGGCTTCCCTGCGTATATCCCACATATCTTTCGTTGACTGAAAGGTACGCACAGGAGGAAACGCCCTCTAACACAAAGTATACCCGCCCCCATTTTTTCTCCAGAACAAACTCCCGCTCATACACTCCGCACGGATTATCATCCGGTACATAGGGCTGGTCACAGGGGTACGGGTAATTGATGTTGGTATAATTGGGATTCTCATATCCCAAAAGCTGCCAACAGGACGGCACCGGAATCGTATCCCACTCTTCTATTTTTTCCGGCACATCAATATCCCGTTTAAAATAGGCAAAGCGCCACTCTCCATTTAACAGGTGATATTCAGAAATCCCCTTTGGGATATAATAACTTCTCGGAGCACAGCGGTTTTCACTTGTGTGCTCCGGGTTCTCGTAATGTCTCATCTTGTCTCTTCTCCTTTTCTCAAAATCATTCTCCGTTTTTCTCTGGTTGCATCTTACTGTAGATATTTCCGCTGTTCTCACATGGAATTCAAATATGCGGTTAAAAGATAGAGCGGTACATTTCGCATCCACTCCTGCTCCCTATAATTGGACATGGAGGTTCGAATTGCAATCTCCGGTTTATATTTTTCACAATAGCACCGCAAACTTTTTGCCTGAAGATTTTCCTCAGCCTTTACTTCTATCGGAATCAGATACATTCCTTTTTGTATCACGAAATCAATTTCTCCACGAGAATTGGCGGCAGAATAATAATATAATTCCATCTCCTCCGCTGCTAACTCCTGTGCCACAAACTGCTCCGTCAAAGCTCCTTTAAATTCTGTAAAAATGATATCGCCCTCCAGCAAGGTTCTGGCATCCAGATTTCCCTGTGCTGCCAGAAGCCCTACGTCCAAAAGATATATTTTAAAGGAATTCATTTCCAGATACGAAATCAGAGGCATTCCCGGTTTTGTGACGCGATAAGACTTGTGAATCAAACCGCAGTCTGCAAGCCACTGTATCGCCATCTCAAAATCTTTCGCCCTGGCGCCCTCTCTCACAATTCCATACACAAACTTTCGATTTTCCTTTGCCAGCTGCATGGGAATAGAATTCCATATCATTTGTATCCTTGGAACAGTCTCCTTTGGCGCATGTTTCGAAAAATCATTTGCATAATATACCAAAAGCTGCTTTTGCAAAGCACGAACCTCTTCTAAATCATCCGTCTCGATATAAGTCCTAACAACTTCCGGCATTCCTCCTACATAATAATATTTACGAAGCAAATCCTTGTATTTCTCCGAAAAAGCTGAAATCATATCATAATCACCGCCATTTAGCAGTTCCGCCAGCCCATCTTCCCCCATAGCCAATAAAAACTCCTGAAAATTCAATGGATAAAGATTTAAAAAATCCACCTTTCCTACCGGAAATGAAGTTCCCTCGTGAAGCGCCACTCCAAGCAGCGATCCGGCTGCTACAATCGCATACTCCGGCGCATTCTCGCAAAAATATTTCAAAGCGGTCAATGCCTTAGGTACCTCTTGGACCTCATCAAAAATCAATAATGTTTTCTCTGGTATGATCTGCTTTTTCGCTTCCACTTTCAAGGCTGAGATAATTCTATCTATATCAAAATCCAAATCAAATACATTTTTCAAGCGTTCATTGTTATCAAAACTGATATAAACAACCTCTTCAAAATACTGTCGCCCAAATTCCTTCATTAGCCAAGTTTTTCCCACCTGTCTGGCACCTCGAATAATCAAAGGCTTTCTGTTTTTCTTATTTTTCCATTTATACAATTTCTCCATGGTAAGACGCCGCATAGAAACACCTCCTACTGTATCATTTACATCTTAACATTTTTTAGTCGCACTTTCAAACCATTTTTACATTTTTTAGTCGCACTTTTAAAAGCACACAATCACACAAGGTTCAAAAAAATTTAAAAATAGATTGGCAGAAAACTGCTTTTGTGCTAAGATCCCATCTTTGACAGTTTTTGAAGTAGAAAACAAATGAAAAAGTGAAAAAAGACTGTCAATCCCCAAAGCAGATATTTGCTACACAACTAAAATAGTTTATAATAAAACACAGATAAAAAAATGGTTTTTTGGGAGGAAAACTCTATGAACAATGTAAAATGGTTAAGGTCACAATATATGCCCTGCTTTCCTTTAGGAGACAATCATTCTCGAATTACAGAGTGCGAAAGGCACGTTCAGTTGTCACGCCGTGCTGCTGCAGAAGGCTCTGTACTATTAAAAAATACAAATCACTTACTTCCTTTCCAAAAAGGAACAAAAGTGGCTATTTTCGGGAAGGCCCAGATTGATTATGTAAAAGGTGGCGGAGGTTCCGGAGATACCAATGTATCTTACACTCGAAACATATACCAAGGGCTGAAGCTGAAGGAAGGACACGTGAAAATTTTTGATCCACTTTCGTTCTATTACCAGAATTATGTAAACAATCAGTACGAAAATGGTGCAAAAATCGGTATGTTCGATGAAGCCGACGTTCCTACTGATTTACTGGCACAGACCAAAGAGTATACGGATACTGCTATTATCTGCATCTGCCGTTATTCTTCAGAAAATGAAGATCGCCGAAATGATGGAACAGATACCTACTTTTATTTAACCGAACAAGAACAAAAAATGGTAAAAACCGTATCTGAAAATTTTACAAAAGTTGTTGTACTTTTGAATGTAGGTGCCATGATTGATACTTCATGGTTTTATCAAAATGAAAAAATATCTTCTGCACTGCCCTCAGCAAAATCATAGGTAATATTCGATACATATGTTGTTGCCGGCTCTATGTAGTAGCCCCATTCTTTCACAGAATTTTCCCTACATACCCGGGCAATTGCTTCCTCGTTCAATTCTGTTACATTTGAGAAGGCTGCAAGCCCGTTATAAGCATCCCAAGAGTAAATTCCGACGGATACTTTTTGGTCTGCTGTATACTCCGGGAACAGATTTAACATATTAACACATTGCGCCTCTACTCCATTGTAAAGAACATAGAGGTAACCATCCTTTACAAAAGCGTCTATTTTGGCCTTTCCCTGTTCATTAAACGGAGTCGCTTTCGCAAGAATCTGCGATGTAAGGGTTACTGGTGTGCCCCATGTTTCACCCTTATGCCTACGTACTTTATCTTGCATTCCTTCAATGACATATTGAACGGAGTCATCACCCACTCTTACAGAAATACCAACCGCTGCACGTGTGTTATTTGCATCAACCCACTTCACATCTGCAGAAATCCCTGTGTTTATCGATTCAGTTCCATATAAATATGCAGCGCCACTCTTTGAAGCAGAAATGTAACTTCCTGAAATGACGTCATATCCCATTCTGTAACGGTCTGAACCTGCTATCTGTCCATCTAATACAAGCATCTCTTTTGCAGCATTGCCTGTTTTGAGATTTACATTTGTTACCCGTAATTCATCATTCCATGCTGCTGCATCATAGGACGATATGCCAATCTTGAATTTTGTCTTCTCATTCCATTTTGGTTCTAACCGGGAAAGCGGCAATCGAAGAACCGTCTGTTCTTCGATTCTTGCGTACAGGACACCTTCCCACACAGCCCATTGAATCTGATAGTCTCCACCATCTTTGTCACTAAGCATATCTTTTATGATGGAAGAATCTGTCCCTGCACCTGTGTTGTAGTTCGCCGCCCATACAAAAACTTCACCGTCGTATTCACAAGTATAATCATATGTATTCGTTGTATCCTTTTCAGTCAACAAACCGCCCTTCGTAGTATTATTCATTTGAATTGCAACACCGGCGCTTTTTCTGCTGGCAGCTATCTTGAATCGAATTTCTCTGCTTGTCGTACCATCACTCAGAGTAATACCAAATCGATTGCTGGTACTTCCCGTAAGCTGATAGGTTGCAGACAAATATAGCGCATTGCTCTCGCCTTTCAGCATTGCATAACACGGAGTTGCCTTTTGGTCGCACTCATTCATAATAGTACTTACGCCATTTTTGATTGAATAAGTAAAGCCAACCCCATCCAGCCGAAAATCCACTGTCGCATCTTTTTTCATGCCTTTCAACAAATTCATTGTGGCTTTTTTCTTTTCACCGTTTACATAAGTCGCCGTATAATATTCAACGGAATCCTTCAATACATCTGCCGGTGCATCGATAAGTCCCACGCCGTATACATTAGTGTATGTTGCGCTTGCCCTTCCACTGATATAGTTGACTGTCACATTTGAGCGAATCCTATCACAATATACTTTCAACTTTGCATCTTCTGTCACAGAACTATTTGAGAGCACGGTTCCCTTCACTGTGTCATTTCTTACAAATCCGGACTTCGGACCATCTGTAACCTTTACCTCAGTAAAAGCATATGCTTCATAATGCTTTGTTTCTTTTTCCGTATATGTCCCGAACTGTTCTGCTGATTCATAATAATAATCAACTGAGTACGGAACCACTGCCACATCAAAGTAAACCTCCAGAACGCAAACACCCAGTCTGCTTCTTACTGTGCCGCGTAATCTGCTTTTTTCTTTATTGAATACATATTCCTTTGGCAGATTTTTCTTTGCATCTAATTCTGTAAGTTCAACTTCACTTCCTACTTCTCGCTCAAAGGTTTCCTCTTTGATTTCATAGTCGCTTCGGTCTTGCTTTTGTGTGAACCAACGAATTTTGTATGTAGAATACTTCCTGTCTTCAGCTTTTACAGTTACCACACAGCTTGTGCTGTATTCTTTTCCTTTGTATTCTACCACTGCTGTAATTTTGGTTTCACCACCCGAGGTCGCTTTGATAATTCCGTCGTCATCTACCGCCGCAACCGATGGCTTCGAACTTCTCCAAGATACAGTCATTTTTGCCTTCTTAATATTAACTTTTTCTGACTCAAGTTCAACCTTCCGAGATTCGTTCATTTCCAGCACAATCTCTCTCTCATTTAGATTGAACAGAGACTCTTCAGCGCTTTCCGTCACAAGCGTAACCGTAATGATACTCGCCACTCCTATCATCAGCAATAAAATCGGTAGCCAACCCCACTTTTTTAGGTTTTTGAATTTTCTCATCTTCCTCCTCCTTTTATGCTTTTTGATTTTCTCGTTTACATAAGCTTATACAATGCACAAATTTTGCTGTTCTTTGTTTCGCTTTTTTGTTAGATTACTGTTTTCTATATTTTACAATCTATATTCTGTCAGTTCAATAAACCAGAGTGCTTATGAAAACTTTTGCATATCTGAAAAAGTTTTTGCATTTTAATGTAAAAAACAGCTAGTCATATTTCAGTTCATCGATTATTCCCAAGTCCCATACAAGCCTTGACAAAACATATTTATCTCTTATATCCTTCGATGTCTTAAATGTCATGGGCAAAATACTGCTTTCAAGACCGATATCTTCTAAAACTTTCGGTGCGTTAATTTTATCAAGAAGCTCCTCAATTTCAGAACTTTCCGGAACTTCTTCCTCTATGATGCTCAAAATTCTGTCCCACTTTTCAACAATAACTTTGATTCTTTCCCTATGTCTGTCAACATTGTATTTCTGTTCTCTTTTTTCCAATAAAATCATTGCTTCTGCGCTCTTTCCCAGGAATGCCCGAAGTTCATTGTTCCATTTCCCACGATCAAATTTTTCCACATACGCCATCGCCTTTTCAACATCAGGAGTTACTTTTTTCACCTGTTCGTAAACTTTTGCAGCAACCAATGTTCCTATGGCACATTGAATACCATGAAGATCGGCATTTGTTCCAAATTCCAATGCTCGCATATCCCAGATATGAGAAAGGTAATGTTCAACACCCGAAGCCGGTCGCGAAACTCCTGCAAACCCCATTGCCTCACCACAAATAACCAGACCTTCAAATACTGCCTTTACCGCTTCATCCTCTCTTCTTAAAAGACCATCTACATGAACGATACATTCATGTAGTGCATTTCTAACCAACTGCGCAATCGTTTCACAGTAGTATTCCCCCGTTATCTCATGAGAAATTCTCCACTCGCAAATACTTATGTATTTCGCCAACATATCACCAAGTCCTGATTTCAGCATTTTGTCAGGTGCAGTCTTTAACAAATCAACATCGCCAATTATAATTTCCGGACATTTTGAGGACAATGAGACTTTCACCCCATCCATCACCATGGAAGAAGTGGAAGATGCATAACCATCCATGGATGGTGCTGTTGCAACAATCACATAAGGTGTATCGGTAATATTGGAAAGTATTTTTCCAATATCATTTATTACTCCGGAACCCAGACCAACGATTACCTCACAGCTTTTGTCATAATGCATCACAGCGGCTCCCACAGCTTCTTCGTCCGGCTCAGGGCTTCTATGGCAAAAAACATAGCTTGAGTACAAAATACCGTTATCCGAGAGGAGGGTCATAATTTTCTCACCTGCAAGGGAGTACGTATTGATATCTGAAAGCAAAAAAACTTTTTTGGCTCCTAGTTTCTCCAATTCAACAGGAAGTTGCTCCAATGCGTTTTTGCCTATGATTTTACTTTTTATCTGCGATAAATGAGTTTTTCCACAAATGCATTTATCGAATGTCTGAATACTATTCATTTTCACTGTATTTCCTCCAAAGCAATATGTTAAAATAGGATTTCTATTAATGCTAAGATTATAATTTGACAGCAAGATTTTATCAATATCAGAAAACAATGTTGACAAAATACTCACAAAATGATTATATTTATGATAGAAATGATTATAGAGGTGATAAAATGTCTATATATAACAGAGAAGAACAATATTTGAGGCTTTTAGCGGATAGGGAATATACTGTGAAGGAACTTTCTGAAAAGTTATTTATCAGTGAGCCAACTGTGCGTCGTGATATCGCCAGTATGAAGGAGAAAGATTTACTCATATGTAACAGAGGTCTTGTAAAACTGAAATCCAGATATGCCGACCAGAGAATCCCGCTTTTTATACGCGATTTGGAATACAGGGAGGAAAAAAAAGAAATAGCCTTAAAAGCACTACAATACGTAAAGGATGGCTACGTTATCATGCTTGATGCATCTACAACCGCATATCATCTGCTTCCTCACCTTGCATCTTTTCGTGATATACTCATTGTCACAAATGGGGCTAAGACTGCACTAGAAGCTGCTTCTATGGGAATTCGGACAATTTGCACCGGCGGTGAAATGACTCTGGAATCTTTTTCTTATGTAGGCACCGATGCAGAAAGAATGATACAGCGATACAATGCAGATGTTGCCTTTTTTTCTTGTCGAGGAATTTCGGACGATGGAATCATTTCAGATAACTCCATTCTGGAAAATTCAATTCGACGGATTATGATTCAAAATTCAGGCAAAAAATATTTACTATGTGATAGAAACAAATTTGGACACAAATACCTGAATACTCTTTGCCATAAGAAGGTCCTTGATGATGTAATAAGTAACACGAATTGATATAGAATAGTTAAAAATACAAAATACAAGGTTTAAAAAACTTAAAAAATAGATTGGCAGAAACCCTCTTTTGTGCTAAGATATAGAAAAGCATTATTTTTCAAAAGTTTCATACGGTTCATCCCGTATCCAAAAATCTGATATTCATTTCAGGAAATCTCAATGCTTTTCGAACTCAATTAACAAAAGCAGAGAGGTTTTTAGAAAGAATGACACGGAGCCTCCTGCACAATTTCACAAGGAGGTGTGTTATGAAAACACAAGAACAAACAAAGTCTCATCAAAGAGACTTTAAATCACGGATGTTCGCTATGATTTTTAGCGACAAAAAGGAACTGCTGAAGCTTTATAATGCAGTAGCAAACAGAAACTATGAGGACCCGGAACTCTTGGAAATCAACACCTTGGAGAATGCATTCTACATGTCCATGAAGAATGACCTTTCTTTCATCATTGATTCCCGGTTGTCCCTGTAC
>ONED01000047.1 GCA_900316755.1 uncultured Eubacteriales bacterium
AAATGTTACTATCGCATGCTAGACGAAAACGGTTATCAAGTGCATTACAGAAAAGGTACTAAGGTACTCTTTATCGAAGCCTATGACAAGCAGAAGTTTTGCTGCGTCAATGACACAAAAGTGTACGCATTGGAAGAAATACCAAAACATGAAGCAAAGTCAAAAGAACTAGATGCCGATTACAAGAAGCCGGAACCAAAGAAACAAAACATACCTTCCAAAGACCATCCTTGGAGGCACTCTAGATTCCAAAACTTCGTAAAACAACAAAAACACCATCAAAACGATGATGCTCTAGAAAAAACTGCTTAAGAAAGTGGTGCTTTAGCACAAACCCTTTCATCAGCCGCTTGACTACTTTTAATCATGTGACGAGAATTCCTGTCAAGGACATAGCCACATGTGGTGCGAAGCATCCTTGACAGGATTCTCGCACATGATGTTTTATCAACAAGCGGCTAATGAAAGAAAATGCCCCGGAAAATCCAGGGCAAATGTTTTAATTATTTTGGGACATTTTCAAAAATGGTTGACAGCGTTCCAGCACTAATCAGCAGCGTAGGAACCGATGCGCTGCTCCAATCCGTCTGAATCAGAATCGCAACAGGCGATGCCACAATCAGACCAATGATTGCGTAATACGCATATATCTCTGCTTTTTTAAAAATTGTTTCAATAATTTTTGCAATCACAAAAATCCCTGCAACCACACCAATGCCAAACGGAACCAGAACGCCGACTGCTCCCATCAGCATCGGCATGTCAAGCGCCACTAACCCGTCAATGCAATCGTTAATCGTTGCCAGAATGACATCATAATAGCCCAGCAGCATTAGCATCATAGAGCCACTCACTCCCGGAACCACCATAGTGGCAGCCGCCACGATTCCGGCACCGAACAATTTGACGACATTTAGAAAAGAAAGGCTGACATCTGCGGATGCGCTGTCTCCTTCTCCCAGCAGTGCCATCACGATTACCAAGGCAAAGAAAATAAGAAAAGGAATCAGCTTTCCGATGGTAACAGAATGTCCTTTCACCTTTTTTACAATAAACGGAAGGCTTCCTGCAATCAGTCCGCAAAATGCAAAATTCGTCGGAATCGGATAATACTGAAGCAGATATTCAAAGAGCCTTGAGAGTACCACAATCGCAATCCCGGCTCCCGCAAAAATCGGAAGCAACAATTTCAGACTTTTTTTGAACTCACTTTTTAAGTGGGTGATACAGTGAATCAGTTTATCATATAGCCCCATGGCTACCATCATCGTACCACCGCTGACTCCCGGAATAATATTTGCAATTCCTACCGCCATTCCCTGTAAGATTAATTTTAACATTTCATTCTCCCTTACTTTTTACATATTCTCTCAGGAAAGAGAACAGTGCTTCCATCTCTTCCCTCGTACCCACCGTAATCCGCAAATAATTCTGAATCCGGCTTCCCCCTAAAAATCTAACATAAATATTGGCACTTTTCAATGCCTCGAATAACTTTTTCGCAGCAATCTGCGGGTGCGTCACAAAGAGAAAGTTGGACTTGGAATCCGGAAAGGTAAATCCAAGAGCCCGAAGCTCCTCTTTCGCCCATTCTCTGGTATCCACAATCTTTTTCACCTGTTCTTCAAAATAATCCCGGTCCTTCACTGCCTCCACGCCGCAGACCAGAGAAGTCTGGTTCATCGTGTAAGAGTTAAAGGAATACTTCACGTCATTCAAATATTTGATGAGAAGCGGATTGCTGATTGCATAGCCGATACGCATCCCGGCCATGGAACGCGCCTTCGAAAAGGTCTGCACCACCACCAGATTTTCATACCGGTCAATCAGCTCAATCGCCGATTTTCCTGCAAAATCAATATATGCCTCATCCACAATCACTATGACATCCCGGTTGTGTTCTAAGATATCCTCGATAAAATCAAGTTCCTCATAAATGGAAGTGGGTGCATTTGGATTTGGAAAAATCACACCGCCGTTCTCTTTGTAATAATCCTCCTGAACAATCCGAAGCTTATCATCAAGCGCGGGACATTCATAGGGAATTCGGTACAATTCTGCCCAGACTTTATAAAAAGAATATGTAATGTCCGGGAACAGAATGGGCTTGTCCGAATGGAAGAAAGTTAAAAAGCACATGGCAAGGACATCATCCGAGCCGACCCCCACAAACACCTGATCATCTCCCACTCCATAGTATTCTGCCAACGAATGTACAAGTGTTCCTGCTGCAGGGTCCGGGTACAAACGCATCCGGTCGGTATCCATGTGAAGCAGTGCTTCTTTTACCCCCGGAGCAGGCGGATACGGGTTTTCATTGGTGTTTAATTTGATTACCTTATTCTGCGGCTGCTCTCCCGGCACATAAGGCTCCACTTTTCGGATATTTTTTTCAAACGCTTTCATTTTTGTCAACCTTTCTGATATTCTTTTGCCAGTTCTTTGAATTTCGGCAATGCATTTACAATCGTCTCATAAGATACGCAGTACGCCATGCGCACATACCCCGGACAGCCAAAGGAGCTTCCCGGCACAATCAAGATATGATATTTTTTTGCCGCAGCGCAAAATTCTTTTTCATCCGGCACCGGTGATTTCACAAACAGATAGAACGCCCCTTCCGGTTTGATGCAGGAAAATCCACACTCCAGAAGTCCCTGATACAACGTCTCCCGATTCCGGTCATAATACGAAATATCTGTTTTTGCATCCAGGCATTTTGCAACCATTTTCTGCTGCAGGGTCGGGGCATTTACAAATCCCAAAATACGGGTTGCCACACCGGCTGCAGCCTGAAGGTCTCTACTATCAGCCGCCTCATCCGGAATGACCAGATACCCGATACGTTCTCCCGGAAGGGAAAGGGATTTGCTGAACGAATACCCTACAATCGTATTGGCATAGTATTTTGTCAGATACGGCACCTCCACCCCGTCATATGCAAGCTCCCGGTATGGTTCATCGGAAATCAGATAAATGTCTGTTCCAAACTCCTTCTGCTTTTTCTCCAGAATGGCTGCCATCTTCTGAATCGTCTCTTCGGAATATACGACCCCCGTCGGATTGTTCGGCGTATTTACAATGACCGCTTTCGTTTTTTCGGTAATCTTCCCTTCGAATTCAGGGAGCTTCGGCTGAAATGTCTCCGTATCCGGAGAGATTTCTACTAAGACCCCGTCATAATTTGCCGTATAGCTTCTGTATTCTCCGAAATATGGGGCAAATGTGATGACCTCGTCTCCCGGATTCAGAAGGATTTTTAAGGCCACATTCAATCCTCCGGCAGCCCCTACCGTCATAATAATGTTTTTTCCTTCAAAATGGGTGTCAAACCGCCCGTTTATCGACTGGGCAACTGACTCCCTTACATCCGCATATCCCGCATTGCTGTTGGTATATCCGTGAAGCACCACCGGGTCTTCCTCCTCTAAAAGCGTAAGGATAGCCTGTTTGACCTCCTTGGGCGCTGCCACATTTGGATTTCCCAGGCTGAAATCATATACATTTTCTCTTCCATACATCTCAGCCATCCGGTTACCCTCTTCGAACATCGCCCGGATTGCGGAACTGTTTGCTACCATACTCTGCATTTTTTTTGCAATCATTGCACCTTCTCCTTTACAACTCCTTTTTCTACCATGAACACCGGATAGTAAGATAATTTTGCCTTTCGAAGCCCTTCTGCTCCGGTATCCTCCTCTCGGTTTATATAGCGATAACGGTCATACACCTGCTTTGCAAATAACTGATTAATCATCGGGTATGCACCGGGTACCTCTGCATATGCCTTTTCGATGTGAACGACAAAAGTATCCTCGCAGACCGGCTCTCCCAGCGTAAATGCGACCACCTCTCCATTCACCCGAAGTACTCCTCCGGTCAATTCCAGTTCCTCTCTAAGCCGAAGTGCATTCAGCGTCACACACATCTCCGCATTTTTTTCAACATCATCTTCACACCCATTCTCCCTGCGCCAGTTTAATGCCATCTGGAAACATTCCTCCACATTATCCTCTGTGAGTGCTTCAAAGTTCCAATTTTCAAACGTGGCCTTGAACTTATTGATGTGATTCCGTTTCGCATGCAGCTTTTTCCCGGACAAGGTAGCAAGCTTCTCGGATTCATACACATAATCTGCATCATCTCTGTTATACTCAATTTGAAATCTGCCCGGATACCACGCATCAAGCTGTGCAAACTGCTCCGGGGTCACACAGTACAATGAAAACTCTGCTCCTCTCTCCTTCGTATATTCTAAAAGAAAGTCGATTGCCCGCTTCACATGCTCCGGTTCCCCCACCGGATAAGCGAACGATATCCCATCTTCTTCTGATTGAAAGATTAAAGCCTGTTCGATTATCGCAAATGAAACCTTATAATGTCTGGACCAGAGATACACATTTACAAAAGTTCTCTCGCAGCTTCTGCTTGGATATTTCTTAAAATACGAGTGTATCAATTCCCGGTCTGAAAGTTCAGGCCGTTTAAACTGAATTTCTTCCATACGTTCCTCTCCCTTCGTAGACGCCTTCCTTTTTCATAAATTCCTCGTAGGAAGGTTCTTCCTCTATGCCATGTTCTGTCAATAACAAAATGCGCTTCGCATTCCGTATCGTGGTCAGCCGGTGTGCAATCACAAATGTCGTTCTGTTTTTTGCAAGCTCTTCCAATGACTGCTGCACCATCCGCTCACTCTCATTATCCAGCGCTGAGGTCGCTTCATCAAAAATCAGAATCGGCGGATTTTTCAAAAAGACCCGTGCAATGGATAGACGCTGTTTCTGCCCTCCCGACAGCTTCACACCCCGCTGTCCGATATCTGTGTCATACCCGTCCGGAAAACTCATGATAAATTCATGTGCATTTGCCCGTTTTGCGGCACAAACAACTTCTTCATCCGTTGCAGACGGATTGCCATAACGGATATTTTCCAGAATGTTACCCGCAAATAAATACACATCCTGCTGCACAATCCCGATTTGATTTCGCAAATCATGAAGCTTCATCCTACGGATGTCGATTCCGTCAATCCGAATCGTCCCTTCCGTCACATCATAAAATCTCGGAATCAAACTGCAGAGCGTAGTCTTTCCCACACCGGAAGCTCCCACCAGAGCCACATACTCTCCGGCTTTTACCTCCAGACGGATATGATTTAACACCTTCTCTGCATGGTCCTGATACCGGAAAGAGACATTCTCAAATTGAATCGTTCCTTTCAGGTTATCCACTGAGACTGCATCCTCCGCATCCTGAATATCCGGTGCAATCTCCATGATTTCCTGAAACCGCTCAAATCCGGAATACCCACTCTGAAACATTTCCGTAAAGTTAATCAGCTTCTTTACCGGTTCCGTAAAATTACCGATGTAGAGCAGAAAGGTCAGCAAATCTGCCACGGTAAGCGCTCCGCTTGACAAAAATCCGACTCCACCCACCAGCACTGCAACCGTCACCATAGTGGTGAGCGCTCCAAGCCCGGTATGATATCCCGCCATATAGCGGTAACTCAGGCTTTTTGCTTTTACAAAATTCTTATTTCCTTCGCTGAATTTTTTCATTTCCACCTTTTCATTTGCAAAGGATTTCACCACACGGATTCCGGAAAGACTGTCTTCAATCTGACTGTTAATGTCCCCGATTTTCTCTCGCCGGCTCTTGAATGCCCGCTTCATCCTCCGGTTAAAATAATATGCATACACTGCCATAACGGGCACAAATGCGAACGTAATCAGGGCAAGCGGCACATTCACATACAAAAGGATGACAAAAGCACCCACGATCTTAATGATGGAAATGAAGATGTCCTCCGGCCCATGATGAAGAAGCTCCGTAATATCAAACAAGTCGCTGGTGACACGGGAAAGAAGTGCCCCGACCTTTTGATTATCATAAAATGCGAACGACAGCTTCTGATAGTGTCCGAAAATGTCCCTCCGCATATCCGCTTCCATATAGGTGCCCATCATATGTCCATAATATACCATAAAATAGTTGCATCCGGCTTCGATAAGAACCAGACCCACCATCACAATCCCCAAAATCAGGATGGTCTTTGTGGCTTCATTCAGCTCTAAATATACCACCTCGTTTGTAATATAGCGCACAATCAAAGGAAGCACCAGAGATACCAGTGCTCCCAAAATTGCAAAAAACATATCACTGAAAAATAACAACTTGTATGGTTTATAATACTCCAGAAGCTTTTTCAAGTTCTTTCTCATGTTTCTATCCTCTGCTATCTGTTTTCTTCCAACCACCGAAGAGCCATATATGCATAAACGGCACTTCCCTGCCACAAAACAGAATCATCAAAAATCACCTTCGGGTGATGCTGCCCGAATTCAAATCCTTCGTTTTTACTGCCTGCCGTCAGGAACATGCCGACCGCCGGAACCTCATGGCTGAAAAATGAAAAATCTTCACTTCCGCCGCCCTGCTCACAGATGCGCTGTGCCCCCTTCCCGACAAGCTCAGACATATACTGCATGGCACTGTCCGACAACGATTTGTCAATGACCATACAGGGACAATAATCATAAAATTCCACTTCTACCTCGCACCGGAGTGCACCTCCCACTCCTTTGGCAATCTCTGTCATACGGGTCTTAATCTGGGTGCCAACCTTTCCCTCCGCATCTGCCGTTCGAATCGTTCCCCACATTTCGGCAGTATCGGGAATGACATTGGAAGTCTCTCCTGCACGGAACTTGCAGGTCGTAAATACTCCATAAGAAGCCGGATCAATCTCACGGCTGTTAATCTCCTGCAGGGCCAGATGAATGTGTGCTGCTGCAGTCACCGGGTCAATTGCCGCCTGCGGAGTAGAGCCATGCCCGCCCTTTCCTTTTACTATGATATGATACTGCTCACAGGAGGCCATACTAATCCCGCCCTCCGGAATCAATAACATTCCCGATGGAATCGGCATACCTGCGGTCACATGAAGCATCATCGCCGCATCCACATGCGGATTTTCTAAAACACCATGGGCAATCATATCCTGCGAGCCTTGAAAAATCTCTTCTGCAGGCTGGAATACCAGTTTGACCGTTCCTTCGATTTCATCCTCCCGCTCCTTTAAGAGCTTCGCCGCTCCAAGCAGCATAGAAGCATGCATATCATGTCCGCATCCATGCATTTTTCCGGGGTTCTCACTGCGGTAATCCACCTCTGCCTCTTCCTTCAGTGGCAGTGCGTCCATATCTGCCCGCAGCATGATGGTTTTTCCGGGATGCTTGCCGCCCACGAGAGCCACAAGTCCCGCTTTTCCGCAATCCTGCGGCTCATATCCCATCTTTTCCAGTTCCTTCCGCACCCTTTTAACGGTATAGCTCAAATCAAATCCCGTTTCCGGATGACGGTGTAAATCCCGCCGTATTTCAACTAACTGCGGCTGCAATTCCTTCGCTTTTTCCAATAATTCTTCCGCTTTCATGTCCGTCTCCTCCTCAATCAGATACCATTATACTACCCAATTTCGACTGATTCAATCCCCAAATCCGGGACAACTGACATTACATCGCATCCACCATAGATTTTACATACTCATACACCGCTTCTTTTGCATTCTCCCCATACTGCCCGATGATTTTCACAATCGCACTTCCTACGATGACTCCGTCCGCAATCTGACTGTATTCTCTCGCCTGCTCTGGCGTGTTGATTCCAAAACCGATTGCCACCGGCACCTCTGTCACGCTTCGGATGGATTTTATAATCCCCGCAAGATCCGTTGTAATCTCACTTCTCATGCCGGTTACACCCATGGAAGAAACTACATATATGTAGCCTTTCGCCTCTTTTGCAATCATCTGAATCCGGTCATCGCTGGTCGGCGCGATGAGAGAAATCAAGTCTACACCATGCGCTTGTGCAATCGGAGTAAGCTCCGGACGTTCTTCAAACGGCATATCCGGAATGATAAGACCGTCAATCCCCGTCTCGCTGCACTTTTTGCAGAATGCGTCGTAACCATATTTAAATACCGGATTCAGATAGGTCAGAAACACCAGCGGTACGGAAACTCTTTTTCTCACCCGTGCCACCATCTCGAAAATCATGTCCGTCGTGCAGCCGCCGGGTACAGACAGCGCCCGCACGTTTGCATCCTGAATCACCGGACCTTCTGCAATCGGGTCTGAAAAGGGAATTCCAATTTCAATGAGTGCCGCTCCCGCTCTTTCCATTTCCACAATAAATTCTTCGGTTTTCTCTAATGACGGGTCCCCTGCAGTCAAAAACCCGATAAATGCTTTTTTGTTCTCAAATGCTTCTTTTATCCTACTCATACAAATCCTCTCCTCTATATCTTGCAATCGCTGCCACGTCTTTGTCTCCGCGTCCGGACAGGCAGCAGATGATAATCTGGTCTTTGCGCATCTTTGGTGCAATCTTCATCAAATGAGCTACCGCATGAGAGCTCTCGATTGCTGCAATAATCCCTTCTGTCCTCGCAATATATTCAAATGCATTTACTGCTTCCTCGTCGGTTACGGGAACATACTGTGCCCTGCCCGTATCGTGCAGATTTGCATGTTCCGGTCCGACTCCCGGATAATCCAGTCCGGCAGAAATGGAATATACCGGAGCGATTTGCCCGTACTTATCCTGACAGAAATAAGACTTCATTCCATGGAAAACGCCTTCCGTTCCCGTTGCAATCGTAGCCGCCGTCTTCTCGGTATCCACACCCAGACCCGCCGCCTCGCATCCAATCAGCTGTACCGATTCCTCCGGAATAAATTCGTAGAACATTCCCATTGCGTTGCTTCCGCCGCCTACGCACGCCATGACGACATCCGGAAGTTTTCCCTCTTTCTTCAGAATCTGTGCCTTTGCCTCATGGCCGATGACACTCTGAAAATCACGGACAATCATAGGGAACGGATGAGGTCCCATGACGGAACCAAGTACATAAAGCGTATCGTCTACCCGCTTCGTCCACTCTCTCATACACTCATTTACCGCATCCTTCAGGGTCATGGTGCCTGATTCTACCGCGTGCACCTTTGCCCCGAGAAGCTCCATACGGTACACGTTGAGCGCCTGCCGGATGGTATCCTCTTTCCCCATAAAGATTTCACATTCCAGCCCCAAAAGTGCCGCGGCTGTTGCCGTTGCCACCCCGTGCTGTCCTGCTCCGGTCTCGGCAATGATTCTGGTCTTTCCCATTTTTTTCGCCAGAAGCGCCTGCCCCAGTACATTATTAATCTTGTGGGAGCCCGTATGATTTAAGTCCTCCCGCTTAAAATAGATTTTGGCGCCGCCTAAATCCTTCGTCATCTTTTCTGCATAATACAGCAGGGAAGGTCTCCCTGCATATTCTGCCAGCAATGTACTTAATTCCCGGTTAAAGTCCGGATCCTTCTTATAAAACTCATAGGCCTTTTCAAGCTTTATCACCTCATTCATCAGTGTTTCCGGGATATATTGTCCTCCATGAATCCCATATCTTCCTTTTGCCATCCCTTTTTCCTCCATTCTTTTATCCTTTTCTGACCCTTCCTACTAGCTCTATCATCTTTTTTTGGTCCTTGAATCCATCCGTTTCCACTGCACTGCTTACATCCACTGCATAAGGATGCACGGTTTGCACGGCTTCTCTCACATTTTCCGGCGAGATGCCTCCCGCCAGAAAGAATGGTTTTGCAATTCCTTCTATGAGCTTCCAGTCAAAAGTTTTCCCAGTCCCTCCATATGCATGAAATGAGTTGGAATCAAAGAGCAGGTAATCTGCCTGCGTTTTATCGCAGCCTTCTAGGTCTTCCTTCTTTCCCACACGGACTGCCTTGATAATGGGCACATTCCGCACACGCCGCCGCAAGTATTCCACATCTTTTTCTGTCTCATCTCCGTGAAGCTGCACCATATCAATCACGCCTTCCAATACCAGATCGGCAATCGCGTCCATCTCTTCGTTCACAAATACCCCCACCGGAGTAATCTCCGGCAGGAGGTTTTCCCGCAGCACCTTCGCCTGCTCCTTTGTCACCTTTCTTTTGCTGTCGGCAAATACAAATCCCACATAGTCCGGTCTGCATGCGTTAGCATAGACAATATCTTCTTCCCTGCGAAGTCCGCAAATCTTAATCTTTGTCATAGACCTTCCTCCGGTTTTTCTTCTTCCATGCCGGACAGATGTCTTAGCATCCCTTTTTTATCTCCGCATTTCATCAGTGTTTCTCCGATTAATACCGCATTGGTTTTGTTTTCCCGAAGCCTTGCGATATCCTCCGGCGTTTTGATGCCGCTTTCAGAGACAAACAAAATATGCTCCGGCACCAGCTTCCGCAATGTTACACTATTGGAGATGTCTACCCGGAACGTCTTTAAGTCCCGGTTATTGACCCCGATGATTCTCGCCCCGGAGCGCAGCGCACATGCCACCTCCTCTGCATCATGCGCTTCCACAAGAGCCGACAGTCCGATGCTGTGTGCGGTCTCTAAAAACTGCTTTAACGTATCCTCCGGAAGCAAAGAACAGATAAGGAGCACCGCGCTTGCACCGAGTACCTTCGCCTCATAAATCTGATAAGCATCCACAGTAAAATCCTTCCGGAGCACCGGAATACGGACACTCTCTGCGATTTCCCGAAGATAATCGTCCCGCCCCAGAAAATATTCCGGCTCCGTCAGTACGGATATCGCAGAGGCGCCTGCCTCTTCGTATTCTTTTGCAATCTCCAGATACGGAAATTCCTCTGCAATCAAACCTTTCGAGGGAGATGCTTTCTTTACTTCACAAATAAAATGGCATCCGTCTCCTCGAAGGCTCTTTTCAAACGGAAACCGGAAACTGCCGCCTTTGGTCTTTGTAAGCTCTGCCAATTCCTTTGCTTTTGCTTCCATCTGCTTCGGTGTGATAGTTTTCTTCCTGCGGGCAATGTCTATCCTTCTTTTTTCTGCAATTTCTTCTAATATGTTCATTCTGCTTTTCCTCTACCGGTTGCTTCGCTCAATAAATTTCTCCAACTGAGAGAGTGCCTTGCCGCTTGCAATCGCCTCTCTTGCCACCTCAATTCCTTCCTCAATGGAACAGCTCTTTGCGATATGAATAGCCGCTCCTGCATTCAGAATTACAGCATCGGTCTTCGGTCCTTTTTCCCCGCTTAAAATCCTTCTGACCGTCTCCGCATTTTCCTCCGGTGTCCCCCCTGCCAAATCTTCCTTTTTGCATCTGGTAAATCCATATTGCTCCGGTGTAATTTCATAGGTTTTGAAGGTGCCGCCCATTGCCTCGCAGACAAAGGTAGGGGCACTTAAGGAAATCTCATCCATGCTGTCTTCCCCGTAAACCACCATAGCACTCTTTACCCCTAAATTTACCAGCACTCTCGCCAAGGGTTCTACCAGTGCTTTTCCGTACACGCCGAGAAGCTGCATACTTGCACCTGCCGGATTTGCCAGAGGTCCCAGACAGTTAAATAACGTGCGGACTCCCATTTCCTTTCTCACACCGCCGACAAACCGCATCGCTGTATGATATTTCTGTGCAAACAAAAAGCAGATATTTAACTCCTTCAAGACTGCCGCGCTCTCTTCCGGCGCAAGGTCAATCTTCACCCCCAGGGCTTCCAGGCAGTCCGCAGTTCCGCACTTGCTGGACGCTGCCCGGTTTCCATGCTTTGCCACCGGGATACCCACGGAAGACACTACAATCGATGCCAGCGTAGAAATGTTAATCGTATTGGAACCGTCCCCGCCGGTTCCTACAATTTCAAGCACATCCATATCATTTAAAAACCGCTCACAGTGCTGACGCATCACTCTCGCTGCAGCTGTGATTTCATCAATCGTCTCCCCCTTCATATTCATTGCAGTCAGGAAGGATGCTTTCTGGGCATCGGTCGCTTCCCCCGTCATGATTTCCTCCATCACTGCCGTCATCATTTCCTCATCTAAATCTTCTCTTTTCACTAATTTTGCAATTGCGTCTTTAATCATCATCTAACCCTCCAAAAAATTTTTTAACATTTGCCTTCCATCCGGCGTCAAAATGGATTCCGGATGAAACTGTACTCCATAGATTGGGTATTCTTTATGTTCTACTGCCATTACCTCATCCTCCTTGGTAACGGCAGTCACCCGAAGCTGCTCCGGAATGGTGTCTTTCTCTGCCGCAAGAGAATGATATCTTGCCACCCGAAGTTCCTTCGGAAGTCCCCGAAACATCCTGCTCTCCTCTGCGATTTTCACACTGGACTGCTTTCCGTGAAATAACTGTTTTGCATAGGTCACTGAAGCTCCATACGCCTCACAGATTGCCTGATGTCCGAGGCAGACACCCAGAATCGGGATTTTGCATCCCAATTGGACAGCCACCTCCTCACACACTCCCGCATCCTTTGGTTTCCCCGGTCCCGGAGATAAAATGATGTGTGACGGATGGAGTGTTTCTATCTCTTCCACCGTCAACTCATCATTTCGGATGACCCGGATGTCCGGATTGATTTCTCCAATCATCTGATACAGGTTGTAAGAAAAGCTATCGTAATTGTCAATCAGTAAAATCATTTACATCTCCTCCTCTCCCATTTCCAAAGCCTGCATGACGGCCTTCGCCTTATTGATGCATTCCTGATACTCATTCTTCGGAACACTGTCCGCCACAATCCCGGCTCCGGAACGGACAAACACTTTTCCGTTCTTTTTAAATACGATTCGGATGGCGATGCAGGTATCTAAGTTTCCGGTAAAATCAAGATAGCCGATGGCGCCTCCGTAAATGCCTCTCTTATTATTCTCCAGCTCATTGATAATCTCAATTGCACGGATTTTCGGAGCGCCCGACAGTGTTCCCGCAGGCAGAACCGCATCCACCGCATCCAGTCCGTCTTTATCCTCCCGGATGGTTCCTTTCACTGTAGAACCAATGTGCATCACATGGGAAAACCGCTGTATGGACAAATATTTTTCCACTTCAACACTGCCAAACCGACTGATTTTTCCAAGGTCATTTCTTCCGAGATCCACCAGCATGTTGTGCTCCGCCAGTTCCTTTTCGTCCGCCAAAAGCTCTTTCTCCAGACGGATATCCTCCTCGAATGTCTTTCCCCGCGGTCTGGTTCCTGCCAGCGGAAACGTGTGAAGGGTATCTCCCTCCAGCTTCACCAGCGTCTCCGGAGATGCTCCTGCAACCTCCAAATCATCAGAACTAAAATAGAACATATACGGCGATGGATTGGTTGTTCGAAGGACACGGTAAGCATTTAAAAGGCCTCCCTCATAGTCTGCATCCAGACGGTTAGAAAGCACCACCTGAAAAATATCCCCTTCGTAAATATACCGCTTCGCCTTTTCAATCATGCTGCAATATTCTGCTTCCCCAAACAGGCTCCGGAAACCGGATTTGATTTTTCCCGGCACAATCGGCATGGGCTCTCCCGTTTTAATAAGGGAAATCATCTTCTTTATTTCTGCGACTGCCTTTTCGTATGATTCCTCCAGATGTTCAGTTTTTGCATTGACAATCACGATGATTTTCTGCCTTACATTATCAAATGCAATGACTTTATCAAACAGCATCAAATCCACATCCCGGAAGCCCTCTTCATCCGCCGCATCTAAGTTTAACGTCGGCTCGCTGTATTTCACATAATCATAGGAAAAATATCCTACCAGTCCGCCTGTAAAAGAGGGGAGTCCTTCTATCTTCGGACTTTTATATTCACAGAGTAGTTTCCTGAGAATTTCTCCCGGGTGGGACACCTCTCTCGTTTCCGTCTGTTCCTGACCGGCTTTTTCCTGTCGGATGGTCATCCGCCCATCCGTACAGGTAATCTCCATAACAGGGTCAAACCCGATAAACGTATATCTCCCCCACCGCTCCTGATTCTCTGCACTCTCCAGCATAAAGCAGTGAGAGCTCACTTTTTTCAGAATCCGAAGTACTTCCATCGGAGTTTTCACATCCGACAGGATTTCCTCCGAAACCGGAACGACTTTGTAATCCTTTGCATATACTCTTGCTTCTTCTAATGTCATTGTCTTATCCTCCTGTTTCCTAATACGTAAAAAAAACGCCCCTGACGATATATTACTATCGTCAAGGACGGTAAATACGAAACTACCGCGGTGCCACCTTGATTTGTGGAATCCACACACTCATCGGAATACAAGCATATTCCCGGCAACTCACGTATGCCATCACGTCGTAGAATACTCAGAATCCCGCGATTCCTTTGACTACGCCCTCCGTGGTCCATTTAATAGACAGCATACCACCGGTTCTCAGCAATCCCGGCTCTCTGTAAGCGCCTCTTCTATTTTTATCTCCACTTCAACGGTTTAAACTTATAAAGTTTACTATCATTATACGCTCCAAACTTAAATTGTCAAGTTGTTTTTTATTTTTTCCACAATTTCTTTTTCTGCTGCCTCGCCGCAATCCGAATACTGAATTTCGCCGGAATCCATCTACTAAAAAACAAAAGTGCTTTCATTTGAAATGTAGGGATAATCTCCGTTTTTTTCCGGAACATCCCATCCACCGCCTCATTTGCACAGGTATACGCTGTGATTCCCTTTAGGGCAAACTTCACATTTGCAACCCGGTTAAACTCCGTATCTACCGGACCCGGACACAAACATCCCACATAAACATGGCTGTGGCTGCGGCGCAGTTCCTCCGCCACACCTCTTGTAAAACTGACCACATACGCTTTCGTCGCATAGTATGTGGACATATAAGGTCCTGCCGGAAGAAGTCCGGCTGAGGACGCAACATTCAGAAGATACCCTCTATCCTTCTTCACCATTTCCGCAAGCACCCGTTTGGTAAGCAAATGAACGGCCTTTACATTGACATCTATCATATCAAGTTCCTCAAGATATTCTATGTTCAACGTCTCACCACAACGTCCAAACCCTGCATTGTTGATAAAAATCTCAATCTGCACAGAGGACAGTTCCTCCAAAAGCCGCTCGCACTCCGATTGCAGACTCAAATCCGCCGAGGGTAGCCTTCCTTCGAAAGCCGCCTTGCAAACTCCATCCCAATCCCGGAGCTTGCACCTGTAATGACTGCATATCCTTTTTCACTCATATTTTTCCTGTCTTTCATTTCGTCTTACTATATTATTGATATCATTATGCGATATTTTTCTCAAAACATCAAGTTGAATCGGAAGAACTTCTATGCTAAGATA
>ONED01000014.1:0-17502 GCA_900316755.1 uncultured Eubacteriales bacterium
GTTTGTCATGTTGTACGGTATGTTCCCGGTGGCTCCCATATAGGAAGCGTACACTGTGTCCTGCATAGGCAAAAACCTCCTTATGATGTTGTGAAATATGGAAATACAAGCATGGATAATCTTCTGAACTGTAATTGGAATTTCAGAATGGTCTGTGGACCAAGAACGTAGATATTCTGCTTGTGAAAATAAGGTATCATAGGTTTCGGAGGTTGTCAATGCAAAAATTATGGTGTATTTCCCATTTTTGAAAATTTATTGATTTTGGGAAATAAAAATAGATGGCGGCCGAAATGTGCTTGATTTTTACGACGCCTTCGGCTAAAGTTTAAGAGGAGTAAATAATAGCCGAGAAAACTTATAAAAAAGAACAAATAGAGGATATGTAATCTTGGACGATTTGAAATTTGAGTAGAAATTCGGAGGCTGCATGATGGATATAAATCAGGTTTTGCAAGAATATGACCAGATGTTCGGAAGAAATTCCATGGACGAGATTGACGAGTTTTTAACCAACAAAATAGGAGAAGCGTTGGAGGAGAAGGATTATTACTCCGCTTTGACTCTGATGAATGAAATGCTTGGGTTCTGCCGCGATACCAGTCGACGCGAGAAGGGACTGCACTATTGCGAACTGGTGGAGACGATGTTTGATAAGCTCCGTCTAAAGGAAACGCTGGAGTATGCCACTTCGCTTATCAATCTTGCAAATGTATACCGGGCGTTTGGGCAATTTGAGAAAGCAATGGAGGCATTCCGGGGGACCGAGACAGTTTACCGGGAAAAGCTTCCGGCCGGAGAATTTCACTATGCCAGTCTATACAATAACTGGAGTCTTCTGTATCAGGAGATGGAGGACTATGAAAATGCGGCGAGGATGCTAAACAGAGCACTTGCTGTGGTAGATACCTATGCGGACGCGGTCATTCCGCAGGCATCCACACGCTGTAATCTTGCCGCCACCTTGCTCCAAATCAGCCGCAGGGCAAAGACCGGAGAAGCAGCCGGGAGTGCTTATGATGAGGCCATGAAGTATCTGAGGGAATCCCTCGCTATTTTTGAGGCAGACGGGGGACGGGATTTTCATTATGGAGCGGCGTTGTCCGCTATGGGAGACGCTCTGTGCCTCAAGGAGCAGTATGAGGAAGCGGCAGAATACTATGTGCGAACGCTGTTTGAGATTGAGAAGCACTCGGGAAAAACAGATGCTTATCTCCGGGTGGAGGAAAATTATAGACGTGCCTGCAAAAAGAGCAGGGAGAAGCTCCCAAAAAGAAAGTCGCCGGATTTTACCTTGGAAGGGGAGAATCGTTCAGAAGGGGAACATATCAAACGCTGCAGGGAATTTTATGAAAGGTATGGTGCTCCTATGATTCATGAGCATTTTCCGCAATATGAGGAGCGGATTGCAGTCGGTTTGGCTGGAGAAGGCTCTGAATGCTTTGGGTTTGACGATGCGATTTCCAAAGATCACGATTATGAGATTGGCTTTTGCATGTGGCTGACTGCCCGTGATTACGAGGAAATCGGTGTTGCTCTGAATCAGGCGTATGAGAAGCTGTCAGAGGAGTATATACAGAATGATTCTTATCATAAATGTTTAGACAGCCGCAGGGGAGCGGTTCCGATAGGAGCATTTTATGAGCGGGTGCTGGGAGTCCGTCTGGATGAACAGCAGTCATCTCTCACGGAACAGATGTGGCTCTCCATTCCGGAGGACAGGCTGGCAACGGCGACAAATGGCGTGGTATTTCGAGATGATGCCGGCATTTTCACAAGCATTCGAGAGGGGCTTTGTGAGTATTATCCGGATAATGTATGGATGCTGCGGCTGGCGGAGAAGCTCCACGATTTTGCACAGTATGGGCAGAGCAATTATGCCCGCATGATGGCAAGAGGAGATGAGGTGACAGCGAGCCTTTGTGTTGCCATGGGAATGAAGAGCGCCATGGAGATTGCGTATTTGCTGAGCCGGGTCTATGCGCCCTATTATAAATGGATGCGAAAAGGACTGGAGCAAATGCCCATATGGAAGGGGCTGACTTCGGTGCTGGATGCGCTGGCTGTTTTGCCCTGTCAGAAGGAGGTGTGGGAGAAAGAAAAGAGTTCTTATCAATACAGCCCGTACCGGTTGAATTATGAGGACAAGGCGGTATGCCTGTTTGAACAGCTGGCGATTATGATTGTAGAAGAATTAAACATGCAAAATCTGGTGAGCAGCAATGAGACGTTTCTGGATGGATACGGTCAGGTGCTTGCAGAGCGGAGCGAAAAAGAAAAACGGTGAGTGAGGTGGTTCAAAGTGAACAGAGAAAAGTGGATTGAGAAAATTGTGGATCTGGAGTGGGCTCAGTTTGACCGCGTGAAAAATGAAGGAGGAAGAGCCGATTGTCAGGACGATTGGAATACCTTTTCCATTATGAGAAGGAGTCAATACATGGCATGGGATGATGACGTGCTGGAAAGCTATTGTAAGGATTTGGAAGAAGCGGATGCAAGGGGCTGGAATCTTATTATGGAGAAGTATGCAAGGATGATGAAAAGTACGGCGCCGGAGCGTTATGCAAAACTTGCTGCAGAGCTTCCAAAACGCAGTGGAAAGAGGGAGGCGATTGCAGAAGAAATGATTCGGATTCAGGTGGCGTGGATGGAGGAGTTTGCAGAAAAATATCCCATGATGGCCGGAAATGCGCGGAGTATACACACATCAGAGGACACCCCGTACAATACTTCTTATGAGACGTATCTGCGGGGAGAACTGGGAACCTATTCTGAGGAGACCTTCCTGTTATATGGAAGATTTATCGCGCGCCTAAGCGGGGCGGGGGAAAATCTTGCGTATAATATCATGAATCACACGGCAAAACTTTACGGTTATGCAGGCGTAGAGGAGGCAGAAAGAAAATGCCGCGGATAGGAAACAATTTTTCCTTTTCATATTGAATTTTTTGGCCAAGAATGTTAAGATAATTAAAATTTTCACAACGCGAAAGCGCCGGAGAAAGTGAAGTAACACGCTTTACAGAAGGAGGAAACGTGCAATGTTAACAGATGTACAGATTGCGCAGAGTGCGCAGATGCAGCCGATTAAAGAAATTGCTGACCGGCTGGGTCTTGCAGAAGACGATTTGGAACTCTATGGGAAGTATAAAGCGAAGATTTCGCTGGATGCCATTTCAAAAGCGAAAGAAAATCCAGACGGAAAATTGGTTTTGGTGACGGCGATTAATCCGACTCCGGCAGGAGAAGGAAAGACAACCACTATGATTGGACTTTCGCAGGCATTAAATAAACTCGGTAAAAAATCAATTGTAGCGATGCGTGAGCCAAGCCTTGGGCCCTGCTTTGGCGTAAAGGGCGGAGCAGCGGGCGGCGGTTATGCGCAGGTCGTACCAATGGAAGATATCAATCTTCATTTCACAGGTGATATCCACGCGATTACAACAGCAAATAATTTAATTGCGGCAATGCTTGATAATTCTATCCAGCAGGGTAATCCGCTTCATATTGATACCAGACAGATTGTCTGGAAACGTGTCGTGGATTTGAATGACAGGGCACTTCGACACATTGTGGTCGGACTTGGCGGAAAGGTAAATGGGGTTCCGAGAGAGGACGGATTTGACATTTCTGTGGCGAGTGAAGTTATGGCGATTCTCTGCCTTGCCACTTCTCTGGAGGACTTGAAGCAGAGAGCAGGTCGAATGATTGTTGCATACAACGATGCGGGAGAACCGGTTACAGTAGATGATATTAAGGCAACCGGTGCGGTTACCTTATTATTAAAGGATGCGATAAAGCCCAATCTGGTTCAGACATTGGACCACACGCCGGTATTTGTGCATGGCGGTCCGTTTGCCAACATTGCACACGGTTGCAATTCGGTGATGGCGACGCAGCTTGCATTAAAATTGGGAGACTACGCGATTACAGAAGCCGGATTCGGAGCAGACTTAGGAGCAGAGAAGTTTTTAGACATCAAGTGCCGTCAGGCAGGACTTAAGCCTGACGCTGTTGTGATTGTGGCAACGGTGCGCGCTCTGAAAATGCATGGCGGAGTAGCGAAGGAGGACCTTGCCGAGGAAAACTTAGAGGCCCTCCGGAAAGGAATCGGAAATCTGGAAAAACATATTGAAAATATTGCAAAATACAATCTGCCCGGCGTGGTGGCAATCAATGCATTCCCCACGGATACGGAAGCAGAGCTTCAGCTTCTGAATGAAATTTGCAAAAGCAAAGGGGTGGATGTTGCCATCAGCAGAGTCTGGGCGCAGGGCGCAGACGGCGGCATTGAGTTGGCAGAGAAGCTGCTTGAGATTCTGGAGACGAAGGAAGCGGATTTTGCACCGCTGTATGATTTGAATCTTCCGATTGCAGATAAGATTCGGACGATTGCAAAGGAAATCTACGGTGCAGATGATGTGGTCTTTATGAAGAAAGTGATGACGAAGATGCAAAAATACACGGAGCAGGGACTTTCGAATCTCCCTATTTGTGTAGCAAAAACGCAGTATTCGCTTTCGGATGACCCGACTTTATTGGGACGTCCGGAAGGATTTACCGTCACCATCAGTGATTTGATTCCGAATACGGGAGCAGGTTTTTTGGTGGCAATCAGCGGAGACATTATGAGAATGCCGGGACTTCCGAAAGTACCCGCCGCAGTCAACATGGATATTGATGAAGACGGTACAATTGTAGGACTATTTTAATAAATATAAGAAAAGCTTTTACATATCGATGAAAAACGACGAGAGGTGTAAGATGAGAGTAGCGATTATCATGGGTTCTGCCAGCGATCTGCCAAGGCTGGAACCTGCAATTGACATTTTAAAAAGTTATGGTGTTGCGGTTGACGTGAGATGCCTTTCTGCACACCGGGCACACGCAGGGCTTTCTGCATTTATGGAAGAGACGAAGACAAACGGGACGGAGGTCATTATCGCAGGAGCGGGCATGGCAGCGGCGCTTCCGGGTGTGGTTGCTTCCCAGACGGTACTTCCGGTTATCGGTGTTCCGATTTCCGGCTCCACCTTAGACGGAATGGACGCACTGCTTTCGATTGTGCAGATGCCGCCGGGAATCCCGGTTGCAACGGTAGCCATCAATGGCGGAAAAAATGCAGCATACCTTGCACTGCAAATGATGGCACTTCGGCATGAAGAAATTAAGGAAAAACTGTTAGAGCACCGCGCAGAGATGGAAGAAGCAGCGATGAAGACCAATGAAGAAGTAATTCAAAAATATCAATAAACAGGAGGAAAAGAGACATGGCATATTATTACAGCGAACCATCACACACATTCAGCGAGTATTTACTGGTACCGGGGTATTCCAGCTCCAAGTGCCAGCCGCAGAATGTCAGTTTGAAAACACCGTTGGTAAAGTTTAAAAAGGGGGAGGAGCCGGCATTGTCCTTGAATATTCCGCTGGTTTCTGCAATCATGCAGTCCGTTTCGAATGATACGATGGCGGTGGCACTGGCAAAAGAAGGAGGAATTTCCTTTATTTATGGCTCACAGAGCATCGAATCTCAGGCAGAGATGGTGCGAAAGGTAAAGACTTATAAGGCAGGATTTGTTACCAGCGATTCGAACCTAGTTCCGGATAATACGCTGCAGGATGTTTTAGATTTAAAGAAAGAGAGAGGGCATTCTACGATGGCGGTCACGGCTGACGGCACACCGCACGGAAAGCTCTTGGGGATTGTTACGGAGCGCGATTACCGTGTATCGCGGATGTCTCCGGATGAAAAAGTGGAGACCTTCATGACGCCGTTTGAGAAGCTGATTACAGCACCGGCAGGGGTTTCTTTAAAAGAGGCAAACGATATTATCTGGGAGCATAAGCTGAACTCCCTTCCGATTGTGGACAAGGACGGCAATCTGGATTCTCTTGTTTTCCGTAAGGATTATGAATCCAAGAAAACCAATGTAAATGAGCTTTTGGATGATTCAAAGAGATATGTAGTAGGGGCGGGTATCAATACAAGAGACTACGCCAAACGTGTTCCCGCCCTTGTGGAGGCGGGGGCAGATGTGCTTTGTATCGACTCCAGCGAAGGATTTAGTGAATGGCAGAAGCTTACGATTGAATGGATTCGGGCAAACTACGGCGATACTGTAAAAGTCGGTGCAGGAAATGTTGTGGATGCAGACGGTTTCCGGTTCCTTGCAGAATGTGGAGCGGACTTTGTCAAAGTCGGTATCGGCGGTGGTTCTATCTGTATTACCCGTGAGACCAAGGGAATCGGGCGTGGGCAGGCTACAGCGACCATCGAAGTGGCAAAAGCGAGAGATGAGTATTACAAAGAGACGGGCATTTATGTGCCGATTTGCTCGGACGGAGGAATCGTACACGATTATCACATGACGCTGGCACTGGCAATGGGAAGTGATTTTATCATGCTGGGAAGATATTTCTCCCGTTTTGAAGAATCTCCGACGAACAAGATTTCCATCAATGGTCAGTATATGAAGGAGTATTGGGGCGAGGGAAGTGCGCGTGCAAGAAACTGGCAGCGTTATGACCTTGGCGGAGATGCGAAGCTTCATTTTGAAGAAGGCGTGGATTCTTATGTGCCGTATGCAGGAAATCTGAAAGACGGAGTTGCCTTGAGCCTTGCAAAAGTGAAGTCTACCATGTGCAACTGTGGGGCACTCTCCATTCCGGAATTGCAGGAGAAAGCAAGGATTACGCTGGTTTCTTCCGTAAGTATCGTGGAAGGCGGTGCGCATGACGTTGTATTGAAAGAGAATGCGGTAAAAACCAGAGAATAAAAAGATTCATAAGATGAACAAAAGTGGGACAAAGTAAGAGAAAATTACTTTGTCCCTTTTGGATACGGGCGTTGCTATTTGGAGCAGTTTCGTGTATAATGATGGTAGTTACAGATTATCGGTAAATATCCGTAAAGGAGTAGTGAAGAATGAAACGATCAAAACGTATTGAAGCATTGGACAAACGTCCGGTAAATTTGGACGGCTACATCAATGAGTGGCCGGAGATGGGATTTGCCGCGATGAGGAGTCCGTATGACCCCGTGTCCTCTATTCGGGTGCAGGACGGGAAGATTACGGAACTGGACGGAAAGAAACGAGAAGAGTTTGATTTTATTGATCAGTTTATTGCAGACTATGCCATCAATATTGAGCGTGCAGAGAAATCTATGGCAGTGCCTGCACTTGAGATTGCAAGGATGATTGTGGATATCCATGTGTCAAGAAAAGAGATTTTGGAGCTTGTTTCCGGGATTACGCCTATGCGTATGACGGAGGTCATGGGCTATCTGAATGTAGTAGAATTGATGATGGGGATGCAGAAGATGCGTGCCAGAAGGACACCCGGAAATCAGGCACACATCACAAATTTAAAGGATGACCCGGTGCAGATTGCTGCTGACGCGGCAGAGGGTGCCCTGCGTGGATTTGCAGAGGAAGAGACGACGATGGGGGTTGCAAGATATGCACCTTTAAGTTCCATGGCGCTCTTGATTGGTTCGCAGGTTGGACGTCCGGGTGTTTTGACCCAGTGTTCTGCGGAGGAAGCGACGGAATTGGAGCTTGGCATCCGTGGACTGACTACATATGCAGAGACGCTTTCTGTATACGGTACAGAAAAGGTATTTATTGACGGGGATGATACCCCTTATTCGAAAGCATTTTTGAATTCGGCATATGCTTCCAGAGGGCTGAAGGTGCGGTTTACTTCCGGCTCCGGCTCTGAGGTATTGATGGGGAACAGTGAGAAGAAATCCATGCTCTACTTGGAGTGCAGATGTCTTTATGCGACGAAGGGTGCAGGAAGTCAGGGAATTCAGAATGGTTCCGTAAGCTGTATCGGTGTGCCGGGAGCGGTGCCGGGAGGTATCCGTGAAGTGATTGCGGAAAATCTGGTTGCGGCCCTTTTAGGACTGGAATGTGCTTCTTCCAACGACCAGAGTTTTTCCAATTCAGATATGCGCCGTACGGCTAGGACGATGCTGCAGTTCCTTCCGGGGACCGACTTTATTTTCTCCGGATACGCGGCAGAACCGAACTACGACAATATGTTTGCCGGCTCTAATTTTGATGCCGAGGATTTTGATGATTATAACGTGCTGCAGAGAGACATGCAGGTGGATGGCGGTCTTCGACCGGTGACGGAGGAAGAAGTGATTCGCGTCAGAAATAAAGCTGCAAAAGCAGTACAGGCTGTGTTTAAGCAGTTGGGATTATCTCCGGTTTCGGATGAGCAGGTAGAAGCGGTTACCTATGCTCACGGAAGCAAGGATACGCTGCCGCGTGACGTGACTGCAGATTTGATGTCTGCAGAGGATGTGCTGAAACGTGGAATTACCGGTGTAGATGTGGTAAGAGCTCTGGCAGAGTCCGGTTACAAGGACGTGGCAGAGAGCGTGCTGAATATGCTGAAGCAGAGAGTGGTAGGAGACTATATGCAGACCTCAGCGATTCTTGATAAAGAGTTTCGTGTATTGTCCGGAGTCAACACCCCGAACGACTATATGGGACCGGGGACCGGATATCGTGTGGAAGGCGAGCGTTGGGAAGAAATCAAGAAGATTCCTCATATTATTGACCCAAGGAACATTTAGGAGGGGAAGTTATGCAGATGAATGAAGATTTAATAAAAAAGATAGTGGACGCTGTCATGGAGCAGCTTGCACAGTTGGAAAATCAGAATGAAACGAAGCCTTCCAAGGAAGTTCCTTCTATGGTAGGACGGGAGCGCATTAACGACCAGAAAACGGATTATTCGTCTTATCCGAGAGCAAAGAAGGGCACGGACCCGAAGGAAATCGTCATCGGTGTGGGGGCAGCTTTCCAGAAGGAGATAAAGAAGACCATTTGCGATATTCCGTTGGATGAAGTGCTGCGCAATGTGAAAGCCGGGATTGAAGAGGAAGGCATGAATGCGAGAGTGGTAAAGATTCTGGATACGTCGGATGTATGCTTTATGGCGTTGGAGGCGGCGAAGCTTTCCGGCTCCGGCATCGGAGTGGGGATTCAGTCCAAGGGGACGACGGTAATCCACCAGAAGGATTTGTATCCGCTTTCCAACTTGGAATTATTCCCGCAGGCACCGCTTATGACGCTGGATACCTACCGCAAGATTGGAAAGAATGCGGCTAAGTATGTGAAAGGGGAGCAGGTTGTTCCGATTCCCTGTACCAATGACCCGATGTCCAGACCGAAGTACCAGGTGAAGGCAGCACTGATGCATATTGCTGAGACAGAACAGCTTGACCCGAAAGTCGGAGCGATTGAATGGGAGGGCAGATAGATGAAATATCCATTAGGCGAACATGAGAAAGAGCGTATTCGCTCGAAGACAGGAAAACAACTGACAGAGATTACGTTGGAGGAAGTGATGAAAGGACACATTTCTTCCGATGATATTAAGATTTCAAAAGAAATGTTGAAAGCACAGGGTCAGGTAGCGAAAGAAAACGGAAATGACCCGATGGAGAAAAATTTTGAACGGGCGGCAGAACTTGTAGACGTCCCGGATGATGTGATTTTGAAGATGTATGACAAGCTTCGTCCAAATCGTTCCACAAAGCTGGAACTGGTGCAGATGGCGCAGGAGCTGATTGAGAAATACAATGCAAAGGCTTGTGCGCGGCTGGTGATGGAAGCTGCCGAAGTGTATGAGAAAAGAGGGATTTTGCTTTGAGGTATATTGCAGGAGTTGACATTGGAAATTCCACAACGGAAGTGTGTATCGGGGAGCTCGGTACAGGTGAAAAGATAAATTTTGTATCCGGCACTTCCTGTCCGACAACCGGTACCAAAGGAACGGTTGCGAATATTCATGCAATAAAATCGGCACTGAAAGCCGCAATGAGCAAAATCGGCAGAGAGATAAGCGATCTTTCGCTGATTCGTTTGAATGAGGCAGCTCCCGTAATCGGGGATACTGCCATGGAGACTTTGACGGAGACGATTATCACAGACTCTTCCATGATTGGGCATAACCCGTCGACTCCCGCAGGGGTAGGTCAGGCGGTTGGCGAGATTCTGAGATTTGGGGAAGAAAAAAAAGCAGAAGCCGGGAAGCCTTACATTGTCGCTGTACCGGGGCAGTACCCGTACGAAGCGGTTGCAGAGATTACAAACCGTATTGCAGAACATCTGGATATTGTGGGGATGATTCTGCAGGCAGATGAAGCGGTGCTGGTGGAGAACCGGTTAAAGAAGAAGATTCCGATTGTGGATGAGGTGGCAAGGATTGATAAGCTGCCCGGAGGAGTGATGGCTGCGATTGAGGTGGCACCTCCGGGACAGACGATTCGAATGCTGTCTAATCCCTACGGGATTGCGACGCTTTTAAAATTAAACGCAGAGGAGACCCGTGTCATCACGCCGATTGCGAAGAGTTTAATCGGGAAGCGAAGTGCGGTCGTTTTGAAAACGCCGGGCGGAAATGTACGGGAAAATGTACTGCCTGCCGGGGAGATTTATTTGAAGGCAGAGCGGGAAGGCTCTGTAAACATTGATGACGGCGCGGAAAAAATCATGAAAGCAGTTTCCGAAGCCGGAGAGATTTACGATGTGATTGGTCAGCCGGATACGAACATCGGACATATGTTTGAAAACATCCGAAACGGTATGAGAGCGCTGGATGAAACGACAGAAGAGATTCATATCACCGATTTGCTTGCCGTGGATACGATGGCTCCGGTTCTGATATCCGGGGCGCTCGCAGGCGAAACGTGTCTGGAGAAGGCGGTCGGAGTTGCGGCTATGGTAAAGACGAATAAGCTTCCGATGCAAAAGATTGCGGAAAGACTGAAGGCGGATTTGGGAGTGGAGGTCGTAGTGGCCGGTGTGGAAGCGGTGATGGCAAGTCTGGGAGCTCTTACAACACCGGGTGTCACAGTGCCGATGGCGATTCTGGATATGGGCGGCGGCTCCACCGATGCGGCATTGATTTCCGAAGACGGACGAGTAACGATTACGCATCAGGCGGGTGCAGGCGAACTGGTTTCCATGCTGATTCAGACCGAATTGGGGTTGTCTGACCGTCATGTGGCGGAGCAGATGAAGAAATATCCGCTGGCAAAGGTGGAAAGTCTGTTCCATATGCGTATGGAAAACGGGCAGATTACTTTTGTAGAGGATTCTATCGACCCGCGGTTCTACGGCAGAGTGGTGATGCTTTCCGACCAGGGGATGATTCGGATTGAAGAAGAGATTCCCATGGAAAAGATTGTCCAGGTAAGACGGGAGGCAAAGCAGAAAGTATTTATAACCAATGCAATTCGCGCACTGAATAAGGTGGCGCCGGAGCATAATTTAAAAAAGATACCGAATGTCGTGTTAGTCGGTGGCTCTGCGGAAGATTTTGAAATTCCGGAGATGCTGATGGAGGAATTCTCCAAATACGGAATTGTCTGCGGACGCGGAAATATCCGTGGCTTGGAGGGACCGAGAAACGCGGTGGCTACGGGATTGGTACTTTTGTCTCTCAGTTAGGAGCGAATGATGATAATTAAAAAACCTTCTATTTATATATATGTAAATCAGCCGAATCCGTCGGTGCTCCGGGAAATCTGTTCCGGAATCGAAGAAGAAGGCGTATTTTATGAAATTGCAAAACAGGAGGAATCCGACGTGAACAGGCTGGCGTGGTCTGCAGCAAACGATTCCGTGCTTGGTTCGGGAATTGGCCTTTCAGGGAGCAATGCAGCGCTTTTTATGAGAGGGCTAAAGCTGGGGAAAAATATCGCATATTATGCCCATCCGTCGAATGAGGAGAGCAGATTGCTTGGGGAAAACAGCGCAAGAGTGATTAAGAAGCAGGCATTAAAGGGAATTTAGGAGGTACGTTCTTATGAAAGTATATACGAAACAGGGTGACGGAGGCATGACCTCCCTGATGAACGGGGTTCGTGTTTCCAAGTGGGATGAGCGTGTGGAACTTTTAGGAACTCTGGATGAATTAAACAGCCATATCGGGCTGGCAAAGGCAGCGGCGAAGGGAGACGGAGACCTTCCGGAGCGGTTGTCGAAGATTCAGAGGGAACTCATGAGTATGATGGCGCAGGTTGCGGCTCCTGGCGATGCAAAATATGCGTTGCCCGGTGAACAGATTGCGTTCTTGGAGAATGCAATCGACCGCATAGAAAATGCGTTTCCGCGAAAGAAAGAATTTGTGTTATATGGAGGCTGTGAGCTTTCGGCACGCCTGGATGTTGCACGGGCAGTGGCAAGACGCGCCGAAAGACGTTTTCATAAAGTAGCAAAATGCTATCGTATCGATGCAAATGCATTAAAATATATGAATCGCCTGTCAGATTATCTGTACATCGAAGCACGATATGCGGATTATCAGGATAGTGCCGGCTGAAATTCCGTTCACGATTGTATAAATGCCTTGCAAGATTTTTTAGCAAAATAGTCTTGCAAGGCATGTTGCTAGTATGTTATACTGTCTTCACATCAATATAGATATGTGTTCATTTCGAACAATTCAATCATATTTAAAACGTGTCACTTTGACACATCTGATTTTCAAGGTGGATTCGCCGGTGAATTTCAATTGATGGACAACTACATTTTATGTTTGTATCTGTTTTTTTGTTGCCGCTATAGAGCCGTGCAATGTGTTTTGTTGCAGATGCAAAACAAATTTATGCGTCAAAAGGAGGAAAAAGCATATGAAAACAAAACCGTTAGATTACCGCAGTATTTTAGGAACACCAAAGACAAGAGCAGAAGTTTTGAAGGAGGTTCAGGCTGATAAGGTTAGTTATGCCATGTTTCAGAACTTGACGGATGAATTAAAGGAGGAGCTGATTGCTTTCTGCATGGGGAACCGTGGCTTGAGGCTGACCTATGATCCATTTTTTAAGTATATTTTTAATCCTGCTTTAAAGGGCGAGAGGCTCTCGGAATTCTTGTCCCTGCTGTTAGGGGAGAAAGTGGAGATTGTAGAAGTGCTGCCAAAGGAGTCGGACCGGATTTCAGACGAGAGTTCTTTGGTTATTATGGACATCTTGGTCAGACTGAAATCCGGTGCATATGCGGATATTGAAATTCAAAAGATAGGATATCTGTTTCAGGGAGAGAGGTGTGCGTGTTATTCGTCAGACCTTTTGATGCGACAGCTTTCCAGAGAACGTGCAAAGGCAAAACGGGACAAAAAGAAGTTCTCGTACAAAAGTCTGGAAAAGGTGTATACAATTGTATTGATGGAGAAAAGCACAGCGGTGTATTGGAACCATCCGGAGCAGTATATACACCATAGCAAACAGGTTTTTGATACGGGACTGGAGCTGGATTTACTGCAGGAATATTTCCTGATACCTCTTGATATTTTCAGGGAAATACCGCATAATAAAATCAGTAAGTTGGATGCATGGCTGTATGTCATCGGATCAGATTCGCCGAAGGATATCTGTCGTGTGATAGAAGCATATCCGGAGTTTAAAGAGATTTATAATGAACTTCTGATGCTTCGCTATAAAACAAGGGAGTTGATAGAGATGTACGATGTTTACAGGGAAGCACTTCGTGCCGCAGATGAGGGAACAGTGCAGTATATGGTAGAAGAGCAGCGGAAGGAACTCGAGGAGCAGAAAAAGATGCTTGCGGAGCAGAAAGAGAGGATTACAGAGCAGAAAGAGAAAATTACGGAGCAGGATGCGAAAATTACGGAGCAGGAAGAGAGGATTACGGAGCAGGAAGAGAGAATTACGGAGCAGGATGCGAAGCTGACGGAGAAAGATGAGAAATTAGCAGAACGTGAGAAAGAGTTGACGAGACGCAGTCAACAGCTTCAGGAAGAACGGATTGAAAATGAGCGGTTGAAGGAACTCTTACGCAAGGCAAACATTCCGTTGGAATAAGAAAAGCTCTTATCACAATTGATAGGATAAGGACGGCAATGGAGGGACAGACAATGGAGCAAATGATACAGGACTTACATTCTCATACGTATTATTCTTTTTGTGGAGGGGATAAGCCGGAAGAAATTGTGGAAGCGGCTATTGCGGGAGGAATAAAGCTGTTTGGAATTACCGATCACAATTATGGAATCGGCAATGCGAGAATGGATTTATTTTATTACAGTGGAAGTGATATCGGAGAAAATTACGAACGTACATTAGTCCGTTATTATGACCATATGAACCTGATAAAAGAAAAATATGCAGACCAAATCTGCGTACTGCGTGGGATCGAGGTCGCTACGATGAAAGAAGGGCGGATTGCGCTACCGGATTCGGCGGATATTTCGTTTTTTGATTACTGTCTTGTGGAGAATCTCGATCTAACGGACATCTCCGTTGCCCATGGTGATTTATTCGCATTTGCAAAGAGATGCGGCTGCCCGGTCGGCGTCGCGCACACAGATATGTTTGCATTTATTGAAAAGCTGGGACAAAAGCCTGAGGATTATTTTAAGCGTATGGCAAAGGAGCATATTTTCTGGGAGATGAATGTGAGTTATGACAGCATCCACCATTACCGGGAGCATCCGTATATGCTAAGGTTTTTTGAGGACGAAGAACAGCAGAGAATCGTCCGGGAATCCGGTGTAAGGCTGAGTATTGGGTTCGACGGGCACCGGGTGAAGGATTATCTGCCGGAGCGAGTGGCTGATTATTGCGGGAGAGTTACGGAAATGGGCATCAAACTCGCATTTGAAGAATGAAGGGTGCGGTATTCTTTCGGGGAGATACCGTACTCCTTTTTAAATGCCCGATAGAAACTGGAATAGTCTCCGAATCCATAGGTTTGGCAAATGTCCGCAATGGGCATACCGGTGCAAAGCGCCTCTTCGCACAGACGGAGGCGTTTTTTTGTAATATACTGATGAATCGAAAGCCCCAGATTTTCCTTAAATACATGGGCAATGTGGTATTTGCTGACATAAAACTCTTCTGCAAGCCGTTCTAGTGACAAGTCCTCATCTAAATGTTCTTCAATAAATTCCGCGATATTGGTGTAAAGAGATGTGTCCGCAGGTGCTTTTTTGGGCTCTAACAGCTCATATCCTATGCGGTTTAAGCAAAGAATAAAATCGTCAACATAAAGCGTCATCTGTAGTTCTTTTCCAAAATGCTCAGAGCGCATTTCCTCCAATAAGCGAATCATTTTCGACTGCAGGGTGTTAAATGTAATGCGGTCAAGATGAAACATATATTTTCGAAGCTGTTCTGCCTGCTGCATGATGTAGTTATAATAAGGCGACATCTGATGCAATTGCCGGCAAAACTCTCGGCTAATCCAGAAGATAAACCGTCGATAAGGGACATCCATACTGTGAATGACAACGCGGTGGGAGGCACCCGGCGGAATCAGAAGCATATCTCCATATTGGATGGGATAGAGACTCTCTCCGATTTTCATGCTGACATCCCCCTCCAGAAAAAAGCAAAATTCATAATAATCGTGCGTGTGTGCCGCTACTTTTGCAAGGTCGCGGTCTTCGTAATAATATAATTCAAAATCACGTGATATCATATATTGCCTTAATTGAAAGGCAGTCTGCAGCTTTTTTCTCATTGGATTTTCTCCCTTTTTACAATTCGATTATCTTCATCTTATCATAAAACCGCAAGATTTGCAATGTATACAACAACTCCGCCAATGGATAATATTCGAGATATTATATATACTAAGGATAGCGAAAAAGAAAGCAGTGTAAGAAGGAGGAAACACAGAAAATGAAATTAAATGCGCAGGGACTTCACGACAGGAAGCAGTGGGAAGAAAAAGGGTATGCGCTTCCGGAGTTTGACCGGGAAGCCGTAGCGGCAGCTACGAAGGAACATCCATTTTGGATTCATTTCGGACCGGGAAACATTTTTCGCGCCTTTCAGGCTAATGTAGTGCAAAAGCTGTTGAATCAGGGGTTGCTTGACAGAGGTCTTTTGGTGGCAGAAGGGTATGATTATGAAATTATAGAGAAAATGAATCATCCCCATGATGATTACAATCTCCTTGTGACATTGAAAGCAGATGGGCAGGTGGAAAAGACCGTCATCGGAAGCGTGGTAGAATCTTTGACGGTGGACTCGGAAAACGAGAAAGATTTTGCCAGACTGAACGAAATTTTTGCAAAGGATTCCCTGCAGATGGCATCCTTCACCATTACGGAAAAGGGTTACAGTCTGGTAAACGGAAAAGGGGAGCTGCTCCCGGGCGTAGCGGAGGATTTTGCAAATGGGCCGAAGAAGGCAATGAGCTATATGGGGAAGGTATCAGCCCTGCTTTATATAAGATACGAAGCCGGACAAAAACCGATTGCTATGGTGAGCATGGACAACTGCTCTCACAACGGGGATAAGTTGTATGCGGCAGTCCATACATTTGCCAAAGAGTGGGTAGAGAATAAGGTTGCAGAGGAAGGATTTTTATCTTATGTGAACGATAAGAGCAAAGTTTCTTTTCCGTGGACGATGATTGATAAAATCACACCGCGACCGGACGCTTCGGTGGAGGCGATTCTGCGGGCAGACGGAGTGGAGGAACTGGAGCCGGTGATTACCTCTAAAAACACCTATGTAGCGCCTTTTGTGAACGCGGAGGAGACGGAATATCTGGTAATCGAGGACGCATTTCCGAACGGAAGACCCGAAGCTCTGGAAAAAGGCGGTTTTCTGTTTACGGAGCGGGAGACGGTGGACAAGGTAGAACGAATGAAAGTGTGTACCTGTCTGAATCCGCTGCATACCTGTCTGGCAATCTTTGGCTGTCTTCTCGGGTATCAGAAGATTTCGGAAGAAATGAAAGATGCGGATTTGAAGAAGCTGGTAGAGACGGTTGGATACAAAGAGGGACTTCCGGTGGTAGTAAATCCCGGAGTGCTTGACCCGAAAGAATTTATAGATACCGTATTAAACGTGCGGATTCCAAATCCGTTTATGCCGGACACTCCTCAGAGAATTGCAACGGATACCTCTCAAAAGCTGGCCATTCGTTTTGGAGAGACCATCAAAGCATATGCCGCATCTGAAACATTAAAAGTGGCGGATTTGAAGCTGATTCCATTGGTGTTTGCAGGATGGCTGCGTTATCTGATGGCTGTGGATGATAATGGCAATCCGTTCACACTGAGCCCGGACCCGCTTCTGGATGCGGTGTGCCCATATGTGGCGGATTTTGCGTTGGGCAAAGAATCAGATGTAGAAACTGCCTTAAAGCCTGTTTTGGAAAATGAAAAAATCTTCGGCGTGAATCTGTATGAGGTTGGCATGGCAGAGAAAGTCTTAGGATATTTCCGGGAAATGATAACAGGACCGGGTGCGGTGCGAAAAACGCTACAGAAATACGTGTAAATGCAAAGAAGCAGAATAAAAAATGAGGTGATACGAATGAAACAGTTTATGGATGAGGAGTTTTTGCTTTCTACGGAAACGGCGAAAAGATTATATCATGAGTATGCGAAAGGGATGCCGATTCTGGATTACCACTGCCACATCAATCCGCAGGAAATTTACGAGGACCGGAAATTTGAAAATATTACTCAGGTGTGGCTTGGGGGCGACCATTA
>ONED01000014.1:17519-55773 GCA_900316755.1 uncultured Eubacteriales bacterium
CAGAAATGGGCAGAGACACTGGAGCTGGCAATCGGGAATCCGTTGTATCACTGGAGTCATCTGGAACTACAAAGATACTTCGGATACAATGGATGCCTAAACGGAGAAACGGCAGAAGAGGTCTGGAATCTGTGCAATCAGAAATTGGCGGAGGATGACATGACCGTTCGGAATATTATCCGGAAATCCAATGTGACATTGCTTTGTACTACGGATGACCCGGTAGATTCTTTGGAGTGGCACGAGAAAATCAAAGAAGATAAGAGCTTTGATGTGCAGGTGCTTCCGGCATGGCGACCGGATAAAGCCATGAATCTGGAAAAGGCAGATTACTTAGAGTATCTTGCACGATTAAGTGATGTGAGCGGCATAAAGGTGGAAACATTTTCTTCTCTGTTGGAAGCACTTTCGGTGAGAATGGACTGGTTTGAAAAACACGGCTGTCGCATTTCGGATCATGGGCTGGAATATGTGATGTACGCGCCGGCCTCTGAGAAAGAAATCGAGGCAATTTTTGCGAAAAGACGTTCCGGTGAGCAAGTGAGCAGAGAGGAGGAACTGAAATTCAAAACTGCTTTCATGCTTGCCATGGGAAAGGCATATCACAAAAAAGGTTGGGTGATGCAGCTTCATTATGGGGTAAAACGGGACAACAATCAGCGGATTTTTAAGAAATTGGGACCGGACACCGGTGTGGACTGTATCAATAACTATGCGCCGTCCTCTGAGCTTGCGGATTACTTAAATGCACTTGTGATTACAGACGAACTGCCAAAGACCATTATTTACAGTCTGAATCCGGTGGACAATGCGGCGATTGGCACGATTATCGGATGCTTTCAGGATGCATCCGCTGTTGGAAAGATTCAGCAGGGAAGCGCATGGTGGTTCAATGACCACAAGGCTGGGATGACAGAGCAGCTTACCTCTCTGGCAAACCTTGGTCTTCTTGGGAATTTCATTGGGATGCTGACCGATTCCAGAAGCTTTCTGTCTTACACCAGACACGAATACTTCCGCAGAATCCTCTGTGAACTGATCGGGGGCTGGGTGGAGAACGGAGAGTATCCGGCAGATGATAAGGCTCTGGAAAAGATTGTTAAAGGAATCTCTTATAACAATGCAGTGAGATACTTTGGATTCGAACTGGCATAACGAAAGAAAAAACAATAAAAGGAGAAAGATTATGAATGAATTATTGCAAAAAGTAGAAGAATTTGGTGTAGTTCCGGTGGTGGTTTTAAACGATGCAAAGGATGCCGCGCCGCTTGCGAAGGCATTATGTGAAGGGGGTCTTCCCTGTGCGGAAGTGACGTTCCGTACGGAGGCAGCGGAAGAATCCATCCGTATTATGGCCAGGGAGTTTCCGGAGATGGTTCTGGGTGCCGGTACCGTTTTGACGACCGAACAGGTAGACCGCGCGGTGGCAGCAGGAGCAAAGTTTATTGTGAGCCCGGGATTTGATGCGGAGATTGTGGATTATTGTTTGAAAAAAGGAATTACAGTGCTGCCCGGATGTATTACTCCATCCGAAGTAGCGCAGGCTGTGAAGCGCGGACTTGCTGTCGTGAAATTTTTTCCGGCAGAACAGTTCGGAGGGGTTGCCACTCTGAAAGCTCTTGCAGCTCCCTATACCGGTGTGAAATTTATGCCGACAGGTGGAATCAATGCAAAGAACCTGAAAGAGTATCTGAGTTTTTCGAAAATTTTGGCGTGCGGCGGGAGCTGGATGGTAAAAGGCGACTTGGTTGCTGCAGGAAAATTTGAAGAAATTAAAGCAATGACAAAAGAGGCAGTGGCTCTTGTAAAAGAAATCAGAGGTTAGAGGGAATCGGAGAGGAGAAGAATATGGATTTAAATTTAAAACCGGAAAAAGATTGTAGATATGACGCGGTTTCTCTGGGCGAGGTGATGCTTCGTCTGGATCCGGGAGAAGGACGGATTCGCACGGCACGTCAGTTCCGTGCGTGGGAAGGCGGCGGAGAATATAACGTGGTTCGGGGACTTCGGAGGTGCTTCGGATTAAACACAGCAGTTATCACCGCATTTGCGGACAACGAGGTAGGAATGTTAATGGAAGATTTTATCCTGCAGGGCGGTGTGGATACATCCTTAATCAAATGGATGCCGACGGATGGTATCGGCAGAGTATGCCGTAATGGGATTAATTTTACCGAAAGAGGATTTGGTATTCGCGGCGCGGTAGGATGCTCCGACCGTGCAAACACCGCTATCTCGAAAGCAACGCCGGAAGATTTTGATTTTGAGTATATTTTTGGGGAGCTGGGAGTGCGCTGGCTGCACACCGGCGGAATTTATGCAGCTTTGTCCGAGCAGTCCTGCGAAACGGTATTGGCGGCGATTAAAACAGCAAAAAAATACGGCACCATCGTATCGTATGATTTGAACTACCGCCCTTCTATGTGGAGTGCCATCGGCGGACAGGAAAAAGCACAGGAAGTCAATAAAGAAATCGCAAAATATGTGGATGTGATGATTGGGAACGAGGAAGACTTTACGGCATGTCTCGGATTTGAAATTGAAGGAAATGATGAGAACTTAAAAGAGTTAAATATCGAAGGCTACAAGAAGATGATTAACGAAGCAGTGAAGACCTATCCGAATTTTAAGGCGGTTGCCACAACGCTTCGCGAGGTGAAGACTGCTACGGTCAATGACTGGAGCGCCCTGTGCTGGGCAGGCGGGGAAATTTACAAGGCAAAAGATTATAAGGGATTGGAAATCATGGACCGCGTAGGAGGAGGAGATTCTTTCGCGTCGGGACTGATTTACGGTCTTATGACAACCGGAGACGCTGAGGTAGCCGTAAATTATGGAGCTGCTCATGGGGCACTTGCCATGACAACACCGGGAGATACTACCATGGCGAGCAAAAAGGAAGTAGAGAGAATCATGGGCGGAGCCGGAGCGAGAGTGCAAAGATAAAGGAATTTTGTATAAGGAGGAACATTTTATGCCAATGAAAATGGGGTGGAGATGGTATGGGGAAGGCAACGATAAAATCAGTCTTTCCGATATCAGACAGATTCCCGGAGTGACCAGTATCGTCTGGGCGCTGCATGATAAGATGCCCGGAGAGGTCTGGGAAGTGGAAGAAATTGCCAAGGTGCAAAAACAGTTGGAACCATATGGGTTTGATATGGACGTGGTAGAATCGGTCAACGTGCACGATGATATTAAGATTGGTCTGCCGACCCGTGATAAGTATATCGAGAACTATATTCAAACCATTCGTAATCTCTCCCAATTTGGAGTGAAGGTGATTTGTTACAATTTTATGCCGGTGTTTGACTGGACCCGTACGGATTTATTTCATCCGGTGGGGGACGGCTCGACGGCATTATACTATGAAGCAAGCCGGATTCATGATGACCCGAAGGAAATGGCGGATTATATTTTGAATCATCTGGGAGGAATGACCTTTCCAGGCTGGGAGCCGGAGCGGATGGCGAAGCTGGATGAATTATTTGAGGCTTACAAGCCTGTTACAAAAGAAAAGCTCTGGGAAAACCTGAAATATTTTCTGGAAGCAATCATGCCGACCTGCCGCGAGTGCGATATTAAGATGGCAATTCATATGGATGATCCGCCGTGGGATATTTTCGGTCTGCCCCGTCTTTTGACCTGTGAGGAGAATATAGACCGATTCCTTAAAATGGTGGATAATGAATACAACTGTCTGACATTGTGTTCGGGAAGCCTGAATGCAAATCCGGAAAATCATGTGGCGGAGATTGTACGCAAACACTGCGACCGGATTGCGTTCGCGCATATCCGGAATGTGAAGCATTTCGAAAACGGTGATTTTCAGGAAGCAAGCCATCGGGACTGCGATGGAGACACCAGGATACTGGATATTTTGAAAGCCTACCATGACTGTGGGTTTGAAGGATATATTCGTCCGGACCATGGACGCCATCTCTGGGATGAAACGCCGGGAAATGTTCGACCGGGATATGGCTTATACGACCGTGCGCTCGGGGTCATGTATATGCTGGGTGTGTGGGATATGCTGGATAAATTGGATGCGGAGAGATAAATTTGGGAGTGCATGTTGTGAATTTGCATAATTTTCCATTTTCTTTCCAAATATTTTTGCGAAATGTGTAGAAATCATCAGCGAAACGTTATATAATAGAAAGTACTAAATGAAAGAGAGGATTCGCTGATGAAACAAAACAATATGTTAGCAATGATTTTAGCCGGCGGACGTGGGTCAAGACTTCACGATTTAACGAACAAAGTAGCAAAACCCGCCGTTTCATACGGCGGGAAATATCGTATCATTGACTTCCCACTCAGTAACTGCGCAAACAGTGACATCGACATTGTGGGCGTGCTTACACAGTATGAATCAGTACTTTTGAACAGCTATGTTGCAGCCGGCGGACGTTGGGGGTTGGATGCAAAGGACAGTGGTGTATTTGTACTGCCGCCACGTGAGAAAGCAGACGCAGACCTGGATGTATACCGGGGCACAGCAGATGCTATTTCTCAGAACATCGATTTTGTTGATACATACAGTCCGGAATATGTTCTGATTCTGTCCGGAGACCATATCTACAAGATGAACTATGCCAAGATGCTGGAGGAGCATAAAGCAAACAATGCGGATGCTACGATTGCAGTAATTGAGGTGCCGATGAAAGAAGCCAGCCGTTTTGGTATCATGAATACCAATGACACCGGACGAATTATTGAATTTGAAGAAAAGCCTGCTGAGCCAAAGAGTAATCTGGCTTCGATGGGAATCTACATATTTAATTGGAAGCTGCTTCGGGAAATGCTTATAGCCGATCGAGTGAATGAGGATTCCAATCATGATTTTGGTAAGGATATCATTCCTGCTATGCTGGAAGACGGAAGAAATCTATATGCGTACAAATTCCAAGGGTACTGGAAGGATGTAGGAACCATTGATTCTCTCTGGGAGGCAAATATGGATCTTCTTGACGCAGACTGCGAATTAGATTTAAGTGACCCTGCGTGGAAGATTTATACAGAGGACGTTACGACCCTTCCACATTATGTCAGCGCAGATGCTGTGGTGAAAAATGCATTTGTGACACAAGGCTGCGTGATCAAAGGAGAAGTCACCGGATCTGTATTATTTACAGGCGTGAAAATCGGAAAAGACGCAAGGATAATAGATTCTGTCCTGATGCCGGGAGCTGTCGTTGAGGAAGGCGCGGTGGTAAATCGTGTGCTGGTTGCAGATGGCGTTACGATTGGAAAAGGAGCTGTCGTAGGTGCAGCTGACAGTGAACACATCGAACTGATTGCAAAAGACGTAGAGGGGGTGCGATAACATGGCAAAAGCATTTGGAATTATCAATACAACCGGAAATCACATCTGGGTAGAGGGAATGCAGGAATATCGTCCAATCGGAGCGTTTTCCTTTTTGGGCAGATATCGTGTCATCGACTTTCCGATGTCAAACTTCAGCAACAGTGATATTGACCGCATCCATGTTATGGTGGGCAATAATCCGCGTTCTTTGACAGAACACCTTGGAACCGGACGTCATTACAATATTAACTCAAAAAAAGGAAAGGTTCAGGTATTGTTTGCAGGTGCACATTCCAGAAATGATATCTATAATACGGATATTGCGGCATTTGATGAAAATATGTACAGTATTGAAAGAATGAGGGAGCCGTATGTGATTATCGCACCGAGTTATATGGTGTTCAAGCAGAACTTCAAAGAGCTCTTGGACAGCCATATAGATTCCGAAGCAGACATTACGCTTTTGTATCACAGAATTGAGAATGCGAACGAGGCATATCTGAATTGTGATTACGTTACCCTTAACCGTCAGAGGGGGGTGCTGGAAATCCGGAAAAATAGAGGAGATGAGGCACAGCGTGACATCTTTATGGATACTTATGTGATGAAGACAGAGCTGTTTATTAAGCTGATTAAAAAAGCAAAAGCTCTTTCTTCTATGTATACGCTTCCTCAGATAGTAGGGCTTTCCTGTGAGGATTTGGATGTGCGCGGATATGAGCACAAAGGATATTTCGCGGCACTTACCGACTTAAAGAGCTATTATGAGGCCAATATGTCTCTGCTTGATATTGAGAAAGCAGAAGATTTGATGAACGAAGAATGGCCGATTTACACCCGTACCAATGATTCCAGTCCGACAAAGTATTTTGCGGATGCGGAGGTAAAGCACGCGGTGGTTTCCAACGGATGTATGATAGAAGGTACGATTGAAAACTCCATTATCGGTCGTGGGTGTACGATTAAAAAGGGAGCTGTCATCAGAAATTCCGTTGTGCTTCCCGATACTTTTGTGGAAGAGGGAATCCACATTGAGTATCAGGTAATTGACAAGCACACGAGGCTTCTTCACTGTAAAGAACTCATTGGTACACCGCTGCAGCCGGGGTATGTGAGAAGAGGAGATACGCTGTAGGGTTCACAGTTCAGCCACGATACAGGGTGTGGCTGAACTGTTTCGAAAAAATTTTAAAAAAAGGGCTTGATTTTTTTCGAAAGACTGATATAATGATATCGTTCGAGAAAAAATTGCGGAATGGTGTAATGGTAGCACAGCAGACTCTGACTCTGTTAGTAGGGGTTCGAATCCCTTTTCCGTAGCTTTTTATTTTGAGAGAGCTGACGTTAATGTCAGCTCTGTTTTTTTAATTTGCATTTGGCTCTTCGCCCCATGGTTGACATCCTTCGGTAGTTTCCCGGCGGATTAGAATAGGGGTGATAATTTTATGAATGGGCTTGTCCGTAAGGACGGGTCTGCGTTTTCTGCGTTCGTTCATCTGATTTACAAGCAGACTAACTGCTTCATGGGCAATAGTATCTATCTGCTGCCCGATGGTACTGATGGGAATGATTGCTTCCCGGGAAATCGGGGAGTTATCAAAGCCGATAATCAGGTAATCATCGGGCAAGGTGCCATATTTCCGGATAAGAATATTCAGAAGAATGTTGGCATCGGTATCGTTTGAGATGAAAATTCCTTTTTTCATACCATGATAATTCTGTTCGAGCTCTTCCACAATCGGAAGCAGGATGCGATAGGAAGTATCATAGTTGCGTCCCATTTCACGAATAAAAACCTGATGCTTCAGTTTCTTTTCTGTGCAAAAATCACGGAATGCCTGTATTCGTCCGTAGGCAGGAACAGATTCTGATGCCAATGAGTTGATGTGGATGAGGACATCGCATTTGTGCCGGGCAAGCAGACTGGTAGCCTGATAGCCGCCCATATAGTTGTCGGTATTGACACTGGAGACATACTGATCTTCTCTTTCGATTGTGACAACCGGAATTTGCAGGTCCGCAAGTTCTCTGGAAGAGATGGAGTGACTCATGATAATCAACCCTTCTATCTTGTATGCCATCAGTTCCTGAATATAGCGTCGTTCTATTTCTTCCTGTTCATCGCCGATGAACACCAGAAATTTATAGCCAAATTCTTCATAAGTAGCCAAAATCTGATTCAGCATTTCAGAATAATAGTGGTGGTAAAGGTCCGGTACAATAATGCCTATAAATTCGGTTTTTCCGTTTGCCAGAATCCGAGCCACTTTATTTTCTTTATAATTCAATTTTTCCAGTGCATCGGAAATAATCTGCTGGTTTTCCAAAGTAAGAGAATCCGGATTATTAAAATAACGTGAAATCGTTGTCTTGGAAAAGTGAGTATATTTAGCGATGTCACTAAAAGTTACATTCTTGTTGTTTCTCATAATGACCTCCTTTTTCGACATTAGTATAGCAAAAACGTGTGGCATAAGCAAGAGTAATCGGTTAAGTAACCGGTTACTTTACCGGTTAAGCTGAGAAAGGGAAAGAGGAAAGGAGAAAGAGTTATGAAGAGAAAGGTAGTGGTAAGGGGTATTGCGGCAGCTCTTGTGGTTGTGCTGACGGCAATGACACTTACAGGATGTAGATTCGGATTTGCAAGTGATCCGGATGACCCAAATGAAAAAGTGGAGGAACAGCCGATTGATACTTCGGTGGATACTTTTTCATATGATTCATCTCTGAGAGGGACGGAGATTACGCTGTTGAATTCAAAGGCAGAGATTCAGGTGGCCCTGGAGAAGATGAGCGCAGCGTATGAGGAAAAATCGGGAGTTCACGTAGAGGTTATGCCGGTAACAGACGGCGATTCGCCGTACACGAAAGTAGTAAGCCTTTACAATTCCGGAAATCCCCCTACACTGTCCATTTTGGATACTACAGATGTTATTGCACTGGCAGAGGAGAAGGCGGCAGATTTATCGTCTGAGCCATGGACCGCAGAAGCGGAGGAGTATCTGACCCGGGTAAACGGAAAAGTCTACAGTTTTCCGTTATGTATTGAAGGACGAGGATTGATTTATAACAAAAAAGTGATTGAGGAAGCATTGGGAGAAGAGTTTGATCCGGAATCGATTACGACGTTAGATGAATTTACCGGACTGCTCGACCGGTTAGTAGATGCCGGAATAGAGAAACCGGTATCCCTTGCAAAGGAAGACTGGTCGCTGGGAGCGCATCATTTACAATACATATATGAAACCTATGATGGCACATCTGATGGTGCCAAGGCGATTATCGAAAAAATAAAAGCAAATGGTCTGGATTTGGAATCCTACGACCGCATGTCTGAGTTTTTGGATATGTTTGATGTCCTAAAGAAATATAACGTAGCCAAAGGAGATCCTCTGGGTGCAGATTATGATGAGATGGCAATCGATCTGGCAGACGGGAAAACCGCTTTCTGGTTCAACGGAAACTGGGCATGGCCGAACCTTTCAGAGGCAGGTGCCAAGAATGAAGACGAATATGGGTTCCTTCCGTATTTTATGAATAATGACCCGGATGATTTCGTGAATTATAAAATACAAGGTTCTCCATCAAAACAGATTATGTTGGACGGACAGATGGCATCTGCAAATGAGCAGGCAGCAGCCAAAGAGTTTTTAAACTGGATTGTCTACAGTGAGATTGGGCAGCAGATGCTGGTAAAGACCTGTAATGTCATTCCTCCATTTCAGAACAACCCGTATGAGCCTGCTGACCCGCTGAGCCGTGATATCTATGAAAAGGTACAGGCAGGAGAGGCGTTTAATGCATCGGCAATCGTTCCGAATGACCACTGGTCTGTTCTGGGAGCAGCCATGCAAAAATATCTTGCAGGGAGAAGTGACAGAGAAGAGTTGATTGATACAGTCCAAAAATATTGGGATAAACAGAAATAAGAAAGGGGCGGAAATATGAAATCAAAGAGTAGAGGAAAGGATTTTTGCATATTTGCATTGCCGGGTATATTTTGTTTTTTTGCAGTTTTAATCCTTCCGTTTTTATATGGTGTTTATCTTACCCTGACCGACTGGAACGGGGTATCAAAGGAAAAGAATTTTGTGGGACTTGAAAATTTCGTAGGTGTTATGAAGGATGGGCAGTTCTGGACTTCCCTGCTTCTCACCTTTAAGTATGTGATTGTTGTGGTGGTTCTGGTAAATGTTCTGGCATTTTTAATCGCATGGCTGCTGACAAGAGGAATAAAAGGACAGAATTTTTTCCGGGCAGGATTTTTTACGCCAAACCTTATTGGCGGAATTGTACTCGGATACATCTGGCAGTTCGTTTTTTCCAGAGTATTCGTCAACGTTGGAGAGACAACAGGGTGGAAGCTGTTTGAAGTGTCATGGTTGTCAGAACCTGACAAGGCATTTGCGGCGTTGGTGCTGGTATCGGTTTGGCAGCTTTCGGGATATATGATTCTGATTTACGTGGCAGGTTTTATGGGACTCAGTGAGGATGTACTGGAAGCAGCAGAAATTGATGGGGCGAAAGGGTTTGTAAAGCTGAAAAACATTATTATGCCGTTGATGATGTCCTCTGTAACGATTTGCCTGTTTTTGACCTTGTCCCGCGCCTTTATGGTTTATGATGTAAACCTCTCGTTGACAGCAGGTGCTCCTTATGGGACGACGGAAATGGCAGCAATGCATGTATACGAAAAGGCATTTACATCCAGACAATTTGGAGTGGGTCAGGCAGAGGCGCTCATCCTGTTTGTTATTGTAGCGTGCATCAGTGGTCTTCAGGTATATCTGACTAAGAAGAAGGAGGTGGAAGCATAATGAAACAGACAACGGTTGGAGGAAAGAAAAGAAAAGTAGCGAATATACTGGCAACGGTGGGGCTTATCCTGATTTTTGTGGCATATATGTTTCCGTTCTTGATGGTAGTTATCAATTCTCTGAAACAGAAACGAGATATTATTAAAAGCCCGTTTTCGTGGCTGTATACGATTAAAGGATTGTCTTTTGATAATTTTGTGAAGGCGTTCACACAGATGGATTTTATCAATGCATTCAAAAATTCTGTGATTGTGACGGTGGCATCGACGGTGCTTGTGACTCTGCTGGCAGCAATGCTTGCGTATTATATTGTGAGAAATCATAACGTGATATCAAAGATTATATTTGCGCTGATGGTAGCGTCTATGATTATTCCGTTTCAGGCAATTATGATTCCGCTGGTGAGCATTTATGGCGGTACCTTAAATGTTTTGAATCATCGGGCGACCCTTATTTTTATGCATACCGGATTTTCCATGGCAATGTCTGTGTTCATGTTCCATGGCTTTATTAAGGGGAACGTTCCGATTGCATTGGAGGAGGCGGCTTATATAGATGGCTGTACCCATTCGGGAACCTTTTTCAAAATTGTACTGCCGCTTTTGAAGCCAATTATTTCGACAATGGTTATTTTGAACTCACTGGCGTTCTGGAATGATTTCCTGCTTCCGTCGCTGGTTCTGACAGATAAGAAACTTTTGACGCTGCCGTTGTCTACCTATAGTTTTTATGGAACCTATTCTGCGGATTATGGCACGATTATGGCAGGACTTTTGCTATGTGTAGTTCCGATTTTGATTCTGTATATTGTACTGCAGAAACAGATTATCGGCGGTGTGGTGGCAGGTGCCGTAAAGTAAAAGGACGGATGAAGGATGAAGAAAAATGTATTACATTTGAAGGCTCCGGGGAACTGGATAAACGACCCAAACGGATTTATTTATTACAAGGGAAAATACCATTTGTTTTACCAGCACTTTCCGTATGCACCGGTATGGGGAACCATGCACTGGGGGCATGCGGTAAGTGAGGATCTGGTCCATTGGGAGCATCAGGGGGTAGCACTTTTTCCCACCAAGGAATATGATCAAAATGGGGTCTTCTCCGGCAGCGCGCTTGAGATAGAAGGAAAACTCTGTCTTTACTATTCAGCTGTAAAATACTTGGAAAAAGACAGTGAGAATATTCATATCGCAAAAAATGACTGTTTCGAGACGAGTCAGGCGATGGTGATTTCCGAAGATGGATTTCATTTTGATAACTGGAAGGATAAAAGACAGATTATTCCGGTAAGTAAGGATGAGAATCGCGCCCATGCAACGCATACACGTGATCCAAAGGTATGGAAGGAAGCGGATACCTATTATATGGTACTCGGAAGCACCTTCCGGGAAGAAATCGGAATGATTGTTTTCTATACGAGCCGGGATGGTGTGAACTGGCAATTTGCAGGAAAGCTGCAGGACAAAAGATTTGGGAGAATTCTGGAATGTCCGGATATTTTTAAAGTAAATGACCGGTATTTGTTTTTCGGTTCTCCCATGTACATAGACGACAAAGACCGAGGTTATGAACATCATGCGGTCTTTGCGCCGGCAGAGTTTGATCCGGTGCAGTGTGAGCTGACGCTTTGCGGAACTTGTGAATATGTGGATTACGGATTGGATATCTATGCACCACAGACGAATCTGGATAAAGACGGAAGAAGAGTCATGGTCGCATGGATGCGCATGCCAAAATCAGTGAAGGAAGAAGACGGCATGGAGTGGAATGGTATGCTGTGTCAGCCAAGAGTAATAGAAGTGGAGAATGGACACGTGTATTTCAGGGTTCATCCCGAGATTAGAAAATGCTTTCGTGAGGAGGTCACTTCTCCGGATAAGCCGGATTTTTCCCGCCCATTTTGTCTGCGTACCGGCATGAAGGAAGGCGAAAGCCTGAATATCGGCGGCTACCGCATCTGCATGGAAAACGGGAGAGTATCGGCAGACAGAAGCGAAGTGTTTGCCAAAATCACAGGGTATCCGCTCACGGCAGAAAGCCCTGAGATATCAGGCGAATGCAATCTGGAAATTTTTGTTGACAGGAACTTAATAGAAATTTTTATCAATGATGGCGAATTCGTTATCAGCCATGTGGTGTATGGGCTTGGAACCTATTTGGAGGCAACCTGTTCCTTTTCGATTTTTACAGAAACAAGAATGGAGTGTGAATAGTGAGCTATGACAGAAAATCAGGATTATAAACGAAGAATGCAAAAGCATGAGCGCGAGTTGCATGAAAAATATATGTCGCTGTATCATGATGAAAGAAGCTATGAAGAGCTGCTTTCTTCTATGAGGGCATTTTTCGGAGAACGTTCTTGGGAATTGAAGGAGCTGGACCGCAAAAGAGAAGAAAACCCCACATGGTTTCGGGAAGGAAACATGCTGGGCATGACGATGTATCCGAAGCTTTTTGCGGGAGGACTTCGCGGGCTTATTGAGAAGCTGGATTATTTGTCGGAGCAAAAGATTACCTACCTGCATTTGATGCCTCTTTTGAAAATGCCGCATCCGTTTAATGACGGAGGATACGCGGTGGAGGATTTTCGGACAGTCGATCCTGAAATCGGCACGAACAGCGAATTGTGTGAATTGACAGCCGCATTGAGGATACGTGGAATCAGCCTCTGTCTGGATTTTGTCATGAACCATACAGCCGATACGCATGAGTGGGCAATGCGGGCAAAAAACGGAGAGCAGGAGTATATAGAATGCTATCAGTGTTACGATACATTTGAGATACCTTCGGAGTTTGAGAAAACCATGCCACAGGTGTTTCCTGCTACGGCGCCGGGGAATTTTACGTGGTGTGAAGAAATGAAAAAACACGTTCTGACAACATTTTATCCATATCAGTGGGACTTGAATTATCGGAATCCGAAGGTGTTCAATGAGATGGCAGGAAATATTCTGTTTCTGGCAAATTTGGGGGTCGAAGTATTTCGGATTGATGCTGTTCCGTATATCTGGAAGGAACTTGGAACGAACTGTCGGAATCTGCCGCAAGTGCATACAATCGTCCGGATTATCCGCATGATTCTGGAAATTGTATGCCCGGGAGTCATTTTAAAAGGGGAAGTTGTGATGGCTCCGAAAGAACTGCCGGCTTATTTTGGCACAGAGGAAGAGCCGGAGTGTCATATGCTGTATGGGGTATCCGGTATGGTCAACCTGTGGGCTGCACTGGCTGCAAGGGATACCAGACTTTTGAAGCATCAGATGGATGTGATTCACAGTCTTCCAAGGAATTGTTATTTTGTCAATTATCTGCGCTGTCATGACGATATCGGATGGGGGCTGGATGAGGAACAGGAACGGAGGCTTATGATAGACCCGCTTTTGCATAAGGAGTATTTATATCATTTCTATGAAGGTACTTTTCCGGGAAGCTTTGCGAGAGGAGAACTGTACAACTATGACTCTGTGACAAGGGATGCCAGAAGCTGTGGTACAACAGCCAGCCTGTGCGGCATTGAAAAAGGCGGATTTGAAGGGGATGAAGCACAGGTAAGACAGGGAATCCGACGGGTGCTTATGATGCACGCGGCGTGTATGAGTCTGGAAGGTTTTATGATGTTGTCCTCCGGTGATGAAATCGGTCAGGTGAATGAATATGGTTATAAGAAGAATCCGGATATCGCAAGTGACAGCCGTTATCTGCACAGGAGTTCATTCAAGTGGGAAAATGCAGATCTGCGAAAGAAAGAAGGTACGGTGCAGCATGCTATTTGGGAAGGACTCAGACAGATGGAGCAGATGCGCCGGGAGCTTCCCTGTTTTGGAAAAGATGCATATGTAACGACATGGGATACCGGGCGGATGCCTGTATTTGCAATCCGGAGAACAACAGCAGAGGAAGAGCTGGTTTGCCTTGCGAACTTTTCAGAGGAGGGACAGTTGGCCTGCCTGCCTACATTGCGGGAGGAATATGTGGATATTTTTACAGAAGAGAAGTTGAATCTGCAATCGGTTTGGCTGGCACCCTATCAATATCGATGGTGCATCAGAACATCTCACAGCGTCATGTAGAAATCATGACGCTGTGTGGACTGTATGGAGCTATTATTCTGCCGGAATCCGGTATTCCATAATGTAATCATCCATCACGAATCCGTTTCCAATATCAGTGGCTTCCTCCCGCACCGTCTCAAACCCCCAGTGGCGATACACCTCCAGCGTGTTTACGTTGTAGCGGTTACAGGTCAGCCAGATTTTATCCAGATTGTTTTTCTTACAAAGTTCAATAAATTGCTTAAACATATAAGAAGCAATGCCTATTCCGCGGAAATCCTTATGTACATAAAGCTTACTCAGAAAGAGACTTCCGTTTTCTTTGTGTACTCCTGCAAAGCCTGCAAAGGTATATTCATAGGAAAATAAATAGTATTGGTAGCCGGAATTAATCTGTTCTACCAGAGCCTCAGGGGATAAAAATTTTTCTAACATATAATCGACCTGTGCTTCTCCGATAATCGGTACGAAATGTTCGTGCCAGATTTCATCCGCGACAGTCGAAAGCGAGTAAACAAGTTCGATATTGCTTACCGGAATGACTCTTAGTCCGTCCATGATATCGTCTCCTTTAATTTATAATATTTTAATAATCGTATTGTATCATGACTTCGGGTACTTATGCTATAATAAACTAACAAAAAACAGGGAGTGCGGTACATACATGGATAATTATGTAGAATTACGTGATGTAAGGAAAGTATACAAAATGGGAGAAGTGGAAATTGCAGCGGCAGATGGAATCAGCTTTTCCGTGGAAAAAGGGGAGTTTGTTGTGGTCGTGGGAGCCAGTGGCGCCGGGAAGACGACCGTTCTTAACATTCTGGGAGGTATGGACACTGCTACCAGCGGAAAAGTGATGGTAGACGGGGAAAACATTGTCAAATACAGCCCCAAAAATCTGATTGCATACCGGAGAGACGATATCGGATTTGTATTTCAATTCTATAATCTGATTCCCAATCTGACGGCACTGGAAAATGTGGAGCTGGCGCTTCAGATTTGCAAAGAGCCGCTGGATGCAAAGACCGTTTTGGAGGAAGTAGGGCTAGGAGGTCGCGTGAATAACTTTCCGGCGCAGCTCTCCGGCGGGGAGCAGCAGCGCGTCTCAATCGCGAGGGCATTGGCAAAGAATCCGAAGCTGTTATTGTGCGATGAGCCTACAGGAGCCTTGGATTATAACACCGGGAAAGCCATTTTAAAGCTTCTTCAGGATACATGCAGGAAGCAGGGGATGACGGTGATTCTGATTACACATAACTCTGCGATTGCACCGATGGCAGACCGTGTGATTCATATGAAAAGCGGAAAAGTTTCAAAGATTGTGACAAATGAGCATCCGGTTCCGGTAGAGACTATCGAATGGTAGGTGGGAAGATGAAGAAAAATGCAAGGAAAAAAGAGTTCTTTATGGAAATTCGGAAGAGTATGGGGCGCTTTCTTTCCATCTTTCTGATTGTAGCTCTGGGTGTATCCATTTTCGTGGGGATTCATGCAACAGAGCCGGATATGATTCTGTCCGGCGATGCCTATGTGGATGAAAGCAAACTGATGGACATCAAGGTAGTCAGTACCTACGGGCTTACCGAGGAAGATGTAGAAGTAATAGAGGCGCTTCCTTCCATAGAAAAGGCGCTCGGTTCTTACAGCACGGATGTACTTTGCGGCGTGGGGGACAGCCTGAAGGTGTTGCATGTGATGGCACACACGGAGGATATGAATCTGATTACGGTGACAGAGGGGCGACTTCCGAAAGCCGAAGGAGAGTGCCTTTTGGATGAAGATTTTTTAAAAGCTTCCGGTTATGAAATCGGTGATGTGATTACAATGGAGAGCGGCACGGATGCCGTGCTTACGGATATGTTGAAAAATACCGACTATCAGATAGTAGGAAGCGGAAATTCGCCTCTGTATTTTTCATTAGACAGAGGAAACAGTACCATTGGAAATGGTTCTGTGAGCGGATTTGCCATCGTAAGTCCCAAGGAATTTGTGTTGGACGTTTACACGGAGGTGTATGCTGTGGCAGAAGGAGCCGCAGAAACGACTTCCTTTACAGAGGAGTATGAAGAACTGATTGACGAGGCTCTCAAAGAGATACAGCTTGTCCAAAACGGAAGGTGTGAGGTGCGTCGGAATGATTTGGCAAAAGAAGCACAGCTTCAGGTGGACGCGGCCAGAAATGAACTGAATACGAAAAAGGAAGACGCAGAAAAAGAAATTTCCGAAAACGAAAAGAAGCTGGAGGAGGCAGAATTAGAGATAAAGCTTAGAAAGCTTCAGGTGGAAAATGGGAAGACGCAGGTCGAAAGCGCAAAAACGGAGTTGGAGACAAATAGAGCGGAGCTCCGGGAGACCAGAGAAGCCTATGATACGGTAATTGGGAAACTGAATGCGGAGCGGAAAGGTTTGGAGACCAAGCTTTCGGAAGCAGAACAAAAATCGGAAAATCTGGGGGAAGAGGCGCAGAAGGTCATACAGGAAACCATGCAATCTCTGCGCGCTTCCATAGAGGAAATCAGCCGGAAGATTGATTCTGTGACCGGAGAGTTTGGAGATAAGATTGCAGCAGGGGAGAAACAGATTGCGGAAGCCCAGGTTCTTCTTGCGGAGAAAGAGGCAGAACTTTTAGCGGCAGAAAAGGAGCTTGCTGCCGCCGAAAAAGAGATTGCGTCCGGAAAGTCAGAGCTTTCCGAGGCGAAGACGGAGATGGATTCCGAGATACAGGACGGTGAGACGCAAATTGAATCAGCGGAAGCAGAGATTTCAGCACTGGAGCTTCCCACATGGTATGTCTTTGACCGAACCTCTATTCCTGAATATAGTGGATATGAGAGCAATGCAGACCGTATCGCGGCACTTGCCATCGTCTTCCCGGGCATTTTCTTTTTGGTAGCGGCACTTATCAGTCTGACGACCATGACCCGCATGGTAGAGGAACAACGGGTACAGATTGGAACGCTTAAGGCACTGGGCTACAGCAAGGGAATCATTATGAAAAAATATGTGGGCTATGCGCTTCTGGCGACTCTTGGGGGTAGTGTGTTCGGTGTCCTTGTGGGGGAAAAGCTGTTCCCGTATATCATTATTATGGCATATAAAATTTTGTATCAGCATATTCCGCATGTGCTTCTTCCCTATCAGTGGGGATATGCCCTACTTGCAACGGCGATAGCAGTGTGCTGCACGGTAGGGGCAACGCTGTTTTCCTGCTACAAGGTATTGGGAGATCAGCCTGCTGTTCTGATGCGTCCGGAGGCACCTAAGATTGGGAAAAGGACTTTGATAGAGCGGATTCCGTTTTTGTGGAGGCATCTGAATTTTACATGGAAATCTACGCTCCGTAATTTGTTCCGCTATAAAAAACGCTTCCTCATGACGCTGCTTGGAATTGGCGGCTGTATGGGACTTCTTATGGTAGGATTCGGACTGAGAGATTCCATCAGCAGTATTGTTGACTATCAGTACGGGGAGCTGCAGCTCTACGACAGCAGTGTCTATCTTGGCGATAACATGGAGGATTCGGTGAGGGAGGAGCTCGCGACGTATCTGGCAGACAATCCGGATATTTCCGCTTCTATGAGTGTGCACATGTCGAATATTACAATCCGGCAGGAGAAAAACAAGGAAGATGTCTATCTGGTAGTCATTGATGATGTAAAACAGGCAGAAGGTTTCTTTGTGTATCGGAACCGTGTTTCCAAGGAAAAGTATGAACTTTCCGATGATGGGATGATTCTGACGGAAAAGGCTGCAAAAACATTGGGGGTAAAAGCGGGAGATACGGTTTGGATTTCTTCAGACGGCAGAAAAGAGCAGCAGGTAACGGTTACGGCTGTCTGTGAAAACTATATGAGCCATTATGCTTATATGACCTTAGAACTCTATGAAAGCCTGTACGAAGATACACCGGTTTCGAACTGCCTGTTCCTCCAAAAGAAAGAGGGAGTATCTGAGAAAGAAATGGAGCAGGTTGGTGAAAACATCCTTGCATATGAAGGGGTTTTGAATGTGCAGTACACCTTGAATCTAAGCGAAAAACTCCATGATATGCTGTTTACGATGGATCAGGTGATTGTGGTGCTTGTAATTGTTGCCGGTATGTTGTCTTTCGTTGTTCTCTATAATTTGAACAACATCAACATCACGGAGCGGAGGCGGGAACTTGCAACGCTGAAGGTGCTGGGCTTCTATGATATAGAGGTTGCAGCATATGTCTACCGGGAAAATATTCTTCTTACGCTGCTTGGAACGCTGCTTGGATGTGGAATCGGCAAATTCCTTCACGCTTTCACGATTGAGACCGTAGAGGTGGATTTGGCAATGTTCGGACGGCAGATTTCGGTTCAGAGCTATTTGATTGGAGCTGCGTTTACGATAGGTTTTTCTATGCTGGTAAATCTGTTCATGTATTTTAAACTGAAAAAAATTGATATGGTGGAATCACTAAAGAGTGTAGAGTAACTCCGGAGACATTGCCCGGAAGAGCCGGGATATTGTTTGAAAACCCCGGAGGCATTGCCCGGAAGAGCCGGGATATTGTTTGAAAACCCCAGAGGCATTATCTGGAAAATGGGTGGCATCGGAAGAGAATCTGTGGTATGATGTAGGCAAACCAAAAGATTGGGAGAGAGGAGATTCAAATGAATAAGTTATTATCCATTGGAGAAGCATTAATTGACATGATTCCGGAGCAGGTTAATGTGGGCATTTCGGAAGTGAAACAATTTCAGCCGATTGTGGGCGGCGCACCTGCAAATGTATGTGGAGCCTTCGTAAAGCTTGGCGGCGCAGCCGAGATGATTACACAGCTTGGGGACGACCCATTTGGCGATAAGATTGTTGCGGAATTTGAACGCTTCGGAATCGGAAAACAGTATGTGAAGAGAACGGACAAAGCAAATACGGCACTGGCATTTGTGGCATTAAAGGAGGATGGAAACCGGGAATTTTCTTTTTATCGCAGACCGAGTGCAGATATGTTGCTTTGCGCGGAAGATATCAAGGAAGAATGGTTTGAAAAAGAGTATGCACTGCATTTTTGCTCTGTATCGCTGGGAGACTTCCCGATGAAGGAGGCACACAGGCAGGCAATTACATATGCCCAAAAAGCAGGATTACTCATTAGTTTTGACCCGAATCTGCGCAAACCGCTCTGGAGCAGCGAGGAGACTTTGTACCGCACGGTGCATGAGTTTATTCCAAGCGCACATATCTTGAAGATTTCAGATGAAGAACTGGAATTTCTTACTGGCAAGACCGAGATTACCGATGTGCTGGAAAAGCTGTTTGTAGGAAACGTAGAGATGGTCATTTATACAAAGGGATCTGACGGAGCAGAATGTTATACGAAAAAAGCGAAGGCATTTGCACCATGTGAAAAAGTGAAAGCGGTAGATACTACGGGAGCCGGAGACGGGTTTATCGGTTCTTTCCTGTATCAATTGTATGCCGGGGGAATTACTGCTGAGAATATTGCAGAAGTATCAGCAGAGCAGATGGAGCGGTTTTTGACATTTTCCAATCGTTTCTGCGGATATAGTGTGCAGAGAAAGGGAGCGATTGCCTCCTATCCTGTGAAAGAGGAAATCTAAAGATGGATTGTTGGCCAACCACAATGTGGTTGGCTTTTTTGTGGTGGTTTGTGCTGATTTTGCCCAGGGGTTGGGCAAGAAGGGGATGGTTTGTGCTTGTTTTGCCCAGGGGTTGGGTAAAGAAGAGGTGGTTTGTGCTTGTTTTGCCCAGGGGTTGGGCAAAAGGTGGTGGTTTGTGCTTGTTTTGCCCAGAGGCTGGGCAAGAAGGGGACGGTTTGTGCTTGTTTTGCCCAGGAGTTGGGCAAAGAAGAGGTGATTTGTGCTTGTTTTGCCCAGAGGTTGGGCAAGGAAGTGGTGGGCTGCGGTGGTTATGCCCAACGCCTGGGCAAAACCATGGGATTCTCATACCGTTGCCCAATAAAATTCAAAATAGTTTCGAAGATAAAGATTTTATTTATCAAGAAAATAGTAGTTTACAATTTTTTCAACCATATCAGCAGTCAGAGGCTTTTCTTTCGTCTCATAAGTTGTAATTAAGTTTATGGATGGAATAAAACCATGAGATGCATAAAGTTGAAGCTTAGAGCATGTGTTTTTTACATAAGCAGGGTCATCCATAAAACCGAAATGTTCCCAGTAATAGAATTCACCGCTTTCCGGGTGACGAATTGTAAAATCCGGAAAAAGAGCAATCTCATCTAATTGTAAAAGGGATTCGTAACGAAACGGAATTTTGTTTTTATACAGGAACATATCAATCAGAACTTCTGATTTAGATCTCACATATTTGCCGGAGAGTGTTTTGTGAATTAAAGTTTCAGGGTGTTTTTGGTTTGTTTCATATGTGGAGTTCATCCAGTTGGTGAATTCCTGAGAAACAGGGGTAAAATACGATGAAATAAGATTCATATACTCAGGGGAGTTGACAAAAGAAAGTTCATCTTGCGTAGTATTGTGATGATGTTTTAGGTAAGAACTAAGAGCCTCTTGTTCGTTCAGTAAAGCTTGAAGCTGAAACGATAGATATTTCTTATGGGCTAATTTTTCAGCAAGCTGGCGTTTCTGCTTTGGAATGTAATCGTATGTAGAGCCATCGCTCCGATACCATTTGCTGTATTTCCCATTTTTAGTGCAGACCAATTTCCCTTCGGGAAATGTTTTTAGCTGTTGTTTCAAAGTCTGGATTTGTTTTTCGTTTTTTTGATACTCATTGAGTATCTTTTCATGAATCATGTAGTATACCTCCTTGTATCAGTCGTTTGAAGATTGTGGTAATTCTTATTGAATCACATAACAAGCAGATTGTAAAGAATGAAAATCTCTAAAATGAAAGATTTCTAAATCAAAAATAAACAAAATATAAAATTATTAGCACTCAATTAAAATGAGTGCTAATTTTTGTTGACATTTTTTAAGAAGCGTATTAAGATACCAATTAGACAGAGTTTTAATTTAAAGGAGATGTTATTTTATGGCAACAAAACATGGAAATCTTTCAATTAGCAGTGAAAATATTTTCCCGATTATAAAAAAATGGGTGTATTCCGATCACGATATCTTTGTTCGGGAATTGATTTCGAATGGATGTGATGCGATTACCAAGTTAAAAAAATTGGACATGATGGGAGAGTACCAGCTTCCGGAAAAGTATAAACCAAGCATTCAGGTTCTGGTCAATCCGGAGGAAAAGACTTTAAAATTTATTGATAATGGTCTTGGAATGACCGCGGAAGAAGTGGAGGAATATATCACCCAGATTGCTTTTTCCGGGGCAACCGAATTTTTGGAGAAATACAAAGATAAGACTACAGAGGATGACATGATTGGTCACTTCGGTCTTGGCTTTTATTCTGCATTTATGGTAGCAGACGAGGTGCATATCGATACACTTTCTTATAGAGAAGGTGCAAAGCCGGTTCACTGGACATGTGACGGCGGCACAGAGTACGATATGGAAGAAGGCAGCAAAGATACCGTCGGGACGGAGATTACCCTGTTTTTAAATGAGGACAGCGTTGCATTCTCAAATGAATATAAGGTAAGAGAAGTGATTGAAAAATACTGTTCTTTCATGCCTGTACCGATTTTCCTCGCCAAAGAAAATGCAGAGCAGGAATATGAAACCATTATGGAAGACGAATTGACCGAAGACGATGTGGTTGTAGAGCATATTCATGAAGATGCAAAGATGGAGGAGAAAGAAAAGGAAGACGGCACCAAGGAAATGGTAGAGGTGTCACCGGCGAAGGACAAAGTGAAAATTAATAAACGTCCGGTTGCACTGAATGATACCAATCCGCTCTGGGCAAAGCATCCGAATGAATGCACGAAAGAAGATTATATTGATTTTTACCGCAAGGTATTTATGGATTATAAGGAGCCTTTGTTCTGGATTCATTTGAACATGGATTATCCGTTTAACTTAAAGGGAATCTTGTACTTCCCGAAGATTAACACGGAATACGATTCTGTGGAAGGAAAGATTAAACTGTACAATAATCAGGTATTTATCGCGGATAATATCAAGGAAGTGATTCCGGAATTTCTGATGGTATTAAAAGGTGTGATTGACTGTCCGGATTTGCCGCTGAATGTATCGCGAAGTGCGCTTCAAAACGATGGATTCGTCAACAAGATTTCTGAGTACATTTCCAAGAAGATTGCTGACAAGCTGATTGGAATGTGCAAAACGGATAAAGAGTCTTATGAAAAATACTGGGATGATATCAGCCCGTTTATCAAGTTCGGTTGTCTGAAAGACACGAAGTTCTGTGACAAGATGAGTGATTACATGCTCTTTAAGAATCTGGATCACAAATATCTGACACTGAAAGAGTGCATCGAAAATAATAAAGCCGGGGAGACGGAGACAGAAGAGAGCACAGGGAGTGCAGATACTTCAAATGTGGCAGAAGCAGGAAGTGCTGAGACTCCTGAAAATGCAGCTTCTGAAACTGAGGAAAAGAAAGAGGAAGAAAAGGTCACTATCTACTATGTGACAGATGAGCAGCAACAGAGCCAGTACATCAATATGTTTAAGGCAGAAGGCATGGATGCAGTAATTTTGACACACAATATTGACGCTCCGTTCATTTCACAGTTGGAGCAGCGGAATGAAAATGTCAAATTCCAGAGAATTGATGCCGACCTTACCGAGACATTGAAAGAAGATATGGCAGCAGAGGACGAGGAAGCATTCAAGGCTACGACAGAGACTCTGACAGAGATTTTCCGCAAGGCGCTGGAGAACGACAAACTGGATGTGAAGGTGGAAAGACTGAAAAATGAAAAGGTGGCATCTATGATGACCCTTTCTGAGGAATCCCGCCGTATGCAGGAAATGATGAAGATGTACGGCATGCAGGGAATGGATGCGAGCATGTTTGGTACAGATGTGACGTTGGTATTAAATGCAAACCACCCGCTGGTACAGTATGTACTGGAGCACAAAGATGGAGAACATGTGCCGATGTTCTGCAAGCAACTGTATGATTTGGCGCTGCTTAGCAACAAACCTCTGAATCCGGAAGAGATGACAGCGTTTATTCAGAGAAGCAATGAGATTATGATGCTGTTGGCAAAATAAAGACAAAATTTTACGGCGGTCAGTTTGACCGCCGTTTCTTCAAAGTAAAAATCTTCTAATTTATTTTTGTTCGTTCTTCAACTGTTTTTTACACCTCTATTGTGATAAATTTTTTTGGCAATGTCAAGGGGAATGAATAAAAATATTTGTTTTGTATTTTAAAACTCTCACAGCACCTCGTATGTAATTTCTTTCTGCGCAAAGAACTTCTGCACCATTTTATCCCATGCCTGCTCCAGCGATTTATCCATGGTAAAAAGGTTCATAGAAGTTCCGGTAATGCACGTAAGCTTCTGTCCATCGTATTTCAGGTTGAGGTACAAGCCGCGCACATCCTGTGGCTGGAAAGGAAGCTCCTGCTGTTTTAGGAGCTTTTCAATATTGGCATCCGACAGGCAAAGCACAAATTGGAAGCTAAGCGGGGTGCGTTTTCCTTTGATGACAGAAAAACAGAATTCGCGCACCTCTTTCCAGAGTGCGTATTCCCGTTCGGGTAGTCCGTCCGGCTCAAAAAATTCTTTCTTTAGACGACCGTCTATGGTAAAGGTATTAAATGTCACGATTTCCCCTTCTATAAAATAAAACGGGTCAAACAGTTCGGTCAGCAATAGCTTTGACATACATTCTTTTACTTCCGGTAGTGAGAGTGCAATCATAGGTGTTCCTCCTTCGTTGTTTTTCGTAAGAGATAAATGGCAATAAACAGTGTTACAAATTCAGCCAGCGGCATGGATGCCCAAATCCCTGTCAGACCGAAAAGCGGCGCCAGCAGGGAGACAAAGAGGATACTGAGTATACAGCCTCTGAGCAGACAGAGAAGAAGGGAATATCCCGGTTTTACTGTGGACTGAAAGTATCCGATAATAAACATATTGATTCCCATGACGAAAAATCCCACAAAGTAGGTACGGATTGCCGTCGGAGAAAGGGCAAGGATTTCCTCGTTTGGGTGAATGAAAATGTAAGTAAACAGGTTCGGCATAAGGAGGCCCAGCACAGCGGGAATGGAGCAGACGAGGAAAGCTGCTTTCAGACCGAGACTGCGTACCTTTGCAATGCGCTCGAAACATCCGGCGCCATGATTGGTAGAAATAATCGGTTGCGCGGCCTGATTGATTCCGTTGCAGAGGCAGGTCACAACGATGACTGTATTGCAAATCACTCCGTACATGGTGACTCCGACGTCACCTGCCTGTTGGATTAACTGTAGATTAAACACAAACATGACAATCCCGGAGGTGATTTCAACGAGAAAGCTGGTGAACCCATTTGCGAAAATCCTCCGGATATAGGCAAACGAAAACCCTTGCAGGGAAAACCTAAGCCCGTTTGATTTGGAGCAAAAATGGAACAATAAAATACATACGGTACATCCGGAACCGATGACGCTTGCGATGGAGGCTCCCGCCATCCCCATATGAAGCGGATATACAAACAGGATATCCAGAAAGACATTGAGGACACCGCCGGAAATGACGGCAATCATGGACAGCTTTGGAGCTCCGTCATTTCGGACGAAGGTCTGTAAAAAGGTGGAAAATGCAAACGCACTGAGTCCTGCGATAACGTATGGGATATACTCCAGCACGTAAGGCATGGTCACCTCGGTTGCCCCTAAAAGTTTTGCGACAGGCTCCATGAAAATCCAGAGGAGCAGGGTGTATAATACACAGGTGATGACATTCAAAAGAAACGCCGTGGTAAAATAGCATTCTCCGGCTTTACTATCTCCGCGCCCACGGGCAATCGACATCAGTACCGAGCCGCCGACTCCGAAAAGCAGCCCGTTACCAAAGAAAACATTAAAAAGAGGAAGCACAATATTCAATGCCGCCATTGCATCCATCCCGATGCCTTTTCCGATGATAATCGTGTCTGCTAAAACGTAAATGGAAGTTACCATAGTCCCCAGAATGGAAGGAATCAGATAACGGAAAAATAATTTTGTGACAGACTCGGTGGTGAAACGATTGGTATCCATACAAAGAACTCCTTCGACTAATCTGTTTCTATTATATCAAAGATGGAGAAAAAGTACACGCTGTTTTGGACAAAAGTTGACTTTTAAATGGGAAAACAGTATCATAAAGAAAGTAGGAAAAGGGGAAGATAAAGAAGTATGGAGATACGTTTGAATAAATTTTTAAGCGAGGCCGGGGTGTGCTCCCGCAGGGAGGCAGACAGACTCATAGAAAGCGGACAGGTGACGGTCGATGGGAAACGGGCGGAGACGGGCATGAAGGTCACAGAGTCTCAGATGGTCTGTGTGGGGGAAAAACAAGTGAAGCCCCAAAACGAGATGGTGCTTCTTGCAGTGAATAAGCCGGTGGGCATCGTCTGCACGGAGGAGAAGCGGGAAAAGCACAATATCATTGATTTCCTTCACTACCCGACCAGAATCACCTATATCGGGAGATTGGATAAAGATTCGGAAGGTCTGCTTCTGATGACGAATCAGGGAGACATTATCAATAAAATGATGCGTGCCGGGAATGAACATGAAAAAGAATATCTGGTAACGGTAAACAAGCCGGTCACCGGGGAGTTTTTAGAGAAGATGGCAAACGGAGTGCCGATTCTGGACACGGTAACCAGAACGTGTAAGGTAGAGAAAGTTGGGAAATTCCGCTTCCGGATTATTTTAACCCAGGGACTGAACCGGCAAATCCGACGGATGTGCGAATATTTTGGATATAAGGTGACCAGATTGGTACGGATTCGCGTGATGAATATCAAATTGGGCGATTTGAAGCCGGGGGAATACCGGAAGGTGACAGAGGAGGAGATCAGGGAGCTATATGAGCTTATTAAGGATTCCTCCAACGAGACACGATTCCGACCAGACGACCGGGTGGCAGAGGACGAAGCAAAGCGAGGCAGGGCAGACCGAGGCATGATGAAGCCAGGTGAAGCGAGGCAGAGCAGAATGGAAAAAGGAAAGGGATAGTTAGGATGGAACAGAAAAAGAAACGGATGCAGGAACTGGTGGAGCTTTTAAATCGGGCAAGCCGGGCATACTATCAGGAAGCAACCGAAATCATGAGCAATTTTGAATATGACAAGCTGTATGACGAGCTGCTTTCGCTGGAGGCGGAGCTTGGCTATACCATGGCATCAAGCCCCACGGTGAATGTAGGCTATGAAGTCTTAAGTGAACTGCCGAAGGAGCGGCACGAAAAGCCCATGCTGTCCTTGGACAAGACGAAAGAGGTGTCCAGATTAAAAGAGTTTTTGGGGAACCAAAAGGCATTTCTGTCCTGGAAGTTAGACGGGCTTACCATTGTGCTGACTTACCTGAACGGGGAGCTTAAAAAAGCGGTTACCCGGGGAAACGGTGAGATTGGCGAGGTCATCACCAACAATGCGAAGACCTTCAAAAACCTGCCGCTGAAAATCGGGTATCCGGGAGAGCTGATTCTTCGCGGGGAGGCGATTATCGGCTACCGGGATTTTGAGAGAATCAATGAAGAGATTGAAGATGTGGATGCAAAATACAAGAATCCGCGGAATCTTTGCAGCGGTTCGGTGCGCCAGCTCAACAATGCGATTACAGCCGGGCGGAATGTAAAGTTTTTTGCCTTTTCTCTGGTAAAGGCGGAGGGAGTTGATTTTCAGAATTCCAGAATCCGCCAGCTTGAGTGGCTGAAGGAGCAGGGGTTTGAGGTCGTAGAAGGATGCGCGGTCACTGCAGATACCATAGAGGAAAAGGTGAAGGAGTTTTCAGAGCGGATTGTGGAGAATGATTTCCCTTCGGATGGTCTGGTACTCGTTTATGATGACATTGCCTACGGACAGTCGCTGGGTATGACCTCCAAGTTCCCGAGAGATTCCTTTGCGTTTAAATGGGCGGACGAGATTCGGGAAACGAAGCTTCTGGAAATCGAGTGGAGTGCGTCAAGGACAGGGCTTTTAAATCCGGTTGCCATCTTTGAGCCGGTGGAGCTGGAAGGAACGACCGTCAGCCGCGCCAGTGTCCATAATATCAGCATTATGGAGGAATTGGAACTGGGAATCGGTGACACAATAGAAGTGTATAAGGCAAACATGATTATCCCGCAGATTGCAGACAATCTTACCAGAAGCGGCGTGAAGGATATTCCCAAGGAATGTCCGGTATGCCACGGCAGGACCGAGATTCGAAAGGTCAGCGACACAAAAGCACTGTATTGCACCAATGAAGACTGCGGTGCGAAGCATTTGAAATCCTTTGCCTTATTTGTGAGCAGAGATGCACTGAATATCGAGGGATTGTCCGAGGCTACGCTGGAGAAATTCATTGCCAAAGGATTTATAAACACGTATTCCGACATTTTCCATCTGGACCGGTACGAGGCGGAAATCAAATCCATGGAAGGATTTGGGGAAAAGTCTTATGTGAATCTGCAAAAGAGTGTGGAAAAGGCGAGGGAGACGAGCCTTCCAAAGCTCATCTACGGACTGGGAATTGCGAATATCGGGCTGGCAAATGCGAAAGTGATTTGCAGGGAATTCCGATATGATATAGAAAAAATGATACATCTGACGGAGGAAGAGTTAAGCGCCATTCCGGGCATCGGACCGGTGATTGCCGGCGCGTATGTAGATTATTTTGCCGATGAAAAGCGCGTGCGGGAATTGCGTACGCTGCTTGGCGAATTGAAAATCAAGGCGGAAGAGGAAAGCGGGCAGGCACAGATTTTCACAAACAAAAATTTTGTGATTACGGGAAGTGTGGAGCATTTCGTAAACCGAAATGAAGTGAAGGAGCTCATTGAAAGCAAGGGCGGGAAGGTGACAGGCTCTGTCACCTCAAAAACGGATTACCTTATTAACAACGATGTAAATTCTACGTCGTCTAAAAATAAAAAAGCAAAAGAACTCGGCATTTCGATTATTACAGAAGAACAGTTTTTGGAAATGCTGAACGAATAGGAGGAACAAAGAAATGAAAAAAGTAACAAACGCAGATTTTGAACAAGAGGTTTTACAGTCAGAGATTCCGGTACTGGTGGATTTTTTTGCAACCTGGTGCATGCCGTGTAAAATGTTTGCACCGGTGTTAGAGGAAGTTTCCGAGGAACGAGAGGGAGCATTAAAGGTAGTAAAGCTTGACGTAGATGAGGCGCCGGAGCTGGCAGTGAAATACCGGGTCATGAGTATTCCGACCCTGAAACTTTTTCAGAATGGTGAAGTGAAGGAAAGCTTTGTCGGTGCAATGTCCAAAGAAGAGCTTTCTGATTGGCTGGAAAGAAGCATATAAGAAAGAACACAAGGTGAAGATATGGAAAATAATAGCTATGATGTGGTGATTATTGGGGGAGGACCCGGCGGATATGCGGCTGCGCTCTATGCGGCGCGCGCCGGACTTTCTGCTCTTGTATTGGAAAAATTTTCCCCGGGTGGGCAGATGGCAACCACGGATGTAGTGGAAAACTATCCGGGATTTGCAGACGGGGTGAATGGATTTGAACTCGGCATGCAGATGAAACAGGGGGCAGAGCGCTTCGGGGTAAAGACGAAGCTTTCCGAGGTAAAAAGTGTGGAACTGGCTCTGGAGTCGAAGGTGATTCGTACGGCAAAGGAGACGTTTGAGGCAAAGACGGTCGTTTTGGCGATGGGAGCATTCCCAAGAGAACTGGGACTTCCGAACGAGCGGGAACTGCGGGGGCGCGGGGTCTCCTACTGTGCGACCTGCGACGGCATGTTTTACAAGGGGAAAACGGTGGTCATTGTGGGCGGTGGGAACACTGCGGTTGCAGACGCGATTTTCCTTGCAAAAATTTGCGAGAAGGTATATGTAGTGCACAGGAGGGACGAGCTTAGGGCATCCAAGACCTATATGGAAGCGCTTGAAAAGGCAGAAAATATGGAATTCGTCTGGAGTGCGGAAGTGGTAGAAATTGAGGCCGGGGAGCTTGTAACCGGCGTGAAAGTAAAAAGCCGTAAGGATGACAAAGTGACAGAGATTCCCTGTGACGGGGTATTTGTTGCCGTCGGAAATGTTCCGAACACGGAGCTTTTGAAGGGACAGGTGGATTTGGACGAGGCGGGCTATGTGCTTGCAGACGAGACCACGCAGACGAACCTTCCGGGTGTGTTTGCCGTGGGAGATTTGCGTAAGAAGCCGCTTCGGCAGATTGTGACCGCAGTTGCAGACGGTGCGGTTGCGTCGAAGTTTGCAGAGGAGTATATCGACCATTGTTTATAAAAAGTTCACTTGTAGTCTGTTGGTATCTAAGATATAATAATCCCGTACCGAATATAAGGAAGGAAAAAATTTATGTCAGATAAAATAGATTTCAATGAAATAGAAGAAAACGAGGATGGCTATGAAAAGTATTGTTTCATGTGCCACAGACCGGAGAGCGTGACCGGAAAGCTGATTGAGATGCCCAATAATCTGTATGTGTGTGCCGATTGTATGCAAAAGAGCATGGATGCCATGAGCAACATTCCGTTTGATATGAGCAAGATGCCGAATATCCCGGGCATTCAGTTTGTGAACCTTTCGGATATGGACACCGTACTTCCGAAGAGACAGCGTGTGAAAAAGAAAAAAGAGGGAGAGAAGAAAGCTCCCGCGCTGAATATTAAAGATATTCCGGCGCCCCATAAAATCAAGGCGCAGTTGGATGAGTATGTCATCGGACAGGAATACGCGAAGAAAGCCATGGCGGTGGCGGTTTACAATCATTACAAACGTGTTGCGACAGACACCATGGACGATATTGAAATCGAGAAGTCCAATATGCTTATGATTGGACCTACCGGTTCCGGGAAGACCTATCTGGTAAAGACACTTGCCAGACTTTTAGATGTGCCGCTTGCGATTGCGGATGCCACATCGCTCACCGAGGCGGGCTACATAGGGGACGATATTGAAAGCGTGCTTTCCAAATTGCTCGCGGCGGCAGGAAATGATGTGGAAAAGGCAGAACGCGGGATTGTGTTTATCGATGAAATTGATAAGCTTGCCAAGAAAAGAAATGCAAGCCAGAGGGACGTAAGCGGTGAGTCGGTGCAGCAGGGACTCTTGAAATTGTTAGAGGGAAGTCAGGTAGAAGTTCCGGTTGGGGCAAACAGCAAGAATGCCATGGTTCCGCTGGAAACCATTGATACGAAGAACATTTTGTTTATCTGCGGAGGGGCATTCCCGGATCTGGAGGAAATTATCAAAGAGCGTTTGAACAAACACTCTTCCATGGGATTTATTGCCGATTTGAAGGATAAATACGATGGGGAGAAGGATTTGCTCTCGAAAGTAACGGTGGAGGATCTTCGAAAATTCGGGATGATTCCGGAGTTTATCGGGCGTCTTCCGGTGATTTTCACCCTACAGGGTCTGAATGAAGAGATGCTTGTAAAGATTCTCAAAGAGCCGAAGAACGCAATCTTGAAGCAGTATCAGAAGCTCCTTGCTTTAGACGAGGTGAAATTAAATTTCGATGAAGACGCACTTCGTGCAATCGCAGCAAAGGCGATGGAGAAGGATACGGGGGCGAGAGCGCTCCGGTCTATTATCGAGGAATTTATGCTGGATATCATGTATGAGATTCCGAAGGATGATAATATCGGGCAGGTGACCATTACGAAAGAATATATTGAAGGGACGGGCGGTCCCCTTATTACAATGCGTGGGCAGCAGCGGATTACAGGATAAAACGGATTCGCAAAGCGACAACTGCTGAATACACTAAAAGAAAAACGACAGAGGTTTTTCTATGCCGGAATCCAATATATGCCGGGGGCGTATTCTTTCAAATGACTATCGTGATTTCATTGTCAGTCAGCTTGGACGGTCTGAATTTCGAAGCATCATTACAGAAGATACCTGTGTGCAGGAGGCAGAATTTGTCTACAACATAGTTTATGTGGAAAAGGAGCGGGCGGATCCCATTACCTTTGAAACGTATTCGTATAATTCCATCCCGAAATGTTACACCTTGCTTGACGTGGATGCCATGACACAGGCGGGGATTTTGCAGGTGCAGAATTATCCCACCCTGAACCTGCAGGGAAGCGGCGTCATGATAGGGTTTGTAGATACGGGGATTGATTATCAAAATCCCATTTTCCGCAATCTGGACGGAAGTACAAGGATTGCAGGAATCTGGGATCAGACCATTCAGGAGGGAAATCCGCCGAAAGGGCTTTCCTACGGAACGGAGTACCGCCGGGAGCAGATTGACGAAGCCCTGCGTGGGGAAAATCCGCTGCAAGTCGTTCCAAGCAGGGATGAAATCAGCCATGGTACATTTTTGGCAAGTGTTGCGGCGGGCGGGGCGGACGAGGCAAACCAGTTTATTGGTGCTGCCCCGGATGCTACGATTGCAGTGGTGAAATTAAAGCCTGCAAAACCGTATTTGAAGGAGTTTTACCAGATTCGGACGGATGCTCCGTGTTATCAGGAGACGGATATCATGCTGGGTCTGAAATATTTAAATGAGCTTGCCGAGAAACTGGATGTACCGCTGGTCATCTGTATTGCACTGGGAACGAATATGGGAGGGCACAGTGCGCTGTCGCCCTTAAGCGGCTTGCTTGAGATTTACTCCAGTTTGTCAAAACGCGCTATTGTGATTGGTGCAGGAAATGAGGCAAACCAAAGGCATCACTATCTTGGGCGTGCGGAAAATGAAAATGACGTCAAAGAGGTGGAAATCCGTGTGGCATCCGGGGTAAGTGGGTTTTGTATGGAGCTTTGGACGGAAAACCCGAATATCATGGGGGTAACGGTAGTTTCGCCAAGCGGCGGACGGACACCGGAATTTCCGGTGCGAAGTGGTGAGACACAGGAGTATCAGTTTATTTTTGAAGGGACACGGGTGACGATTGATTGCCATTTGTTTCTGGAACGGTCAAATGCGGAATTGATTTTCTTTCGGATGAGGAATCCGACAGAAGGAATCTGGAAGGTGGTTGTAAGACCGATTCAGGTAGCCGAGGGCATCTTTCATATATGGCTTCCTTTGACGGAATTTCTGGAAAATGAGGTGTATTTTCTGGAATCGAATCCGGATTATACGATTACGGAGCCCTCAAGCACCATCACGGCAATGACGGTGGGATTTTACAATGGAACGGATAATAGTATTGCTATTTCTTCGGGAAGAGGATATACTAGAGGTGGAGTGATTAAACCTAATTTCGTGGCTCCGGGCGTGAATGTGACCGGTGCCGTAATGAGAAATCAATTTGCAGAGCGCACCGGTTCCAGTATTGCAGCCGGTATTACGGCGGGGGCCGCCGCACTGATGTTGGAATGGCTGGTTTACCGGGGAGAGCGGGGGGAAGCAGATTCGATTCAGATTCGAAATTTATTGACACTTGGGACAGAAAGGACAGCAAATGAGGTCTATCCAAACCGCACATGGGGGTATGGCAGACTGAATTTATACCGGGCGTTCGAGGAATTAAGGCGGCTTTGATGCATGGAAAGGAGAAAATGATATGGCAGACTTTTTTGAAAATTTAAAGGGAAATTTAGAAAGCTTGGGGAAGACAATCTCGGAGAAGGCCGAGGTAGTGTCGAAGAAAACGGAGGAAGCAGTAGAGATTCAGAAAATCAAAAGCCAAATCCGTGTGATGGAACGCAGCAATGAGAGGGATTTTCAGGCTATCGGAAAGAGCATTTACGAACATTTCCAAAAGGGAAAAGCAGTGGATTCCGAATTTGTAGAATTGTGCGAAGCAATCGAGGAGCGGGATAGTTCCATCGAAGCGTGCAAAAGACAAGTGGCAGAGATTAAAGGTCTGGATGTCTGTCCGAACTGCAAGGAACATGTAGAGCCGAGTGCAGTATACTGTTCAAAGTGCGGCACCAAGCTTGAACAGGAAAGCTACGACGAAGTCGAGTTCGAAGATGAGGACACCAAGGAAACATCGGAGGCATCTGAGGAGACAGCGGAGGAAACAAAAGAGACAGCCGGAGCTACCGCGGAAGAAGAGTAGTCGGTTGAAGAAAAATAAATGGTAAAAATATGGGAATGCACTAGGTAGTGCGTTCCCATTCTTTAATTTGATTCCATATAATATGCATTAAGTTTGTACGCGCCTCCACGCTGGCCCACCCGATATGCGGGGTAATGAGGAGCCGTTTGCTGTCCTTGATGGAGAGTAGTGGATTGTCCGGGCTCATGGGCTCTGCACAGAGTACGTCCAGTCCTGCAGCAGCAATCTGTTTTTGCCGGAGTGCTTCTGCCAGATCCTGTTCCACCACGATTGCGCCGCGGCCCAGATTAAGGAAGATTGCACTTGGTTTCATTTTCGTAAAGGCAGTCCGATTCATCAGTCCTTCCGTTTCCGGAGATAGTGGAGCGTGAACGGAGATGATATCGGAGGTGGAAAGCAGCGTATCAAAATCCACCCGGGTGTAGCCTTCTTGGTCATTCTTTCCACTGGTAGAATAGTAAATCACAGTTGCGCCGAACGCTTTTGCAATGTCCGCCACCCGACGTCCGATATTGCCGAGCCCGACAATACCCCATGTCATCCCGGAAATCTGGTGAAAGTGCTCTGCAAAGTGGGTGAAAATGGTGTCATTTACATAGCGTTCTTCTTTTACATAGGCGTCATAGTAGTTCAGTTTTTCTAACAAATAAAACAGCATTGCAAAGGTGTGCTGCGCTACCGATTCTGTAGAGTAACCGGCTACATTTCTCCATGCAATGTTACGCTTTTCAAGGTAATCTTTATCCAGATTGTTTGTGCCGGTTGCGGTGACGCAGACAAGTTTTAAATGCTTAGCAGCGCCAATCGTCTGCTCGCAAATCGGTGCCTTGTTCAGAATAATAATATCTGCGTCCTTCACCCGTTCCGGGATTTCTTCCGGGGTGGAAAAATCATATTTTACGACTTCGCCCAGTGCATCATAGGCAGATAAGTCGATATCGTCTCCGATGGTTTTCGCATCTAAAAAAACAATTTTCATGGCAGTGCTCCCTTAGTTTGCTTAGGATTCTTTTCTCCATCCATTATAGTATAAAAACAGAGTATGTGTCAATTTTTCTAAAAGTGTGTTAGAATAAGAGAAAAGTTTACAGGAGGTGTCGTATATGATTCAGGACATTGCGCCACATTTATATAGAAATGAATATAAGCCACAGAGACCGGGAAAAAATAGTTATGGGATGTATTTTAAGGAAGGAAAGCTCTTGGCAAAAACAGTGGGTGACGAGATTCAATACCCGACATTTGAAGAACTGGAATCAGGGAATCCGGAGATTTATGAGAGAGCCAGGTATCTGTTTACAATTGATGATAGGGGCTTTTATCTGATTGAGAAAGGAATGTTCGGAGATTTTCCTGTGCCTTCAAAGGATTTGGAGGAAGTTACAGGCTGTGGTTCATACCGATGGCTCGACAAGGAAGCTTTTCGGAGCGTACGACCGCTTCATCTGGCATTTGCGGGAATTACCGCTTATCAGTTAAACCAGTGGTATCAGAGCCACCGATTCTGTGGCAGATGCGGGAAGCCGATGAAGCATGACAGTGCAGAGCGGATGATGTTCTGCGAGACCTGTCACCAGATGGAGTATCCGAAGATTTGTCCGGCGGTCATCGTGGGAGTGACGAATGGGAACCGGCTGCTTCTTACCAAGTATGCGGGTAGAAAATTCAAAAGTTACGCGCTTGTTGCGGGATTTGCGGAGATTGGTGAGACAATAGAAGATACCGTACGGCGGGAGGTCATGGAGGAAGTAGGGCTTAAAGTAAAAAATATTACTTACTACAAAAGCCAGCCATGGTCGTTTACAGGTACATTGCTGTTTGGGTTTTATTGCGAGGTAGACGGCTCGCCGGAGATTGTATTGGATGAAAAGGAGCTTGCTGTGGCAGAATGGTTTGAGCGAGAGGAAATCCCGGTGACGGAGCGAACGGTCAGTCTGACAAATGAGATGATTTTATGTTTTAAAGCCGGGAAGAATGGAGAGTAGAGGATGAATTGGAAAAAAGCAAAAGAGATGGTATTTGATATAGGAGCGGATATGGCAGGCGGTCTTTTGATTGCAATCGGGGTGTATAATTTTGCCGTGGCGTCAGGGTTTCCGGTCGCCGGGATTTCCGGAATTGCGGTAGTTTTTTACCACTTTTTTGGGATTCCCATTGGGGCTATGACAAACCTATTGAATATTCCGATTGCGATTTTCTGTTACCGTTCTCTGGGGAAACAATTTTTCCTGAAGTCCATAAAAACCATGTTGATTTCCAATATTATGCTGGACGCTGTGGCTCCGCTGTTTCCGGTTTATGAGGGAGATTTGATGCTGTCCTGCATTTGTATGGGCGTCTTTTCGGGAATCGGATTTGCCATGATTTATGCGCGGGATACTTCCACCGGAGGCGCGGATTTTATTTTTATGGCTGTGCGAAAATGGAAGCCCCACATCTCTCTTGGAAAGCTGATTATTGTGTTTGACTTTGCAGTGGTTATCGTCGGAGGCATTCTCATGCAGGGAGATATCAACCGTATTATCTATGGCTTGATTGCGACTTACATTTTGTCGGTGGTAGTAGACAAGGTGATGTACGGAATCGATGCCGGGAAACTGGCATTGATTGTGACGGCGCACGGACAGGAAGTTGCGGACAAGATTGATGAACTGACCCAGAGGGGTTCGACGCTGTTAAAAGGAGTCGGGAGCTATACAAAAGAAGAAAAACAGGTGGTGATGTGTGCCTGCAACAATAAACAGATGCATATGGTACAGAAGGCAGTAAAAGAAGTAGACGAAGAAGCCTTTCTGGTGACGATGGAGTCCAGCGAAGTGCGGGGGAAAGGATTTAAGCCGCATTGAGATAAAAGTTTGAGAGGAAGTTTCTGGACATCTGTGGCAACGCAGGGGCTTAAAACAATTTTAGGAGACTGGTGTTGGGCAAGGGAGCGGGGGATGCTTTGTTTTTTGCCCGAGGGCTGGGCAAGGGAGCGGGGATGCTTTGTTTTTTGCCCAAGGGTTGGGCATGGATACGCAAATTTGACTTGCGTTTGCCCAACCTGTGGGTAAGAGTGTGAGGATTTCTTTACTTTTGCCCAATCTGTGGGCAAGAGTGCGAAGATTTCTTTACTTTTGCCCAACCTGTGGGCAAGGAAGCAGGGATTTGCTCTGCTTTTGACCAAGAAGTAAATCCAACCTATGGATGGAAATGCCTGTGAATGGAAACTCTCCAAAGTTTCCGTTAAAAGGCAGGGAGCTTCTGGTAAAATAAAGGATTTAAGCCACATTGAGGCGAGATACCAATTGACAAGATATGATATAATTCTGTATAATACCTGACTTTGGGAGTTGAACCTTAAAATATGGTGCTAAGCCAAGGGTTAGAACCTGTGGCTTAGCATTTTTTTAATTTCACCATCGCTCAAAAAATAGTTGATAAACGAGTTCTTTTTGGCGAGATTTATGTATTTTCTGTCGGATATTTTGGCTACTCTGAAATCATGTATGAAGTTAAATATATCTTCGGTACAATAGGTGTTTTTTAGTACCTTGAACTGTAAAAGTCTTGTCAACAATACTGCCAGATAACAGATTAGAAAATGTCCGGTGATGGTATCCTCTTTTTGCAGAAATACCGGTCTTGCATCAAGCTGTGATTTCATGATTTTAAAAGATTCTTCAATTCTCCACAGGTTATGATAGGCATCATAGATATCTTTGCTTGACATGGAAATCTCTGATGTGACCAGCATGTTATAGCCTGCAAGTTCCAGGGATTTCTTTATCAGTTCCTCATTCATGGTAACTTTTACTTTACCGTCTGTGTCGTTCCCTTTCTTATCCACTGCAGAAAAAATCACATATTTGGCACAGTCTCCATACTCTGATTTCTTTGCTTGTGATGCTTTTAGAAGCTTAGCCTTTTCGATTTCTCTGTTGATTTCGTAAATCTGCTTTTTGGCAAGCTTTGGGTTATAGGTGACAATTCTTTTTTCTCTTAGTTTAAAAGTTCTGTATTGTCCGGTAGTTACATCTTTGATCCGGTATTCGAAATCGTCAACACAATCTTTTATCCGATATAGGACATCACCATTTGCATTTTTCACGTCTTTATAATCATTTGAAAGTAGCACCCATGTTTTTTCTGTTTCCGGAAGCTGTTTTACGGATTTAGAGAAGATATATCCATCCCCATTTTTAACAGCGTGATAAATATTTTCGGAGCAGTTCAAACCTTTGTCCGCGATCTGAATGGTTCTTCCCGTTACAGAGTTGCGCTTTTTTAATGTATCAATGATATTTCTAATTACTGGCTTTTCACTTTCGTTGCCCGGGAAAAGCTTCATACCTATGGGAATCTGGTTTGCATCAAGAAGAAGACCGAGACCGACAATCGGTTCCTTTTTGTTTTCTTTGGAAGGTCCCTTTTTTCGGAAATCGTCTTCTTTATCTATTTCAAAATAGAAGTTTGTACAATCGAAATAACTGTGTGAAGTATCAAACTTATAGAGTTGTTTCATCTGATGATTGTAGATTTCAATAATCTTTTCGTACTCACAGCCTATATATTCAAGACCGTCATAAAGCTGGTTGAGAGAATAACCACAGGAATCAAACAGTTTTGGAATCACTTCATCAAATGTTTTGGATTTTGAGCATGGTTGAACAAGCCTTGCGTAAACAAGGGAAGACATCATGTCAAAAACATTAAAACGGAAATCCGTAGCAGTCTGCATCAGGTCGATATACTTCTTGACAGAGAGTTTGTCATTGATATTTTTCATCGGGAAATAACCGAGAAGCTTCTCGGGAGATTCCTCAGAAATCTGTTGAGCCTTTTTTGCTTTTTGGGCAGCTCGAAACTCCTGGTTGAGCTTAACCACTTCTTCCTGATAGAAGGAGACAGGGTCGTCAATCCCTTTCGCCTGAAGTTCGTGTACATAACCAATAGGTTTAAAAGATTTGTGAGCAGTATGACCACGCTCCGGATCATAAAAGCTCTCATAAATTTGAAGATATAAGCCTTTTTTGTTTTTT